>DATHRY010000315.1:0-23769 GCA_035464715.1 Longimicrobiales bacterium
AGGCCGAGACCCCGTCCCCCTGGCCGCCGGGGGCGAGGGACATCTCCTGACGCCGGCGTATGGACTTTCCCGCCTGCGCCTGAACGGAGTTCTCCCTACCGTTGGGCAGAGAGGGGCGCATGGCAGCCCACACCACCCATCATGAGGGTCCCCGGGCCCTGGTGGACCTCCTCGCCGATAGAGGAATCGACGATCCCCGTCTGCTCGCGGCGATGGCTACGGTGCCCCGGGACCGATTCGTTCCGGCGGACCTCCGTTCGCTGGCGTGGCGCGACATGCCCCTGCCCATCGGCGAGGGGCAGACCATCTCCCAGCCGTACATCGTCGCCCTCATGGCCCTCGCGGCGGGACTCACGGAGGAGTCGAAGGTTCTCGAGGTGGGGACGGGGTCCGGGTACGCGGCGGCGATCTTCTCCCGGCTGGCGGGTGAGGTCTTCACCATCGAGCGCCACGCCCCCCTGGCCGAGACCGCCGAGGAACGACTCCGCGAGCTGGGCTACGACAACGTCCACGTGAGGGTGGGAGACGGCACCCGGGGCTGGGTCGAGGAGGCGCCCTTCGACGCCATCCTGGTGGCCGCCGGCGGACCCGCCGTACCCCCCTCCCTGAGGGACCAGTTGGCGGTGGGCGGGCGGGTGATCATCCCCGTGGGATCGACGCCCCGGGACCAGCACCTGGTCCGATGGACCCGTCTCGACGGGGGCTTCCGGGAGGAGGATCTGGGAGAGGTCCGCTTCGTACCGTTGATCGGCCAGGAGGGGTGGGAGGACGAGGAGGAAAGCGACGGAGTGCCGCCCGCCCCGGTGGACCCTGCCCCCTGGGCCTTCGAGGCCCCCGGGCCCCGGGTGGGGGCGGCCACGGCCGCCCTGCTGCGGGAGACGGCGGAGCCCTTCGACGCCCTGGACGCCGTGCCCTGGGGATCCCTCGCCGAACGCGTCGGGAATGCCCGGGTGGTCCTGGTGGGGGAGTCGACGCACGGAACGCACGAGTTCTACCGCCTCCGGGCCGACCTGACCCGTCATCTGATCCAGAACCACGGCTTCCGGATCGTCGCCATCGAGGGGGACTGGCCCGACGTCGCCCGGATCCACCGGTGGACCCGGGGCGAGGACCCCGGCGAGGACTGGCGGCCCTTCACCCGCTTCCCGACCTGGATGTGGCGGAACCGGGAGACCGAGGCCTTCGCCGGATGGCTCCGGGAGTGGAACGCCGCCGCCGCCCCCGAGGACCGGGTCGGGTTCCACGGGTTGGACCTCTACAGCATGCATCGCTCCATCGGGGCGGTCCTGGACTACCTCGACGCCCGGGACCCCGAGGTGGCCGCGGTTGCCCGGCTCCGCTACGGCTGCCTCACCCCCTGGGAGACGGATCCGGCGCTCTATGGCCGGGCCGCCGTCACGGGCCGCTACCGAAGCTGCGAAGGGGAGGCGGTGGCGATCCTGTCGGAGCTCCTGGACCGGAGCCTGGGGTTCATGGAGCGGGACGGCGAACCCTTCCTCGACGCCCTCCAGAACGCTCGCCTGGTCGTGGATGCGGAGCGGTACTACCGGATCATGTACCGGGGCGGGCACGACAGCTGGAATCTCCGGGACCGCCACATGTACGCCACCCTGAAGACCCTCCTGGGATGGCACGGAGAGGGGACCCGGGCCGTGGTCTGGGCCCACAACAGCCACGTCCAGGACGCCGCGGCGACCGAGATGGGCCCTCAGGGACAGGTGACCATCGGCGCACTGGCACGAGAGGACCTGGGGGCGCTGGCATACCGGGTGGGTCAGGGGACCGACCACGGCACGGTGGCCGCCGCCACCGAATGGGGCGGCCCGATGGAGCGGAAGGGAGTCCGGCCGTCCCGGCCCGGGAGCTACGGGGCCATCTTCCACAACGTCGGGATTCCGGCCTTCCTCCTCCACCTTCGGGACCCGGTCCGGGAGGAGATCGTGGGGGAGCTCGAAGCGCCCCGCCTGCACCGGGCCATCGGGGTCATCTACCGACCGGAGACGGAGCTCCGGAGCCATTACTTCCAGGCCTCGCTCCCCCACCAGTTCGACAGCTGGATCTGGACGGACCGGACCGAGGCCCTCCACGCCCTCCCGGTTCCAGCGGACCCCGGCATTCCCGAGACCTATCCCTTCGGCCTCTGAGGAACAGCCTCCGGCCCGTCTCCCGGAGGCTCACCCTTGGCGGGACGGACCTCGCCGGCTCACGTTTCCCGTCGAGACCCGGGCGACGCGGCCCGGACACCCTCCGCTCCTCCGACGCCATGCTCCTTCGAAGTACACGGTCGTCCCGATCCGAAGGCGCGGCCCCGCCCACCGTCTCCCTCCTGGACGGGGCGCTGGCCGGGCTCGCCCCGGACGGAGGGCTCTACATGCCCACCTCGTGGCCGACCCTCCCCCCACCCCCCGGGGATCTCCCCCGGGAGGCCGGGGCCACGGCGGGCTGGGTCGCTCCGCGACTCCTCGGGGGTGCCGGGGACCGGGAGGCGATCCCCTGGGCCCGCATCGCCCGGGAGGCCCTGGATTTCCCCATCCCGCTCCGCTCCGTGGGGCCCGACCTCCGTCTCCTGGAGCTCTTCCACGGCCCGACCCTCTCCTTCAAGGACGTGGGCGCCCGCTTCCTGGCCCGGCTCCTCCGCTACGGCGCGGACGGTCCCCGGACGATCCTGGTGGCCACGTCGGGAGACACCGGCGGGGCGGTGGCCCATGCCGTCCGGGACGTCCCGGGGATGCGCGCCGTCGTCCTCTTCCCCCGGGACCGGGTGTCGCCCTTCCAGCGCCGCCAGTTCACGGCGGCCGCGGACAACGTGCTGGCGGTGGAGGTGGACGGCCCCTTCGACCGTTGCCAGGCCCTGGTGAAGGGGCTCCTCGCCGACCCCGCCGCCCGGGAGCGGTTCGGCCTCACCTCCGCCAACTCCATCAATCCGGCCCGGCTCCTGCCCCAGACCTTCTACTACCTGCACCTGGCCCGCCTCCTGGGGTGGGCCTCCTCGGCGGTTCCGGGGCCGGTCGTGGTGCCCTCGGGCAACCTGGGCAACGTGACGGCTGGCGTCCTGGCCCGTCGGGGCGGCGCCCCCCTGGGCCCGCTGGTGGCGGCGTGCAACCGCAACGACGCCCTGGTCCAGTTCCAGCGGGACGGCGTGACCCGGGAGGTGCCGGTGCACCCGACCCGCTCCTCGGCGATGGACGTGGGCCGACCGTCGAACCTGGAGCGGCTGGAACACCTCTTCGGCCACGACGCCGGCGCCCTCGCCCGGGAGGTCCCGGCCGTGCGCGTGTCCGAAGGGGAGACCCGGGACGCCATGGCCTGGGCCTGGGAGACCCACGGCACCCTGCTGGACCCCCACACGGCCGTGGGGGTGGCCGCGGTCCGGCGGGGCGGGCTCCCGGGAGGCGGAACGGCCACCGTCCTCGCCACCGCCCACCCGGCCAAGTTCGCGGATACGGTGCGGGACGCCACCGGGCAGGACCCCCAGCCCCCCGCCCACGCCCGGGATGCGGGGCGAGCCGAGCACATGGTCCGACTGAGCGGGGACGTGGAGGCTCTGGCCACGCTCCTGGAGGAGACGGCCCGGTGACCGCCTTCTGGGTGCGGGTCCCCGCCTCCACCTCGAACCTGGGCCCCGGCTTCGACGTCCTGGGGATGGCGGTGGACGCGTTCCTCGAGGCGGAATGGGAATCCGGGGACGGCGGCCTCCAGCGGTCCTCGTCCGGGACCCTGGCGGAGGTGTCGTGGGCGGATGCGGACGACCTGATCCTCCGGGGCCTCAGGGAGGTGGGCGATGGCAACCTGCCCGGGGGCCGGCTGAGCGTGCGGAGCGACATCCCGGTGGGCGGCGGGCTGGGCTCCTCGGCGGCGGCCCGGATCGCCGGCCGAGTCATGGGGCACCTCGTCCGGGGAGAGGAGGTGGACCGCCTCGCCCTCCTCGGGGAGGTCGCCCGGGCCGAGGGCCACCCCGACAACGCGGCGCCGGCCATCCTCGGAGGCCTGGTGGCGGCGCGCCTCGGGCCGGACGGAGGCGTCGATGCGCGGCCCCTCCCGGTGAGCACCCGACTGGGGTGGGTCTACGCCTCCGGCGGGGCCGGCCTGTCGACGCGGGCGGCTCGGGATGCGCTGCCGACCGTCGTGGACCACGCCGCCGCCGTCCGGAACGCTGCGCGACTGGCCTTGCTGCTGCCCGCCCTCGGCGACGGAGACGGGCCGGCGCTCCGGGAGGCCATGGCCGACGAGCTCCACGTCCCCTTCCGCCTTCCCCTCATCGCCGGCGCCGCCGAGGCGGCCCGGGCCGGCGACGGGGCGGGGGCGTGGGCGGTGACCTTGTCGGGTGCGGGCTCGGGGCTCCTGGCGGCGACCCCGCGCGGGGCCGAGGACGCGGTCGGGCGGGCCATGGCCGACGCGTTCCGGACGGCCTCGGGAACCGGCGCGTACCGCGTCCTCCGCCCCTGGCTCCCGGGAGCCCGCTGGGGGGACGGTCCGATCAGACCGCCGGGTCCCGAACGATTCGCCACGTCCCGAGGGTGAGGACCGGTAGCACGAAGACCAGGAGGAAGATCCAGGTCATGGCGCCGTACCCCCGGGCGATCAGGGCCACCAGACCGAAGGAGGCCAGGGCGCTCCCCAACGCCAGGAGCACCACCGCGACGGCCGACCGCCCCCAGTCGGGAAAGGGGCGGCCCCGGGCCTCCACCGCGTGGGCCACCCGTTCGTTCAGGGCGTGGATCAGGCCGGTGCCCGTCTCCACCAGGGTCCCCAGGAGCACGATCTGGAAAACCAGGGTGAATCCACGGGAGCCGAGGGCGTCCAGCACGGTGGCGGCAGGGACGGCGTCGTCCAGGACCCCCGGCCATGCCGACAGGAGCGCCACCGTGAAGAGGAGTCCCGGAAGAATGGCCAGGGGGCCCACCAGCGCGCCGGCGGCCAGGGTGATCTTCGAACTCTTGTGGTCCCGGAGGGTGAAGAGCACCGCCGGCAGGATGCCGATGTTGTACGCGGCGTAGCGGAGCCCGCTGACGGCCCAGCCGTCCCCCGCCGGCTCCGCGGCCAGCGTCGCACGCATCTCCGGGCCGAAGCGGAGCAGGGTCCACCCCGCGAAGACGGCGTAGGTGACGTAGAGGAGGAGCGACCACACGGTGAGGAACCGCTCGATCAGCTCGCTCCCCCGGAGGGTGAGGTAGCCCACCAGGGCCATCATGATCACCACGCCGGTGGCGTAGGGCAGGCCGAAGGTGTCCCGGACGATCTCCCCGGCCGCCGCCGCCACCACCGCGAGGACGAGGAGCAACATGCCCAGGTAGGCGATCTCGTAGAGGATCGACCCCGGGCCCATGAGCGCCTGCATGAAGGCCCGGTAGTCCCACGCCCGGGCCCGGCGGGCGAATTCGAAGGTGGCCATCCCCACCGCGCTCCACACCACGGTGGCCACGGCGATCCCCAGCAGCGCCCCCCGGGGCCCCTGGGACAGGAAGAACTCCACGAGCTCCCGGCCGGTCCCGTAGCCCCCGGCGATGACCACCGACTGGAAGACGAGTCCGGGGAGGAAGAGGGCCTTGAGGGTCGACGAGAGCGGGGCGCGGGGCGCGCTGACGGTGTCGGGCATCCGCACAGGATCAGGGCGCGGGAGCCGCCGCGCCAGTCTCCCGCAGGCCCCGGGGCGCCACGGCCCGTTCCACCAGGGCCAGCCCCCCGTCCACGGCCAGGGCGAGGACCGCCGCGGGGAGGGCGCCGGAGAGGATCAGGCGGGTGTCCGAGAGGGCGAGCCCCGAGACGATGGGGTCTCCCAGCCCTCCCGCGCCGATGAAGGCCGCCAGCGTCGCCGTCCCCACGTTGATGACGGCGGCGGTGCGGATCCCCGCCATGATCACCGGCGCCGCCAGCGGCAGACGGATCTGCAGGAGGATCTGGCGCTCCGTCATGCCCAGTGCCCGGCCCGCACGGACCGCCGCCGGGTCCGCCTCACGAACCCCCGTGTAGGTGTTTCGGACGATGGGGAAGAGCGAATACAGGAAGAGGGCCGCCACCGCCGGTCGCAGCCCGATGCCCAGGACGGGGATCATGAACGCCAGGAGGGCGATGCTCGGGATCGTCTGGAGCAACCCCACGCCCCGGATCACGCTCTCGGCGCGGCCCGGTACCCGGTCCAGGCCGAGTCCCAGGGGGAGCGCCACCGCGACCGCCCCCAGGAGGGAGAGCCCCACCAGGAGCAGGTGCTCCAGCGTCAGGCCGAGGGTGACGCCGCGCCGCGCCCACAGGTACCCCACGAAGGACGAGGGCTCCTCCGCGGATCGGGCGCTCCGGGCCACCGCCGGATCGGCCGCCACCAGGCCGATCTCGGCCAGGAGAGCCGCCGCCACCTCCGGGACCGGCCGCCCGTCCACCTCGGCCTCCCGGTTGGCCCGCCGCATGCGCTCGGCGGAGATGAGGCCCGCCAGCTCCGAGAGCGCCGCCACCACGTCGGGGCGCGCTCCGGCGACCTCGGCCGAGACCAGGGGCGCCGCCTCGTACGGCGGGAAGAAGCGCCGGTCGTCCTCCAGGGTGAGGAGCCCGAAGCGGTCCAGGGCCCCGTCCGTCGAGTACGCGTCGATGACGTCCACCTCCCCCTGGGCCAGCGCCTGGTA
The DNA here is from genome assembly GCA_035464715.1 of Longimicrobiales bacterium. Lineage (GTDB taxonomy): Bacteria > Gemmatimonadota > Gemmatimonadetes > Longimicrobiales > Gaopeijiaceae > Gaopeijia. The sequence continues at coordinate 6,615 of DATHRY010000315.1, forward strand.
CTTCACGGCCTGGAGGAGGGGGCGCACGTCGGCCAGTGCGAGGCCGTACGCCTCCTGGAGACCCGGGAGCCCGTCGCTCCGGCCGATGAAGTCGGGACTCAGTCCCGCCACCAGCCCACCACCGGCCGCCGCGAGGTCCGAGAGGGTCCGGAGGCCCAGGGAGTCCGCCGTGACGGGACGCACCGAGATGGCGTAGGTGTTCTCGAAGCCCAGGGGAGGGAGCCATCGGACGCCCCAGCGGTCCCGGAACGCGCGGGACACCCGGCCGAAGACCTCCTCCGGGTCGTCGCCTACCTCCTCGCCCAGGAGCACGAGGAGCCCCGTGCCGGTGTATTCGGGATAGACGTCCACCTCGCCGGTCCGGAGGGCCTGGAAGACGATCTCCGTGCTCCCGAGGCCCGTCCGCCGGTCCACGCGGAGCCCCCGGGCCTCCAGGAGCTGGGCGAAGACCTCCGCCAGCACCAGGCTCTCCGCGAAGGGCTTGGAGGCCACCACCACCGGGGCGAGCGGAGCGGCGTCATCGACCTCGGCGCGCTCCTGCCCGACCAGAGGCCCGGCCCAGACGCTCCAGACCCAGCAGAAGCTCCAGCCGATGGCCACCGCCACCCGGCGTCGTCCGGCGGTCGTAGGCGGAACGCCGCCCGACGGCACGGACGCCCCGCTTCGGCCCCGAGCCCGCACCGGCCTCACGTCGGCCCCCGCTCTGCGAGACCGCCCTTCTCCAACAGGGCCGCCACGTAGGGGTCGGCGGGCGCCCGTCGGAGTTCCTGAACCGGGGCACACTGCAGGATCCGCCCCTCTCGGAGCACCGCCACCCGGTCCGCCAGGGCGTCGGCCACCCGCAGGTCGTGGGTCACGAGGAGCGCCGTCACGCCATCCTCGGCGAGGACCTCCCGGAAGGTCTCCAGGATCTCGCCGCGGCTCAGGGCGTCCAGGGCACCGAAGGGCTCGTCCAGCAGCACCACCCGGGGCCCCGCCGCCAGGGCACGGGCCAGGGCGACCCGCTGGCGCTGGCCGCCGGAGAGGGTCCGGGGATGACGACCGCCGAAGGTCCCGGGAGCCAGACCCACGCGCCGGAGCGACCTCTCCGCCCGGTCCACCGCGTCGGGGAGTCCGAGGAGGTCCGGCACCAGCGACACGTTCCGGAGCACGGTCCAGTGGGGGAGGAGCCCGCCCTCCTGAGGCACGTAGCCCATGCGGCGCCGGAGCGCCACCGCGTCGCTCCCCGCGACCGGGACACCGTCCACCCGGACCTCGCCGTCGTCGGGAACCACCAGCGCGTTGAACGACCGCAGGAGGGTGGATTTCCCGGAGCCCGACTCCCCCACCAGCGCGACGGTCTCCCCGCGTCGGACCGTCAGGTCCACCGCGTCCAGGGCCCGGGTCGCTCCGTAGGCCTTCACCAGCCCATTGGCCTCCAGCACGGAGACCGACAATCCGGAGGGGGAGAGAGCGGAGGTCACGGCGTGGGAGGCGAAGGGAACCGGAGGGGCCCCCATGGCGTTCTTGTGGGGGTCGCGGCCGTCCCGCGACCCTACGAGCATCCGTCCCCCGGCGCAAAGAAGAGACCTCGACCTCCATGGACCTCCATGCCGGCCGACCCCTGGCTCCCTCCGAGATCGTCGAACGTCTCCAGGAGGCACGGCTGCGGACCCTCCTCCTCACGGCACCCCTCAGCGACGCCGACCTCCGGGCGCAGCACGACCCGCTCATGTCCCCGATCGTGTGGGACCTGGGGCACATCGCCCATTTCGAGGAGGTGTGGCTCCTCGAACAGCTGAACGGGGAAGGGGGAAGCGAGGGCCTCCGGGGGATGTACGACCCGTTCCGGAATCCCCGGGTGATCCGGGACGGGCTGCCGCTTCCCGACGGCCGGGGCGCGCGAGCCTATCTGGCGGCCATCCGCAGGGCGGTGATGGCGTCGCTGGACCACGCGCCCGATCCGGGCCCGGGCCCTCTCCTCCGGGACTCGTTCGTGTACCGCATGGTCCTGCAGCACGAGTACCAGCACAACGAGACCATCCTGCAGACCCTCCAGCTCAAGCAGGGCGAGCCCTTCCCGGCGCCCCGCTCCGTGGCGATCCCGACGGCCGAGGGGGCCGACCACGCCCCGGGAGCCATGGTCCGGGTGTCGGGAGGGAAGGGGCTGGTGGGCACCGACGACCGCTCCGAGGCCTACGACAACGAGCGCCCGGCCCACGAGGTCGACCTCGCGCCCTTCTGGATCGACGCCGCCCCGGTCACCAGCGGAGAGTACCTGGCCTTCATGGAGGACGGCGGCTACCAGCGGGACGAGCTCTGGGACGCGGGCGGCCTCGCGTGGATCCGGGACCAGGGGATCGAGGCGCCGCGGCACTGGTCCCGGTCGACCGACGGAAGCTGGAACGAGCGGTTCTTCGACCTCCGGCGACCTGTGGCCCGGGACCGCCCGGTCTGCCACGTGTGCTACTGGGAGGCCGACGCCTACGCCCGGTGGGCCGGAAAGCGACTGCCCACGGAGTTCGAGTGGGAGGCGGCCGCCTCGTGGGACCCGACCGGCGGTCCCCGGCGGCGCTTCCCCTGGGGCGACGAGCCCGCCCTTCCGGACCGGGCCAACATCGACGCCGTCACCTTCGACACGGCGCCGGTGGGGTCCTACGCGGCCAACGTGAGCCCCGCCGGGTGCTACGGGATGATCGGGGACGTCTGGGAGTGGACGTCCACCGACTTCCACGGCTACCCCGGCTACCGGACCTTCCCGTATCCGGAGTACTCGGAGGCCTTTTTCGGCACCGAGTACAAGGTGCTGCGGGGCGGGTCGTTCGCCACCCGTAGCGGGGCCATCCGGACCACCTTCCGGAACTGGGACTATCCGATCCGACGTCAGATCTTCGCGGGCTTCCGATGCGCCCGGGATCTGGCCTCCGAAGACGAGGGCATCGCGGGGGGGCGGGGATGAGCGACGGCGGCAGCGGGACGGAGGTCCGGGAGGCGACGGGGACGGAGGCTCCACCCGGCATGCTCGACGAGGTCTGGGCGAGCCTGACCGGGCGGCCCCGGACGCTCTCCTCGAAGTACTTCTACGACACCCGCGGGTCGGAGCTCTTCGTGGAGATCACCCGCCTCCCGGAGTACTATCCGACCCGGACCGAGCGGGCCCTCCTCGAAGCCTGGGCCCCGGAGCTCGTGGAGCGGCACGCGCCTCGGGCCCTTCTGGAGCTCGGGGCCGGCAGCGCCCGCAAGACCCGGCTCCTCCTGGACGCCCTGGTGGCCCGCCGGAACGACGCCGCCTACCTGCCTCAGGACGTCAGCGGCGACTTCCTCGAAGAGACGGCCCGGAGGATCCGCGAAGAGTACCCGGGCCTGCAGGTCACCCCTCTGGTCGGCGACCTGACCCATCCCGTGGACCCGTCCATGGACGTACCCCGCCCGGTCATGGTGGCGCTCCTGGGCAGCACCATCGGCAACTTCGCGGAAGAGCAGGCCCGGGAGATCCTGGGCAACGTGCGGGCCTTCCTGCAGCCCGGCGACACCTTCCTCATGGGTGCGGACCTCCGCCCGTCCGCCGGGAAGACCCGCGACGAGCTGGAGGCGGCCTACAACGACGCCCGGGGTGTGACCGCGGAGTTCAACCGGAACATCCTGTCCGTGCTGAACGACCGCCTGGGGACGGACTTCGAGCCGGAGCGCTACCGGCACCGGGCCTTCTACGACCCCCGGGAGGGGCGCATCGAGATGCACCTCGTGTCGGAGGGCGCTCAGCTGGTGGAGGTCCCGGGCCGGGGCGCGATCCGCCTGGACGACGGGGAGTCGATTCGCACCGAGATCTCCTGCAAGTACGACCGACCCACGGTGGCGGCGCTCTTCCGGCGGGCCGGGATGGCCGTCGTGGAGTGGCGCACCGATGCCCGGGAGCGCTACGCCCTGATCGTCGGGGCCCCGGTCGCACCGTGACCCGGGACCTCGCTCCGCTCCGGGCCCTGGTCCGCGGGCTGTTCGAACCCACCCGCCGAGCCGGGCCGCCCCGGACCGGCCTGGAGGTCGAGGCGATCCCCGTCCTGGCCCGGGACGGCCGCCCCGTCCCGCCGAGGCCAGGCGCCGACGGGATACCGGGGACGCTGCCTGTACTCCGAGAACTCGCCCGGCGCAGGGGGTGGATCGAGGAGGACACCGGGTCCGGGGTTCCCCGGTTCGGGATTCCCGCCGGCGGCATCCTCTCCTTCGAGCCCGGGGGCCAGATCGAGCTCTCCTCCGCGGCCCTGGTCCACCTGCCGACGCTGGACGCGGCCCTGGAGGAGGTTCTTTCGCCCCTGGAGGAGGGCCTGGAGCGGGAGGGGATCCGGCTCCTTGCCCGAGGGGTGGACCCCGCCAGTCCGCCGGACGCCGCGCACCTCGTCCTCAACGGGGAGCGCTACCCCCGCCAGCGGGCGCACTACGATCGGCGCGGGCCGCTGGGGCGGGTGATGATGCTCCAGAGCGCGGCCCTGCATGTGAACGCCGATCTGGGTGAAGCCCCGGGGGACGTGTGGCGGGCCGCCAACCGGCTCGCCCCCCTCTTCCTGGCGATCTTCGCGAACTCCCCGTCGCGGTGCGGGGCCCGGACTCCGGCCCGGAGCCAGCGGGCGACTCTGTGGCGGGAGCTCGACCCCGGACGTACCGGGATCTTCGCGCCGCACCCGGACGAACGACCCTGGGAGGCCTATCTCTGGTTCGCCCTGGATGCGGACGCCTTCCTCCTGGGGCCGGCGGGGGAGCCGGCGCGCCCGTTCCGGGCCTGGTGGGACGCCGGGGCGAGCCTCGACGACGCCCGCCGTCACCTGACCACGCTCTTCCCGGAGGTCCGGCCCCGGGGCTACCTGGAGATTCGCTGCATGGACGCGGTGCCCTTGCGGTACGCGGCGGTCGCCGGGGCGTCGGTCACGGCGCTGCTCCACGGACGCAGGGCCCGGCAGGCCGTCCTGCGGGAGATCCCGGAGCCCACGCCCGAGCGCCTCGAGCGGGCAGGCCGGGCCGGTGTGGGCGACGCGGAGCTCCGAGCCGAGGCCACCTGGCTCCGCGACCGGGTTCTGGACGGGCTGGGGGAGCTGGGCCCGGCGGTGGCCGACCCGGCCCTGGCGGATCGGGTGTCGGCCTTCTTCGACGCCTTCCCGGCCACCGGGACGGACCCCGGAGCCCGCCCCGAGAGCTGGCTCGGAAGCCGACCACCGGCGGGAGCCGACCCGGCCGTTCCTGTCGCGGTCTCCTAGAGCGGCTCCACGGAGACCCCACCGTCTCCGATGCGGACCAGGACATGACGGGGCACCGGGGTCCAGCCGGGCCCGGTGGTCAGCGGCTCCGAGGCCAGGAGGACGCCCCGGGGGGCCAGCTTCACCCCCTCGGCGAGGTAGAGGGAGTTCACCGGAGCCTTCCAGGCCGTGTGGAGGGCGGTGATCCCCTCCGGACCCTGAGTCACCAGGGTCAGGGGCGCCAGGTCCTCCTCGTCCAGCAGGGCCTCGACAGCCTGGACCACCTCCACCAGCGCGGCCCCCGGCTCCGTCCCCCTCTCCACGCTCTGGAGGAACCGGAGGAAGAGGGTCTCCGCGTCGCCGGTGCCCGCGAGCGCGGCGTACCAGGCATCGTCCAGGGGCGCGCGCAGGGTCCGCATGTGCCGGGCCCGGAACCCGGGCACGTAGCCGTTGAGGACCAGGGCCCGATCCCCGTGGACCAGGGGCAGCACCGCCGCACGTTCCACCGGAAGGCCCGGGGTGGCGTTGCGCAGCGCGGCGAGGATCCGACCGGACCGGATCGCGCCGAGGACGCCGGGGAGGTCCGGGTCGTGCCAGATCGGCTCCACCCGGGCCAGCCGGACCAGCGTCCCGGAACCGCCCTCCGGCAGCCACGCGACGCCGTACCCGTCCACGTTCACCGAGCCGGTCAGCAGCTCCCGCGGGGCCCAGGATTGACGGTACAGGGAGTGAGTGCCGCCGAAGACCGGAGTCCGAAGGGGCAGGGGGTCACCGTGGTAGGCCACGAGTCTGCACATGGCGGTAGATGGACGGGAGGGAAAAGGTGCGGAAAACGGTCGGCAGCTCATCGTTGCCCCGGCCGGAGTCCGCATGGTAGCTTTCGGCGCGCAAACCCATGTACGTGTGGTCGATACCTGGCCGAAACCCGATCGTGAGAGGAAGGATATGCGCCATCGCGTCCTCGGTTCACTCGGTACCTTCGCCCTGGCCGTCCTCCTCGGGGCCGCACCGGCCCTGGCCCAGACCGGGACCATCGTCGGAACGGTCCTGGACGTGGAGACCCAGCAACCCTTGGCCGACGCGCAGATCCAGGTGCTCCGCTCGGGGTCGGGCACCGACGGCACCCTCAGCGACGCCCAGGGGCGTTTCCGGCTCCAGCTCCCGGTCGGAACCTACGTCCTGGTCGTGGAGCTGCTGGGCTACGGCATCCAGCGCATCGACGCGGGCGGCGGGGTGTCCGTCCAGGCCGGCGAGACCACCGAGATCACTGTGGAGATGCAGACGACCGCCGTCCAGCTGGGGGGGCTGGTCGTCACCGGCAACCGGGGGACCGAGGCCCAGAAGGCGCTGGAATCTCCGAATCACGTGGTCACGGTGTCGGAGGAGGCCATCGAGCGCAGAACGGTCGTGACGCCCGTGGAGCACGTGAAGGCCCTTCCGGGGGTGGACGTGAGCCAGAACGGCCTGGGATCGAGCAACGTGGTCGCCCGGGGCTTCAACAACGTCTTCTCCGGGGCGCTTCTCGTCCTGACCGACAACCGGTACGCGTCGGTGCCCTCGCTGCGGTTCAACGCGTACAACATGATCCCGACGAACGACTTCGACCTCGAGCGCATCGAGGTCCTGTTGGGGCCGGCCGCCGCGCTGTACGGTCCAAACTCCGCGTCGGGCGTGATGCACCTCATCACCTCGTCCCCCATCGACAGGCCGGGAACGGCGGTGTCGGTGGCCGGGGGTGAGCGGAGCGTCTTCATGGGGCAGTTCCGGACCGCGTACGCCTTCAACGACGAGGTGGGGTTCAAGGTCTCCGGACAGTACTTCCAGGGCGAGGAGTGGTCCTGCGGAACGTCCGAGACCCCCATCGCCGAGACCTGCGACCCCCTGGAGTACGCCGCCCGCGCCCAGGACCCCACGCTTCCGAATCGGGACTACGACCTGGAGCGGTGGGGCGGGGAGTTCCGCTTCGACTGGCGTCCCGGCGACGAGACCGAGCTCGTCTTCAACGCCGGCCTGAACAACCTGGGCTCCAGCATCGAGATGACGGGGATCGGCTCCGGGCAGGCCTACGACTGGAAGTACGGGTACGGCCAGCTCCGCTTCCGTACCGGCCGTTTCTTCGCCCAGACCTTCATCAACCAGAGCGACGCAGGGGATACGCGGCTCTTCGGGACCGGCAATCCCATCATCGACAAGTCCCGCATGATCGTCGGTCAGGTGCAGCACGGCTTCAACCTCGGCGAGACTCAGGACTTCATCTACGGGGTCGATCTGCAGTTCACGCGGCCCCGGACCGAGGGGACCATCACCGGCTCGAACGAGGACGACGACAGCGTCGACGAGATCGGGGGCTATCTCCACTCCGACACCCAGCTGTCCCAGAGCCTGAAGCTGGTCGCGGCGCTCCGGGTGGACTACCACAACCGCCTCGAGGACCTGGTCTACTCCCCAAGGGCGGCGCTGGTGTTCGAGCCGGTGGAGAACCAGGTCTTCCGGCTCTCCTACAACCGGGCCTTCTCGACGCCCACCACCAACAACCTCTTCCTGGACATCCGGGCGGGGCAGCTCCCCATCTTCGGGCCCGTGGCGTACGACATCCGCACCCGGGGCGTACCCGAGTCGGGCTTCACCTTCGACGAGTCGTGCCCCGGCGGGGTGATGGACTACTGCATGTTCACGCCCTTCGCGCCGCAGCTCGGGCGGATCCCGGCCAACGGCCTCCCCCTCTGGAACGACCTGATCGCCGGCGTCCTGACGGCGGCCGGCTCACAGGGCCTCATCCCCTTCCTTCAGAACCCGGGCGCCGCAGCCGGCGACCCCGACATCGACTCCTACTTCCTCCGCTTCGACCGGGAGGGCGCCGGGATGGATCCGCCCCAGCCCTTCGCGCCGGACCCGGGGGTCGTCCCCATCGAGCGGATCAAGCCCACCATCTACAACAACTTCGAGGTGGGCTACCAGGGGATCCTCGGGAACCGCCTGCTGGTCCAGGCCGACGTCTACACGCAGCAGATCAAGGACTTCGTGGGCCCGCTCCGGACCGAGACCCCGAACGTCTTCTACGACCCGGGCACGGTCCAGTCGTTCGTCCTGAAGCGTCTCCAGGAGAACGGCCTCCTGGGCACCGTGGTGTCCCCCGAGCAGGCCGCGGCCATCATCGAGGCCATGGCGAAGATCCCCGTGGGGACCGTCGCGCCGGACCAGGCCACCAATTCCGACCTGATCCTGACCTACCGGAACTTCGGGGACGTGGACCTGTGGGGCGCCGACCTGGCGTTCCAGTTCCTCGCCACGAACCGGCTCTCCCTCAGCGCGAGCTACTCCTTCGTCAGCGAGGAGTGCTTCGACTTCAACAACGACCAGTCGTGCGAGGGCTCCCAGGACATCGCCCTGAACGCGCCCCGGAACAAGGGCTCGGTCGGCGCCGCCTGGGATGACGCGCAGGCGGGCTTCTCCGCCGAGGCGCGGCTCCGCATCACCGAGGGGTTCCCCATGAACTCCGGCGTTTTCGTCGGGGACGTGGACGGCTACACGGTCATGGACGCCAGCGTGCTCTACAAGCTGGATCGGTGGCTGCAAGGGGCCAGCGTGGGGCTGACGGCGACGAACATCTTCGACAACATGCACCGGGAGTTCGTCGGGGCGCCGTCCCTCGGCCGTCTCCTCCTGCTCCGCCTGACGTACGAATTCTAGTCAACGGTCTTCCAGCCATGGACGCGTCTGCCGGCGAGGTGCAGGTCCGCTGCGGGTTCTGCCTGTCCATGAACCGGGTGAAGATGGAGCGGGCCACGGACCGCCCGCTGTGCGGCAAGTGCCGGAAGCCGATCCTTCTGGATCGGCCGCTCAAGGTCGACGCCGAGGATTTCCCGGCCACGGTGCTCCAGGCCGGGGTTCCGGTGCTGGTCGATTTCTTCGCGGACTGGTGCGGGCCCTGCCACATGCTGGCGCCGCATCTGGACGAGATCGCGGGGACCGAGGTGGGCCGCATGCTGGTGGTGAAGCTGGACTCGGACCGCGCCCCTGAGCTGTCCCAGGCGTACCACATCACCGGGCTCCCCACCCTGGTGATGTTCAAGGACGGGGCCGAGGCCCGGCGGGTGGTGGGAATGGACCCCCAGGGCATCCGCGCAATGGTAGGGGCCGTCCTGCCTCGCGGCGCCGGGAGCGCCCCTTGAGCCAGGGGCCGACCGAGACCGCCGGCGCCCTCTGGGGCGGCCGCTTCCGGGAGGGTCTCGCCCCGGAGATGACTGCCCTGAACCTGAGCCTGGACGTGGACTTCCGGCTCTGGCGCCACGACGTCCGGGGCTCCATCGCCTGGGCCGGTGCCCTGGGGCGGGCCGGGCTACTCTCCGACGAGGAGGTCCTGGAGATCCAGGACGGGCTGGAGCGGGTGGCGCTGCGCCTGGAGCTGGGGCCGCCCCCGGACGCCGCCGACGAGGACATCCATTCGCTCGTGGAGCGCCTCCTCATCGCCGAGGTCGGAGAGGTGGGCGGCAAGCTGCACTCGGGCCGGTCCAGGAACGACCAGGTCGCCACCGACGTCCGGCTCTGGGGGATGGAGGTCGTCCAGGGCCTCGAGGGCCGGATCGACGCCGTGGTGGAGGCGCTCCTGGCCCGGGCCGAGGAGGGGCTCGACCTCATCATGCCGGGCTACACCCACCTGCAGCAGGGCCAGCCGATCCGAGCGGCCCACTGGGCGCTGGCCCACGCGTGGCCCCTCCTGAGAGACCGGGAGCGGCTGCGCCGGGTCCGGCACGACGCCGGGGTCCTGCCGCTCGGGTCCGGGGCGGTGGCCGGGTGTCCGTTCCCGGTGGATCGGGATGCCCTGGCCCGTGAGCTGGGCTTCCACGCCGTGACCCCCAACTCGCTGGACGCGGTGAGCGACCGGGACTGGATGGCCGACCTGGTCCACGCGGGCGCCCTTCTGGGCGTCCATCTCTCCCGGCTCGCCGAGGACCTGGTCCTCTTCACGTCCCGGGAGTTCGGTTTCGTCCGTCTCGCCGACGGCTACTCCACCGGGTCCAGCCTCATGCCCCAGAAGCGGAATCCCGACGTGGCCGAGCTGGTCCGGGGGAAGTCCGGGCGCCTGGTGGGGAACGCGGCGGGCTTCCTCACGCTCCTCAAGGGACTGCCCACCGGCTACAACCGGGACCTGCAGGAGGACAAGACCCCGCTCTTCGACACGGTGGACACCCTGGAGATGGTCCTGCCCGCGCTGGCGGGAGCCCTGGCCACGGCCCGCTTCCGCCCGGAGCGGATCCACGGCGCCCTGGACAGCCAGCTCCTGGCCACCGACCTGGCGGACTACCTGGTGCGAAGGGGTGTGCCGTTCCGGCGCAGCCACGAGGCCATCGGCCATCTGGTCCGGGAGGCGGAGGAAGAGGGTTGCTCCCTGGAGGACCTCTCCGACGACGTGTTCCGGGCGGCGCACCCAGCGTTCGAGGCCGACGTGCGGGACGTCTTCGACTGGACCGCGTCCGTGGAGTCCCGGGCCGTTCCCGGCGGTACCGCCCGGGCGGCGGTGGAGGCCCAGATGGTCGCCATGCGGGAGCGGCTCGAGGGCTGACCCCCGCTCCCCGTCCCGGATCTACGCCGGGACGGCCTCGGCCACCGCGCGCCCGACCACCCGGCAGAACGGGGCCAGCCCCTCCATGAGCGCCCCGAACTCCTCGAGGTCCAGCGACTGCTCCCCGTCGGAGACCGCCCGCTCGGGATCCGGGTGCGTCTCCACCAGGAGGCCGTCCGCCCCGGCGGCCACGGCGGCGTAGGAGAGCGCCGCCACGAGGTCCCGCCGCCCACCGGCGTGGCTGGGATCCGCGACCACCGGCAGGTGGCTCTCCAGCTTCAGCACCGGGATGGCCGCCAGGTCGAAGGTGTTCCGGGTGGCGGTCTCGAAGGTGCGGATGCCCCGCTCGCACAGGATCACGTGGGCGTTGCCCTGGCTCATGACATATTCGGCGGCCAGGAGGAGGTCCTTGATGGTTGCGCTCATCCCCCGCTTGAGGAGCACGGGCCGCTGGGTGCGGCCCACCTCGGTGAGGAGGCTGAAGTTCTGCATGTTGCGCGCCCCCACCTGAAGGACGTCGGCGAAGCCCGCCACCAGCTCCACCTGGCGGGTGTCCATGACCTCGGTGACCACCGGCAGCCCCGTCTCCTCCCGCACCTCCGCGAGGATCTCCAGACCTTCCCGGCCCCGGCCCTGGAAGGAGTAGGGCGAGCTCCGGGGCTTGAACGCCCCACCCCGGACGCCGCGGCCGCCCAGGCGTCGAACCGCCCGGCCGGTCTCCAGCATCATGTCCCGACCCTCCACGGAGCAGGGCCCAGCCACCACGATGAACTCCTCACCGCCGATCCGCGTGTCGCCGAAGGGGATCTGCGTCCCGTCGGGGTGGAATTCCCGGGAGGCCAGCTTGTAGGGCTTCAGCACCTCGTGGACGGCCTCGACACCCGGCACGGAGAGGAGGGGAATGCCCCGGAGGAGATCCTCGTCCCCCACGCACCCGATCACCGTGCGCTCCACGCCGCGGGAGAGATGGGTCCGGAGGCCAAGGGCCTCCACCCGCTCCCGGATGTGGTCGATCTCGGCGTCGGTGACGCCCCTGCGCGTGACGATGATCATGATCCAGCTCCGATTCGGGGAGTCCGTACGAAAACCCCCGTTCGAACGCGGTGTCAACCGGCGGTGGCGGGGTGGCCGGGCCCCGCGGCGGCCCCTACCTTTTCAGGGGTCCCCCAACCCCGATCACCGGAGTCGCCGTGCCCCCCTCCCACAGCCCCGTGGACACCGAAACGCTCAAGCGCGAAGCGGCGCGGGAGGCCCTGCGGCGGGTCCGGTCCGGGATGAGGCTCGGCCTCGGCTCGGGGAGCACCATGCGACACTTCGTCGACCTCCTGGGGGAGGCCGTCGCCGACGGATCCCTCACCGACGTGATCGGGGTCCCCACCTCCGAGGCGACCCGGGACCAGGCGACGACGCTGGGCATCCCCCTGGGTCCCCTCGAGCAGGTCCAGCCCCTGGACCTGGCGGTGGATGGGGCCGACGAGGTAGACCCGGCCCTGAACCTGGTGAAGGGTCTGGGCGGGGCGCACCTCCGCGAGAAGATGATCGTCCAGGCCTCCCGACGCTTCGTGGTGATCGTCGACGAGTCCAAGTGGGTGCCGGCTCTGGGCACTCGGGCCCCGCTTCCCGTGGAGGTCGTCCCCTTCGCCTGGGAGGCCCATCTCGGACCTCTGCGGGACCGGGGCCTGGATCCAGAGCTGCGTCGGACCGACGACGGGTCGCCCTACCGGACCGACAACGGCAACTACGTGCTCCACCTCCGGGCTCCGGACGGGTTCCAGGACCCGCCGGAGCTGGACCGTTGGCTCCACGCACGGGCGGGCGTCGTGGAGACGGGCTTCTTCCTGGGGGTGACCGACGAGGTGGTCCTGGCCGGCCCCGAGGGCATCCGCACTGTGGAGCGCGCCCCGTGAGCGTCCTCCTGTCCCCCTCGATCCTGGCCTGCGACTTCGGCCGCCTGGCCGACGAGGTCCGGGCCGTGGACGCCGCCGGGGCGGACTGGATCCACGTGGACGTCATGGACGGCCACTTCGTCCCCAACATCTCGTACGGTCCCGTCATCACCGCGGCCGCCGGCGCCGCCACCGAGCGTGTTCTCGACGTGCACCTCATGATCGAGGAGCCCGAGCGGTATCTCCAGGCCTTCGCCGAGGCCGGGGCGGGGGTCCTGACCGTCCACCAGGAGGTCTCCCCGCACCTGCACCGGACGGTCCAGGCGATCCGGGAGCTAGGCATGCGCCCCGGGGTGGCGATCAACCCCGCGACCCCGGTGGACACCCTTTCCGACGTCCTTCCGGACGTGGACCTGGTGTTGATCATGACCGTGAACCCCGGGTTCGGCGGCCAGTCCTTCATCCCCGCGACCCTCGGGAAGACCCGGGCCATGCGGGAGATGATCGACCGGGTCGGCGTCGACGTCCGGCTGGAGGTTGACGGGGGCGTGACGCCGGCGAACGCCAGAGCATTGGTGGAGGCCGGGGCCGACGTGCTGGTGGCGGGCTCGGCGGTGTTCAGGCACCCCGACGGACCCGGAGCCGGGATCCGGGCTCTGCGCGCCGCCGCGGACGGGGACGCGTGAGCACCGGCGGCGGGGACCGGCGCGCCCGGGAGGGTCGGTGAGCGCCCCGGACCCGGTGTTGGATCCGGCGGCGGTGGTGCGTCTTCAGCGCCTGGGGGGCGACAAGCTCGTGGTGCAGATGATCCGGCTGTACCTGGAGAACGCGGGCGAGCGCCTCGGGCAGATCGACGCCGGCCTCGGGAACGATGCGGATCTGGACGAGACGCGCCGGGGGGCCCATTCCCTGAGGTCCTCGGCCGCGAACGTCGGGGCCCTGCGCGTCAGCGCCCTGGCCGGGGAGCTCGAGTCGGTGGCCGAGGCGGGGGACAGGGAGGCGGCACGCCGTCTCCGGGATCCTCTGGCCGACGCACTGACCGCTGCCCGCAGCCACCTGGACGCCGTCCGCGAGGAGCTGGCATGAAGCGTGTCGCCCTGGTGGAGGACAACGCCGACAACCGGCTCCTGGTGCAGGCCATCCTCGAGGACGACTACGAGGTGCTGGAGTTCGCTTCCGGGCCAGCGGCCGTCGAGGGCCTGGTGGACGCCGCGCCGGACCTCGTCCTCCTGGACATCTCCCTGCCCGGCATGGACGGGACCGAAGTTCTGGCGTGGATCCGGGGGCAGCCGGGCCTGACCGACCTCCCGGTGGTGGCCCTCACCGCCCACGCCATGGCCGGGGACCGGGAGAAGTATCTCGCCGCGGGCTTCGACGGCTACGTCACCAAGCCCATCGTGGACGAAGAGGTCCTCTTCAGCGCCATCCGCCGGTGGCTGAGCCCGACGGACTGACGGCCCCGGCGGCGGCGCCCGATCCCCTGGGTCCCGGTCGCGACCGCACCGTCCGTCCACTGTTCGCCGCCCTGGCAGGGCTGGCGCTCCTGGGCCTGGCTCTGGGATTCGCACCGGGACCGGGACCGGTGGTGGGACGACGGGTCCACCTCGTCCTGGAGGTGGCCGCCACCACCCTGGCCCTCGTGGTGGGTGCCCTGGCCCTGGTGCGCTACGCCAGCCGTCGACGCTGGCGCTCCCTCGCCGTGGGCGCGGCGTTCGCCGCCGTGGGCGTCCTGGACGGCCTGCAGGCTTCGGCCCTCCTCCTCCAGGACGCCACGCTCCCGGATGCGATGGCGCGCATCCTCGGGTGGAGCTGGTTCTCCTCTCGCCTCCTGCTGTCCGCCGGACTCTTCTTCACGGTCCCGGACCTCTGGTTCGGACGTGGACGAGGCGTACCCCGGGGGCCCGGACGCGACTGGATGCTCTTCGCCGCCATGGGCGGAGGCGTGTTGGTCGCGCTGGCCGGGTCGGTCGCCCTGCCGCCTCCCATACACGGCTCGGGGATGGCGCCCCACGTCCTGGACCTGGTGCCGGGCGTCCTCTTCGCCCTGGCCGCCTGGCGGTACCTCCGGCGGCCCGGCTGGGACGACGACGTGTTCGACCGGGGGATGGTCCACGCCCTCTTCCTGGGGGCGGCCGCCCAGCTCGCCTTCGCCGTCTGGGTGCGGGGACCCTGGGATCTCCTCCTCACCGGCGCCCACGTCTTCAAGCTGCTGAGCTACGTGGCCGTCCTGGTCGGCGTCCTCCTGGACGTCCACCTGACCTTCCGCAGGGAGGAGCGCTCCCTGGCCGCGGTCCGGGGCATGAACAAGACCCTGGCCCGGGAGGTGTCCACCCGACGGGAGGCCGAGGCTGTGCTCCAGCGGAGCGAGGAGCGCCTGCAGAACTTCCTGGATTCGGCCCACGACCTGATCCAGAGCACGGATCCCGAGGGGCGGCTCCTCTACGTGAATCCCGCCTGGGAGCGCACCCTGGGCTACGTCGCCGACGAGGCCGTCGGGCGACCGCTGGCGGAGGTCGTCCATCCCGGCCGCCGGACCGTCGTCGCGGAGCGCCTCGGGGAGATCCTGGCCGGTGCGGAGATCCCGGACCTGGAGATCGACTTCCTGACCCGGGACGGCGAGCGGGTCGTGTGCTCCGGGAGCGCGACCCGCCACCTCGAGAACGGGGAGGTGGTGTCGGTCCAGGCCATCCTCCGGGACGTCTCGGGACAGCGGCTGGCGGAGCGTGAGCTGGCGGAGTCCCGGGCCAGCCTGGCCGCCGTGGTGGAGAGCACCGGGGACGGGATCTGGTCCGTGGACGGCGACATGCGCCTGGTGACCTTCAACACCGCCTTCGCCCTGGCCCTGGAGGCCAGGTCCGGGCGGGAAGCCCGGGTCGGCGCAGGGCCCGAGGAGGTCTTCGATCCGGAAGACGCGGCCTGGCACCGGGCTCTGTACGAGCGCGCCCTCCGGGGGGAGCGCTTCTCGGAGCTGCGCCGGGAGGCGGTGGCCGGCCAGGAGCGCCTCTTCGAGGTGTTCTGCAATCCCATCACCGGGGACGCAGGGATCAGCGGGGCGGTGATGTTCGGCAAGGACGTGACCCGGCGGGCCCGGGCGGAAGAGGCCCTCCGGGTCGCCAAGGAAGAGGCGGAGGGCGCCAACCGGGCCAAGAGCCAGTTCCTGGCCAACATGAGCCACGAGCTCCGGACTCCGCTGAACTCGGTGATCGGCTTCACGAACGTCCTCCTGAAGAACAAACAGGGGAATCTGTCCGTGAAGGAGATGGGCTTCCTGGAACGGGTCCTGGCCAACGGCCGCCATCTCCTGTCCCTGATCAACGAGGTCCTGGACCTGGCCAAGATCGAGGCCGGTCGCGTGGAGCTCGACATCACCGAGGTGGATCCGGTGGAGCTGGTCTCCGGCACCGTCGCCCAGCTGGAGGGGCAGGCGCGGGAACGGAGCGTGGCCCTCGCATGGGAGGGGCCCGACGACCTGCCGCCCCTGGAGACGGACGAGGCCAAGCTCCGGCAGGTCCTCATCAACCTGGTCGGGAACGCACTGAAGTTCTCCGGGGGCGGAGCCGTGACCGTGCGCCTCCTGGAACGGGACGGCGGCCTGGACGGAATCGCGGTGGAGGACACCGGCATCGGCATCCCGCCGGAGCGTCTGGAGGCCATCTTCGAGGCGTTCCAGCAGGCCGACGGCTCCACGGCCCGGGAGTACGGTGGCACCGGGCTCGGGCTCGCCATCAGCCGGTCCATCTGCCAACTGCTGGGCTACGATCTCGAGGTGCGCTCCGTGGTCGGGGAGGGGTCCACCTTCACGATCCGGACGGCGGGGGCCGTGCGGCCTCGCCGCCCCGGGGAGGCCGCGTCCCACCCGGCCGACGACGACCCCACGGGCCTCGGACCCGACCCCGAGGAGGTGCCCGGCTACACCGCCGGGGCCGCCGCGGACCTGAAGGTCCTCGTGGTGGACGACGAGCCCGACTCCCGCATCCTCATGGCCCACTACCTCCGGGACTTCGGCTGCCGGGTGTTCACGGCCCCGTCCGCCGAAGAGGGGATCGAGCTCGCCCGGGCGGAGCGGCCGGATCTCATCACCCTGGATCTGGTCATGCCGGGCATGAGCGGCTGGGAGGCGCTCCACCGCCTCAAGGACGATCCGGAGACCCGGAGCATTCCGGTGGTGGTGGTGAGCATCGTGGCCGAAGAGAGCCGGGGCCGACTCCTGGGGGCGGTGGACCTGCTGACCAAGCCGCTGGAGCGGGAGGACCTGTTGCGGGTCCTCTGGAGGCATCGTGGCCACCGCCAGGGCGGGCGCGTCCTGGTGGTGGTGGCGGACCGGGACGAGCGCACGGCCCTGGCCGACGATCTCATCGCGCGAGGGTTGGAGGTGGCCACCGCCGGAAACGGGCGCGAGGCCATGCGCATGGTCGAGGAGGACGCGCCCGACGTCGTGGTCACGGAGCTGACGCTGCCGATCATGGACGGAACGACCTTCCTCACGCGCCTTCGGCAGAATC
>DATHRY010000316.1:0-8059 GCA_035464715.1 Longimicrobiales bacterium
GCCTCACCAGGCCATCTCCTCCACCGAGGCCCGCACCGCATGCACCTCCTCCTCGGCCACCTGGCCGCTGCTCATGTGCAGGACCCGGTCGGCCATGCGGGCGATGGCGACGTTGTGGGTGATGATGGCGGTGGTGGTTCCCGTCTCCCGGTTCACCGTGTCGAGTACGGCCAGGACCCGCTTGCCCGTCTCCACGTCGAGGGCGCCGGTGGGCTCGTCGCAGAAGAGGATGTCGGGTCGCTTCGCCACGGCCCGGGCGATGGCGACGCGCTGCTGCTCACCCCCGGAGAGCTGCGCCGGGAAATGGTCGATGCGGTCCCCCAGCCCGACCATGGCCAGGCTCTCCGCCGGGTCCATGGGCCGGGTCGAGATCTCGGTGACGAGGGCGACGTTCTCACGGGCCGTCAGGCTCGGGATCAGGTTGTACGCCTGGAAGACGAACCCCACGTGCCGACGCCGGTAGTTGGTGAGGTCGTCGTCGTCGAGCTCCGTGAGCTCGGTGTCGTGGTAGAAGAGCCGGCCGCCGCTGGGCCGGTCCAGCCCGCCCAGGATGTTCAGCAGGGTGGACTTCCCGCTTCCGGAGGCGCCCAGGAGCACCACCAGCTCCCCGGCCCGGAGATCCAGGTCCACCTCCCGGAGGGCGTGGACCTCGACCTCGCCCATGTGATAGACCTTGGAGAGCCCCCGGGCACGGAGGATGACGTCGGCCTCTCCCTGAACCGTCTCGCGTCGGGCGTGTTCGCTGACCACGGGGCGTCCTCGGCTGCGTCCGGGACCCTGGGAGGGCTTCGGATCGCCCGGCCGCACGATGGGACCGGACACCTGAATATCCCTTCCTTCGGGCCGGCGGCAACCGCTCCGGGTGGGCCGCGTCCACCGGGCTACGGGCTGTGTCGCCGAGACGCCCCTCCCCGGGTCCGCATCCGGCGGGCGGGGGCGTGGTGGCCCCTCCTCGTTCGCTCCGCCGGACGCTCCCTGACCCTCCCGCCGGGGCGTCAGGCCCCCACGGGCAGCCCTTCGACCTCCACGAGCTCGTTCCGCTCGCGGCCGCCCCGGGGCTGGACCTCGAGCACGAGGCCGTAGCCGGCACAGTACGTCTTCTGCTCCCGGGCGCCGGGCTCCAGCGGTGTGAAGTCAAGGGTCTGGATGCAGTCGGCGAAGGTCCCGGCCGGGACGGTCACGGTGAGGCCGGTGTGGACCACCTTGGCCATGTCCTCGGCCTCGCCCTCGTAGTACTCCTGGCGATAGGCCTTGCCGACGTGCTCGGCGGGGCTCGCCCACATGATGATGCCGGCCTCGGCGCCGTCGACCCCGGCTTCCCAGGAGCCGGCGGGATCGCCGTTCTCGCCGCAGTCCTCCTCGAGCTCGTCTCCCTCCTGATAGTCGCCCGGCTCCCACTCGCAGGAGGTCTCCCCCAGGTACCAGACGTTGCCGTCCACGTCCTGGGCGTGCCAGTCGAAGGTCAGCTCGATCACCTCGCCGTCGAGGCGGACCTCGTCCCGCAGCACCGTGGCGAGGATGCCGTCCACCATCCGGGTGTCCCCGGTGATCTCGTCGAGGGTCGTCTCGAGGCCGTCTTCGCCGTCGGCCTCGTACGTCCACGCGGCTCCCGGGACCAGGGGGAACCAGGGGTTGGGATCTGCCGCCGCCTCGGCAGGGGAGACGAAGACCGGGTCCTCGGGCAGCTCGGCGGCCCGGTCCAGGGCCGCGTCGGGGGGCGGGCCTGGCGCCGCGGGGTCGTCCGAGGCGGTGCAGGCGGCGAGGGCGGGCAGGATCAGGGCCGCGACGGCGGCTCGGGTGAGACGAGGCATGTCGGCATCCTCTCCGTCGATGTGGAACAGGGTCTCACCCGGGGAACCGACGAGTCGCCGATCCGTGACGGCCGGTCACGCGCCGCCCCCCACCTCCCGGACCCAGCGGCCCTCGGCGTCCCGGGGCAGGACGGTGGTCACGGCGTCTCCGACCTTGGAGAAGACGGTTCGCCCACCGACGGTCACCACGACCCGCACGGTGGCCCGAGGCACCCGGATCTCCAGCGTGTCCGGACCGCCCAGCGTCACGCCGAGGCGGTTGGGCGCCGACGAGAAACGGGCCTGCCCGGACACCGTCTGCACCACGACCGAGGCCTCCGACGTGGTGAGGATCCGGAGCACGCCGCTCCCGCCCTCGTCGATGGCCACCACCAGCTCCTCGTCGGGAGGGAAGGCCAGCCCTCCCGGAGCGATCCCGGGGGGCTCCCGCTCCCCGAGGCCCGGGGCGGTCGGGGGGGGTGGAGCTTCGGGGGCCAGGACGGACCGCACCCAGCCCGGCACCGGCGAGCCCGGCAGGGCCCATGCGGCCCCGCCCACCGCCAGGGCGGCGACGAGACCCGCGGCCAGGCGCCAGCGCCCCTGACGGCGCCCCCCGGCCCGTGCGATCACGTCGTCCACGTCGGCTCGGCGGGGGGCGTTGTCCAGGCTCCGGAACAGGACCTCCAGCTCCGCCTCCTCCCGGGTCTCATCCGTCATGCGTCATCTCTCCGTAGGAGGCTCGAAACCGGCGTCGGGCCCGGGCCAGGAGCGTGCCGACGCTGGCCTCCTCGAGATCCAGCGCTTCGCCCAGGTCCCGGTAGCTGTACCCTTCCGCCCGGAGGAGGAGGAGGCTCCGCTCGCGCTCGGTGAGCCGGTCCAGGGCGGACCGGACCCGCAGGCGCGTGCATTCGGCGTCGGCATCCCGATCCGGTTGGGGTGGCGGATCGCCGTGCCAGGCCCCGGCGTCCCGTCCGTCGAGCAGACGCCGTCGGCGGGTCCGGGCTCCGTAGGCGTTCCGGAACAGGTTCAGGGCCACCGAGATGAGCCAGGAGCCGGGCGAGTCGGGGAGCGAGCCCCGTCGGTACAGGCGCACGAAGGTCTCCTGAGCGAGGTCCGCGGCCAGCTCCGGGTCGCCTCCGATCCGATCGAGGAAGCGCAGGATCCGATCGTAGTGGGCCTCGAACGTCCGTCCGAACTCCGCTCGGAACCGTCCGCGCCGCCCCGGACTCACGCGCGCCGCCTCCTCGTCCGCCGAAGGGATGGGCCGGCGCCCGTCCACGAGGGCGCCGGATCCGCGTACACCCTGGGAACCGCCGACGGTCGGATTCGTGACACCGGGTCAGTACCGGAGGTCCAGCCCCAGCACCAGCGGCGTGCGCGGCAGCATCTCGACGGGGCTCAACCGGCCCGACTCGGGGTCCGGGGCGTAGGTCAGGACGTTGGCCCGGCCCAGGAGGTTGGTGAAGGTGCCCCACAGCCCCAGAAGGACGTCCCGGCCTCCGACCCTCAGGTGCCAGTGCTTCCGGGCCCCCAGGTCCACCCGGACGTAGCCCGGGAGCCGAAGTCCGCCGGGGGGGCCGGCGAGCTCGGGGGAGCCGGCGAACTCGCACCCCCGGTCCACGGCGTTGCACGTCTCCCACTCCAGCGGGCCGGCCAGGGCCGTCCCCCTGCGTCCCGTCGCGCCGGCCACCGACACCCGGACGGACGAGGTGGCCCCGGGAAAGACGATCACCCCGGCGTCGAAGGTGTGGGCCGTGCCGTGGTGGGGCGTCCAGGTCAGCTCGGCGGTGCGGACCCGGACGCGCTGCAGACCATAGCTCGCGACCACGCCGTACCGGGCCCCCCGGGCGGCGAGCTCCACGGAGGCCCCCCGGGCCCGGGTCTCACCGCTCGGTGCCGGTGCGGTCGCGAACGGACCGGGGGTGGTCGGGGCGACGACCACGACGTCGGAGAGGCGTCGGAGGAAGAGCTGGGCGCCGATCCGGAGCCCCGGGGCCGGCTGCAGCCCGGTGGCCAGGACCACCTGATCGCTGGTCGGGACGGGGACGCCTCCGACGCCCGCACCCAGGAAGAGGTCGGAGGGGAAGACGGCGCCCGCGGGGGAGGCCGGGTTCCGGAGGGACTGGGCGTACTGAACCGTCCGGCTGTAGGCGGCGCTCAGCGTGAGGGTGCCCGTGGCCTGCCATCGGAGTCGGGCGCGGGGCGCGACCCGGAACTCCCCTCCGGCCAGGGAGACGGCGGCCCCCGCCCACCCGTCCAGCCCCGGCACGAGGACCCTGGAATGGGCCGCGAAGGCGGTCCACACGTTCCGGGTGCCCTCCAGGTCCACGCCGAGGGTGGATCCGTCCCCCGGCGGCCGGACGGCGTAGGCGGTTCCCACCCTCCGCATCCGCAGGCCGAGCTCGGTCGAGGCTCCAGGTCCTTCCCGGGTCACGAGAACCCGGCCGCCCACGTCTCGACGTCGGGAGGCCAGCTGCGAGGCCACCGCGCCTCCGTGCCAGAGGGAGCCGGCGTCGGCCCCGGCCTGCCAGACGTCGACACGGAGCCCGGTCGAGGCGGAGAGTCGGCGGTCCCAGGTGGCCCCCAGGGATCGGCTGGCCCACTCGAAGGCGTTCCGTGGGGAGGGCGTGTCGGAAGGAGGTCCGTCCACCGACGCCGTGGCCGCGGCTCCGAGCTCGTCCTCCGTCTCGTACCACAGGAGCCGCACCGCGCCCCCGAAGAGGGGCGCCTCGACCTTCGCCATGAGGTCCCCGGTCTCGCCGGCGAGGTAGGAGCTCTCGTCCCGGGGGGCCAGGGCGGCCCCGAGGCCCTGGCGCCAGCTCAGCAGGAATCCCACCGATCCCGGGCCTGGGCCGTCGACGGTCGTCCGGGCCTCGGCGTTGCTCACCGTCGCCTGGACCCGGAGCCGATCTCCCGGCTCCAGGGAACGAGCGGAGACGCTCCCGGAGAGCGCGTCCGGCAGGGCGGGGGACGGCGCGCTGCCGAGAAGCTGCAGATCACCCAGGGCGTCGGGGTTCCAGGCGCCGAAGAGACCCGCCGCGTGGTACGGGCTGAGCACCGGGATGCCGTCCAGGAGGTAGCCCGTATGGTCCGCCGCCCCGCCCCGGATATGGAGGCCCGACGGCGCTTCCGGGGCCGCCAAGGTCTCGCCACCGGCGAGGGCGCGGAGGGCGTCGGACTGGGTCAGCGTCGGGTGCTGCCGCAGCGCGTCGTGCGTGACGCTCCGGTCGGGGAAGGACGTGCCATCGACTACGTCGAGGCCCCCGACCGGCCGGACCGGTCGCACGGCGAGGCCCGGGAGCCGGATCGGGTCCGGTTGCAGGGCGGCGTCCACCACCAGGCGACCCGTGCCGGGGACCAGCAGATGGAGGGTCCGGTCCCGATAGCCGAGACGGGACAGCACCACGTGCTGCGGGCCCGCCGGGACCGAGACCACCGCGTACCGCCCGCTCCGGTCCGTGACGACCTCCCGGTCCAGATCCGTGAGGGAGACCCGGACGCCGGCGAGGGGGACACCCGTATCGGCGTCCCGCACCACCCCGCCCACCCGAGCCTGGGAAGGCGGCGCCCCGACCTGCACGGCCAGGGCCAGGGCCATGAGCCCGACCGGAGACACGTGTTCCTCCTCCGACGGCCGGCCCCCGGGGATTCCGCTGCGGTTCCGAGCGGAGTGGCCGTCGCCTGGGTCGCTTCGACACTAGGGAGGAGGCGAGCGCCGGCGCAACGCTGTCGGCGACGCGCCCGGATCCGGGTCGGCGGCGGCTGCGCGACACGTCCCGATCCGTCCCGCGCATCCGCAGGCCGCCCTCGGCCCCCGGTCAGCCCGTCCCGCTCGCGGGACCGTCGCCGGGCGGGACGTCCCGGGCCTCCACCCCGATCTCCGTCGCCTTCACCGCCAGCCACACCTCCACCCCCGGGGCGAGGCCCAGCTCCTGGAGCGCGCCCGGTGTCACCTCCACCATCAGCGGCAGCGGCGCCCCGGTGAGGAGCCGGACCCGGGGACCGTGGCTCTCCACCCGCTCGATCACGGTGGGCCAGCGGTTCCGGGGGCTGCCCTCGGGGCGCTCCCGGTGGACGGCGACGGCGTGGGCCGGGATCGAGATCCGCACCGGGCCCCGAACTTCCGGGTCCGCCACGGACAGGTCCATCCCGCCGGTCCGGACCAGCCCGTCCGCCGCGTCGCCCTCGAGGAGGTTCGCCCCCGCCAGGTCGGCGGCGTAGGGCGTCCGGGGCCGCAGGCGGATGTCTTCGGCGGTCCCGGACTGGGTCACCCGTCCGTGCTCGATCACGTGGATCTCGTCGGCGAGCTGGAAGGCTTCCTGAGGCTCGTGGGTGATCAACAAGCGGGGCCCCGGGAAGTCCCGGAGGTGCTCCGTCAGAACCCGACGCATCTCGGTCCGGACGGTCACGTCCAGGGCCGAGAGTGGCTCGTCCAGGAGGAGGAGTCCGGGCTCGGTGGCCAGGGCCCGGGCCAGGGCCACCCGCTGGGCCTGCCCTCCGGAGATCTCCCCGGGCTTCCGGTCGGCGAGCTCCGCGAGGGCCATCCGCTCCATCCATCCCCGGGCCCGTGATCGGGCGTCGCCATGGGGCACGCCCCGGCTCCGGAGTCCGAAGGCCACGTTCTCCAGCACGCTCAGATGCGGGAAGAGGAGCGCGTCCTGGAAGACGACGCCCACCTTCCGATCCTCGGGCGGCACGAAGCGGTCGCCGGAGGGATCGTCGAGGACGACCCCGTCGAGGACGATCCGGCCCGCGTCCAGGGGCAGGAGCCCCGAAAGGGCGGCGATCGTGGTGGACTTGCCCGCCCCGTTGGGGCCCAGGAGGGCCACCGTCCGCCCCCCGGGGATCGTGAGGTCCAGATCCACGGCGAAGGCCTCGGATCGCCGCAACACGAGCCGGGCCTCCAGGGGGCCGCTCACACCCGCCCCCACCACCGGTCCCGGAGCAGGACCAGGACCAGGAGCGACACGCCGACCATGAGCAGGCTGATGGCCACCGCCGTGTCCCGGTCGCTCTCCAGGGCCACGAACACCGCCAGCGGCAGGGTCTGGGTCCGGCCCTGCAGGTTCCCGGCGAAGGTGATGGTCGCCCCGAACTCGCCGAAGGCCCGGGCCCAGGTCAGCACCAGCCCCGAGACCACCGACGGGACGATCAGCGGCAGGGTCACCCGCCGGATCACCGTCCAGGGCCGGGCCCCGAGGGTGGCGGCGGCGTCCTCGTAGCGGCGGTCCACCGAGCGGAGGGCGCCTTCCACCGTGATCACCAGGAAGGGCATGGAGACGAAGGTGGTGGCCAGGATCACGCCCCCCAGCGAGAAGGGGAGGACGAGCCCCGTGGCGTCGGCCAGGGGTCCGCCGACGAGCCCTCGGCGGCCCAGGGCGAAGAGCAGCGCCGCACCGCCCACCACCGGGGGCAGCACCAGGGGGAGGGTGACGATCGCCCGCACGACGCCCCGGCCGGGGAAGCTCACCCGGGCCAGGAGCCAGGCGAGGGGGATGCCCAGGCCGGCGGAGATCACGGTGGCGGCCACCGACGCCACCAGCGAGAGGCAAAGGGCGTCGAGGACGACGTCGCTGGCCAGGAGGGTTGGAAGCTCCGCCCAGGGGGTGCGGGCCAGGAGCCCCATCAGAGGCAGGACGACGAGGGCCGCGCCCAAGCCGCCCAGGAGGATCCAGGGAAGCGGGGGACGGGGCCGGGTCCGCCGGGACGTCCCCCGGCTCATGGCACCAGGAATCCGAACCGGGCCAGGCTCGCCCGCCCGGCCGCGGACAGGACGTGATCCACGAAGGCCCTCGCCACGGCCGGGTTCGGGGCTCCGGCCAGGACGACGACGGGGTAGGTCGCATCGACGTTCAGGCTCCCGGGGATCGCGATCCCGTCCACTGCGTCGGAGGCCGCCACGTCGGTGGCGTAGGTCACCGCCGCGTCGAGCTCCCCGAGGCCCACCTTGGTCAGGAGGGCCCGGACGTCGGGTTCCTCGGTGTCCACCGCCGGCACGATCCCCGCCCGTGACAGCGCAGTCCGAGCGAAGGTGCCGCAGGGCACCTCCCGGGCGCACAGGCCCACCAGGAGCTCCTCCCGGGCCAGGTCGGCCAATCCGGTGACCCCCGCCGGATTGCCCCGGGGCACGGCGATCTGAAGACGGTTCCAGGCGAAGATACGGGGCGTCCCGGCGGCCGCTCCCGCAGCCTCGATCCGGTCCATGTTGGCCATGTTCGCCGAGGCGTACACGTCCACGGGCGCGCCCTCGAGGATCTGCGCCCGGAGGG
>DATHRY010000317.1:0-3463 GCA_035464715.1 Longimicrobiales bacterium
GGGACCGAGGTCCAGCGGCGGCTGATCGCGAAGGCCCGTGAGGGTGTCCGGGTCTACTTCCTCTACGACGAGGTGGGCAGCCACTCGCTCCCGGATCCTTACAAGGAGGAGCTTCGGGGCGCGGGGGTGGAGGTGTACGACTTCCACACGCAGCAGGGCCTGTGGAACCGCTTCCAGCTCAACTTCCGCAACCACCGGAAGGTCGTGGTGGTGGACGGGAAGCAGACGTGGATCGGGGGCCACAACGTGGGGGACGAGTACATGGGCCGGGACCCGAAGTTTGGCCACTGGCGGGACACCCACGTCCGCATCACGGGTCCGGCCGCCCTGGCCGCCCAGCTCTCCTTCGTGGAGGACTGGTACTGGGCCACGGGGAGGGTGCCGGAGGTGGACTGGACGCCAACCCCGGCGCCGGAAGGCGACGTCCCGGCCCTGGTGATCCCGACGGGTCCCGCCGACGAGGTGGAGACGGCGACCCTGATGTTCATCCACGCGATCAACTCCGCACGGGAGCGGGTGTGGATCGCCAGCCCCTACTTCGTGCCGGACGAAGCCGTGATGGCGGCCCTGCACCTGGCGGGGCTACGCGGCGTCGACGTCCGCATCCTCATTCCGGACCACCCGGATCACCTGCTGGTGTACCTGGCTGCCTACTCGTACTTCGACGAGGCCAGCGAGACGGGGGCCGAGTTCTACCGGTACACGGACGGCTTCCTGCACCAGAAGGTCGTCCTCATCGACGACGTCTCGGCCGCGGTGGGCACGGCCAACTTCGACAACCGGTCCTTCCGGCTGAACTTCGAGATCACGGCCCTGGTGGCCGACTCGACCTTCGTGGGGGAGGTGGAGCGGATGTTCGAGGCCGACTTCGCCCGGTCCCGGCGGATGGAGCCGGGCGAGCTGGACCGGAAATCCTTCTGGTTCAAGCTGGGGGTGAAGCTGGCTCGGCTGACGTCGCCGATCCAGTAGGGAAGGGCCTGGGGGTGGGAACGGCGGCAGCTTCCGGTCGTCCTTCGGCTTGGGGACGGGCGGTGGTCCGGCCCCCCTTCAGTCCAGCCCCAGCCGTTCCACCAGGTCCAGATAGCGCGGATCGTTCCGCACGGGATCGAGCTCCGGGTCGGCGGCGATGAAGACGAGCTGGTTGGCCCGCTCCTCGAAAGCCCGCTCGAACCAGCGGAAGGCGGTGGCCAGGTCGCCCGCCGCCAGGTAGGCCTTCCCCAGCTCGTACAGGGGAGGCACCGGGGTGAGGGACGGATCCCCCAGGTGGTCTCGGAGCAGGGCGGCTTCGTCGGCGCGCCCGGCCCGGGCATACGCGCCGGCCAGCGCCGCCAGGGCGATCTCGGTGCTGTCCGAAAGCGTGACGGCCCGTTCGAGCGAGGTCACGGCCGCCTCCATCTCGCCCACCCGCTGCAGGTGCCACCCCTTCCAGTAGTGCGCCAGGAAGTAGCCCGGATCCAGCGTCAGGATCTCGTCGAGGTCCGTGAGGGCCTCGGCGTGCTTCCGCACGTAGTACAGCCCCCAGGGCACGGCGGCCCGGCTGATGATCGAGAGGGGCTCCAGGGCCACGGCCCGTCGGAGCTCCCGTTCCGCCTGGTCGAAGCGCCGCTGTGTGAGCAGGAAGTTCCCGTACCACTGGTGGGCCACCGAGTATCCCGGGTCGGCCTCGATGGCCCGTCGGAAGCCCGCCTCCGCGCTGGCCCAGTCCCAGTTGTAGTAGAGGTCGACGTACGCCCGGGCGGCCACGGCGTCCGCCAGTCCCGGGTCCAGCTCCAGGGCCCGGGTGGCGAAGTCCTCGGCGGCGGGGAAGGCCTGTTCCGGGGGCAGGTACTGGTAGAAGCCCATCACGGCGTACGTGTCGCCCAGGCCCGCCAGGGCCGGGGCGTAGCCCGGGGCCAGCTCGGCGGCGGCGTCGAAGAGGTCCAGGGCCCGGCGCAGGTCCGGCTCGGTCCGGCGGGTCCAGTGGGCCCGGGCCTGGAAGTAGAGGTCGGCGGCTTCGGGGGGGAGGCTGTCCAGGGACACCAGGGTCTGCACCTCCTCGCCGGTGAGCTCGGCCACCACGGCCTCGGCGATCTCGGACTGGACCTGGAGGAGGCCGGAGGTGGAGCGTTCGAACTGGCGGGACCACCGCTCGAATCCGTCCGCGGCGTTCACCAGGGCCACGTCGATCCGCATGCGCTCGCCCTCGGTCCGGAAGCTCCCCTCGAGGACGTTGGCCACGCCCAGCTGGCGGCCCACCTCCGAGGCCGGCAGGTCCCGGAGCGCGAAGCTGGAGGACCGGCCGATGACCCGCACCATGCCCGTCCGGCTCAGGGTGCTGATGATCTCGTCCGCGATCCCGTCGCCGAAGTACTGCCGGCTGCCGTCGGGGCTGCGGTCCGCCAGGGGCAGGACGGCCACCGCGTCGGTGAGCTCGGCGTACGCGGTCACCGCCTCCGGGTCGCCGTCGTCCCGGATCAGGGTGAGAAGCACGCCGGCGCAGAAGGCCAGTCCGGCCAGGATGAGGAGCTCCGGCCCGGAGACCCTCTGCCGTCCCTTCTCCCCGTGGTACCAGGCCAGGACCAGGCTCGCGAAGAAGCCCACCACGAGCAGGACGGTCAGCGCCCGGGTGAAGCCGTCGGGGATGTTCCACGGCTCCCGGAGCGCGTCCAGGACCTGGAAGCCGAGCCAGGCGCCACCGAGATACGCCAGCCCCCACTGTACAACGCGGCGTTCCTTCAGGCGGTCTGAGAGTCCGGTCAACGGGCGATGGATGGGAGAACGGGTGACGGCAGATTCCTCAAAGATGGGTCCCGGTCAGGGCCGGCGCGAGGCAGGAGGACGTGCCCGGAGGGCGCGAGGATACCCGCATCACGAAGGGATGCCGGGCCGGCCGCGGGTCCGGTCCGGCCCCTCGTCAGCCGCGGTGCGCCGTGCGGGCCCGGGCCATGTACTCCCACAGGCCCGGGCGGAGCGCTTCGCCGTGGCTCCCCATGACCCGGTCGGGGCCCTCCTCCGCGTACATGCGGTTCAGGGAGTCACGGATGCCGGGGTCGCCGCCGGTGAAGGCCTCCACCAGCTCCGCGGCCCGGGCCGCCAGCTCCGCCACCCGCGGGTGGTCCGGCGCGAGCCCCTCGTCTATGGCGGCCTCGAACCCCGACATCACCTCGGCCCACGCCGCCTGTCCCCGGGCCATCCCCTCCGGACCGAGCGCCTCGCCTCGCGCCCGCAGCCGGGCCAGCTGGTCCGGCGCGAAGTAGCTCTCGATGCGCACCGTCGTGCTGAGGCTGCGGGTGACCTCCTCCAGCGCCACGTCGTCGCCTTCGGAGGCCAGGCGATCCCGGAGGGACTCGAGCTGGCGGCACAGGGCCTCCTCCTCCCGGATCCGGGCCCGCAGGCCCTCGATCGGGCGATCCAGGGTGGCCTCCAGCGTCTGGGCCGGGTCGTCCAGGACCCGGGCGATCTCGTCCAGGGAGAGCCCGAGCTG
>DATHRY010000318.1:0-35912 GCA_035464715.1 Longimicrobiales bacterium
GGTGTGGCACCACATGTTCACCCGCTCTGGACCCGAAGGCTCGATCTCGCGGAGGGCGGCGCCCACGTCTCCGAGGAGGTTCAGCATCTGCCGGGCCACGACCTTGTTGCGATTCTCGTCGGAGGGGAAGTCGTAGGTCGACAGAGGCTGTCCCTCCTCCCCGACGTGGCAGTAGGAGCAGCGCACCCCCAGGGCCCGGGTGAAGCCCCGCATGACCGCCGACAGTCGCTCCGCCGGGAAATCGGCCGGGAGGACCTGCAGGTTCTCGGAGCGTTCGGGCCACACGCCCTGGCCCACCAGGGGCCCGGCTCCCGCCAGGAGCCCCGAGATCAGCAGCGGGAGGAGCGAGGAGGTGGGCGGACGATGGGACATGGGAGCCTCCGGACTCGGTGGACCACGGGGCAGCGGGGCGCTTCGCCGGAACCATACGGGCGGGGGCCGATCCCGGTGACAGGCTCGCTTGACCACCCCGGATCCGCCCACCATTCTGCCGGGACCCCTCCAGCACCGGGCCCGTCGAGGACCCGGCCAATAACCCGACTCCCGGAGGCGTCAGTGGCAGCCGCCAGAGAATATCCCACCACGAACATCCGCAACGTCGTCTTCCTCGGACACGGCGGATCCGGAAAGAGCAGCCTGATCGATGCCTTGTGCTGGGTCTCGGGCACGACGAAGCGTCACGAGGATCCGGCCTCCGGCCACTCGGTGACCATGCATGCGCCGGAGGAGGCCGAGCACGGGATCTCCATTCAGCTCACGCCGGCCTACGCGGAGTGGATGGACACGAAGCTCAATCTGCTCGACACGCCGGGATACCTGGACTTCACGGGCGAGACCCTGGCCGCCGTGCGCGTCGCCGACGCCGCCGTGATCTGCATCGGGGCCACCACGGGGGTGGAGGTCGGCACCGAGAAGGTGTGGGAGTACTGCGAGGCCCGGGGGATTCCCCGCATCCTCTTCGTGAGCCAGATGGACCGCGAGAACGCCGACTTCCGGAAGGTGTTCCGGGACGTTAAGGCGCATCTCACGGACAAGGTGATCCCGGTGGAGGTCCCCATCGGCGAGGGCGAGGACTTCCACGGGATCATCAACCTGTTCTCGAAGCACGCCCACCACTACAAGCAGGGCACGCGCACCGGGGAGTACGAGCACGGCGAGATCCCCGACGAGCTCCGGGCGCTCTTCGAGACGTGGGAGACGGAGCTCCAGGAGCGACTGGCCACCACCGACGAGACCTATCTGGAGCACTATCTCGAGGGCGGGGAGCTGTCCCGGGAGGAGGTCCTCCAGGGGATGGCGGTGGGCATGGCCCGGGGTGAGATCGTCCCCCTCTTCTGCGGCAGCGGCAAGACGTGCTACGGCACCCGGGCCCTCCTGAAGAAGATGGTCGAGCTCTTCCCGAATCCCGGGGAGATCGGAGAGATCGAGGCGCAGCGTGCCGGGCTCGACCAGGCCGTGGCCCTGCGGCCGGCCGATGACGAGGACCTCTCGGCCCTCATCTTCAAGACCACCACCGAGCCCCACGTCGGGGAGCTCTCGTACTTCCGCGTGTTCAGCGGGTCCCTGGCCAACGGAGACGAGGTGGTCAATGCATCGAACGGCGCCACCGAGAAGCTGGGGCACCTGTCCATCCCCATGGGCAAGGAGCGGGTCGAGGTGTCCCGCCTGCACGCCGGGGACATCGGCGTCGTCGCCAAGCTCAAGCACACCCACACGAACGACACCCTGTGCCGCGGCAGCCGGCCCGTGGAGCTCGCCAGGATCCAGTTCCCGAAGCCGGACATCGCCATGGCCCTCCGGGGCGTGACCCGGAGCGACGAGGACAAGCTGGGCGAGGTGCTGCCCAAGCTCCACGAGGAGGACCCGACCTTCCACGCCGAGTTCGATGGGGAGCTGCACCAGACGCTGGCGAGGGGGCTGGGGGAGCTCCACCTCGAGGTGCAGCTGGAGCGCCTCAAGCGGAAGTACAACGTCGCCGTCGAGACGGAGCAGCCGCGGATCGCCTACCGGGAGACCATCTCGCGGCAGGCCGAGGGGCGGGGCCGCCACAAGAAGCAGAGCGGCGGCCGGGGGCAGTTCGGCGACTGCCACATCCGGATCGCGCCCCTGGACCGGGGTGCCGGCTACGAGTTCATCGACTCCATCAAGGGGGGGGTGATCCCCGGGAAGTTCGTTCCGTCGGTGGACCGGGGGATCCAGGAGGCGGCGGGCCGGGGAGTCCTGGCGGGCTACCCCCTGGTGGACTTCTCCGCCGAGGTCTTCGACGGGTCGTACCACTCCGTCGATTCCTCGGACATCGCCTTCAAGATCGCCGGCGCCCAGGCCTTCCGTAGGGTCGCCGAGACGGCCGGCCCGCGGTTGCTGGAGCCCATCATGGAGGTGCGGGTGACGACGCCGGAGGAGTACATGGGCGACGTCATGGGTGACATCAACCAGCGGCGGGGCCGGGTGGCCGGAATGGAATCCGCCGACGGTCGGGCCACCATCACCGCCCACATCCCCGAGGCGGAGCTGTATCGCTACGCCAGCGCCCTCCGGGCCATGACCCAGGGCCGGGCGCATCACGTCCGGACCCGGGCCGGCTACGAGTTCGTGCCGGAAGTCGAGGCCCGGAAGATCATCGCCGCCCGTGAGGAGGAGCGGGCGCAGGCGAGCTAGGAGGCCGTGCCGGGCACCCGCACGGCGGGTCCAGGCCGTGTGCGCGTAGCTCGGGGCGTCAGCCCCGGGGCTCGTCCCCGGAGTCCACGACGTGGAGCGCGGTGCGGAAGAGGGCCGGGACGCCGGCCCGCCCCACCGGTGTCCGGGCCTGGATCGAGCCGCCGATCCACACACCGGTGAGGAAGCGTGCCGTCTCGTCGGCATTGAGGGACTCGGGCACCTGACCCAGGCCCCGGGCCCGGATCAACGCCGCCTGGAACCCCCGGGTCAGGCGATGCACGAAGGTGTCGACCCGTCGGGCCGCCTCGAGGTCGTCCTCACCCAGCTCCGCGGCCGTGTTGCAGAGCAGGCAGCCCCGGGCGGCGCCGGGGCGCTCCGCCGTGCGCGCCAGTCGCTCCAGGAGCGACCTTACCTCCGGCAGGGCGGCGCCGGGACGCTCCAGTTCCCGGAGGAGCCCGGCGATCACCGTGTCGTGATAGCGCTCCAGGGCCTCCAGGAAGAGGCCGTGTTTGTCCCCGAAGGACTCGTAGAGCCCGTAGCGCTGGACGCCCGTGGCGTCCACCAGGTCCTGGACCGACGTGCCGCCGTAGCCTTTCTCCCAGAAGACGCGGACCGCCTGGTCCAGGAGCTCGGTGCGATCGTAGGTGCGAGAGCGGGGCATCCCGGAATGTACGTTCCGCTTCCCGGGTCCACCACGCGCCTCGCGCCGATTGATCCCGGGTGGCCGCTGGACCTAGCTTGGACATCCCTTCCAACCCCACAGCGACACCCGCGGAGGATGTGTGGCCGGCCACAGCAAATGGTCCAAGATCAAGCGCAAGAAGGCGGTGAACGACGCCAAGCGCGGGGCCCAGTTCACCAAGCTCATCCGGGAGATCACGGTGGCCGCCCGGGAAGGCGGTGGGAATCCCGACTTCAACCCCCGCCTGCGCCTGGCCGTCGATACGGCCAAGGCGGCGTCGATGCCCCTGGAGAACATCGAGCGGGCGATCAAGAAGGGGACCGGTGAGCTCGAAGGTGTCAACTACGAGGAGATCACCTACGAGGGGTACGGGCCCAACGGGGTCGCGCTCTTCATCGAGACCCTGACGGACAACCAGAACCGCACCGTGGCCGACGTCCGGCACACCCTGGGCAAGCACAACGGGAGCCTGGGGACGAGCGGATCGGTGGCGTGGCAGTTCGAACGGAAGGGGCAGATCTTCCTGGACGCCGGGGCCCACTCCGAGGATACCGTGTTCGAGGCCGCTCTCGAGGCCGGGGCCGAGGACGTGGCCCGGGACGGGGACGAGTTCGTCGTGACCACCGACGTGACCTCCTTCCACGTGGTCCAGGACGGGCTCCGGAAGGCGGGGCTCACGATCTCCGAGGCCGAGCTCACCATGGTTCCCATCAACGAGGTGGCGGTGACCGGCAAGGATGCGGAGAAGCTCCTCCGGTTGCTGGACGCCCTGGACGACCTCGACGACGTCCAGAAGGTCCACAGCAACGCCGACATCGACGAGACGGCACTGGCGGAGGCCTGAATCCCCCGGCTCCGTCGCGGTCCCGCCCTCGCCCCTCCGACCCGGTGACCCGGGTGCCGTGCGCCCGGCCATGACCCCCGTGACCCCGGGTCGCACCCGTCTGCGCCGCTCGGTCCTGTGGTCGGCTCTGGCCGGCGGTGCACTCTACCTGGTCGCGATCCTCCTCTCCGACGGCCCCCAGGTCCTGGCGCGCATCCGGGAGATCCCGCCGGTCTGGATCCCGGTGGTGATCGGCCTGCCGACCCTGGGCTTCCTGCTCCGGTTCGTCCGGTGGGACGTGTTCCTCCGGGCCCTGGGTCACGACCTCCCGCGGCTCCGGCACCTGCGGATCTACCTGGCGGGCTTCGCCCTCACCGCCACGCCCGGCAAGGTGGGTGAGAACCTCCGGGCGGTCTCCCTGTCGGCCTACGGTGTGCCCACGAGCCACAGCCTGGCGGCCTTCATCGCGGAGCGGCTGGGCGACGTGGTCGCCATGGTCCTCCTCTCGGGGCTGGCGGTTCACCTCTTCGCGGAGCAGGGGTGGCTCGTGGCAGCCTCCACGGTGGCGACCCTGGCGGCCCTCTGGTTCGTCCGGCGCCCGGGGGTGCCGGCCCGACTTCGGGACCTCGCTCCGGCGGCGGGCCTGGGCCGGCGGGCGGTGCTGGGCGTGGCGCAGGTCCTCACCGTGGCCGCCGACCTCCTCTCACCGCGCCTCCTGTT
The DNA here is from genome assembly GCA_035464715.1 of Longimicrobiales bacterium. Taxonomy (GTDB): domain Bacteria; phylum Gemmatimonadota; class Gemmatimonadetes; order Longimicrobiales; family Gaopeijiaceae; genus Gaopeijia. The sequence goes on from DATHRY010000318.1 coordinate 4,884, forward strand.
CCTGGGGGTCGGCATCGCCCTCCTGGCCTGGGGTGCGGAGGGACTGACCTTCGGGCTGCTGGCTCGCCTCATGGGGGTCGAGGTGGCGATTCCCGCGGCGCTGGGCATCTTCGCCGTGGCCACGTTGCTCGGCGCCGTCTCCTTCCTGCCCGGCGGGGTGGGACCCACCGAGGCGGTCATGGTGGGGCTCCTGACGGTGGCGGGGGCGACGCTGCCCCAGGCCACCGCCGCCACGCTCCTGGTCCGGGCGGCGACGTTGTGGTGGGCCGTGCTCCTCGGCATTGTTGCCTTGATGGGGCTCGACGCCGGTGGGTCTTCCCCCGCGGGGCCGGCACTACCCGACAGTGGAGGAGATGCGGGCGCATGACCACGGACGTCTCGGAGGGCGGGAAGACCGATCTCGAGCCTCCCCTCTGTGTCGCGCTCACTGGGGGACTCGTCCCGAACGACATGGCCCACGAGGCCGCCCTGACCCTCCTGAAGCACCATCCGGCCCTGATGGTGCGCCTTCCGGCGTGGCGGCTGCGGGGTCGCATGAGCTTCCTGCGACAGATCACCCGGCGCATCGGGCCGGACCCCGAGAGCCTGCCCTACGACGAGGTCCGCCTGGACTACCTCCGGGAACAGCGGGCCCGGGGGCGCCCCATCGTGCTGGTCTCGGACGAGGAGCCTGCCTGGGTCGAAGCCGTGGCGAACCACCTCGGGGTGTTCGACGAGGTGGTCACCCCCCGGGTGGGGACATCCCGGGACGTGACCGGGCTCCTGGAGGAGCGGTTCGGGGAGGGAGGCTTCGATTTCGTGGCCGGCGGCCACCCTCGGCGCATGGAGCGCGCGGCACGGATCGTCCTCGACCCTCCGCGGAGGGGCTCCCGGTCCCTGGGCCGGACGCTGGCCCGGGCGCTCCGGGTGCACCAGTGGCTGAAGAACCTCCTGATCTTCCTGCCGGTGCTGGCAGGGCAGCAGTTCACCGATGCCGGGACCGTCGTGCAGGCGGCGTTGGCCTTCGTGGCCTTCTCCCTGGTGGCGTCCTCGGTCTACGTGATCAACGACATCCTCGATCTGCGGGACGACCGGCGGCATCACTCCAAGCGGCGACGGCCCTTCGCCGCCGGCGACCTGCCCATCCGGGTCGCGCCCTTCCTCCTGACAGCGTTGCTCGGGACCGCGACAGTCATCACCTCCTTCCTCCCGCCGCCCTTCTGGTGGGTGCTGGCGGGGTATCTGGCCCTCACCTTCGCGTACTCCCTCAAGCTCAAGGGTGCGGTGCTGATCGACGTCATCACCCTGGCGGGGCTCTACGTGATCCGGGTGATCGCGGGGTCCGCCGCCACCGGGATCGAGCCCAGCGTCTGGCTCCTGGGCTTCTCCCTCTTCTTCTTCCTCAGCCTGGCCATGGTCAAACGATACGCCGAGCTCCATCGCAAGGTCGCGGAGGGGAACGTGGGTTGGGTTCCGGGGCGCGGGTACCAGCCCGGTGACCTGCCGGTCCTCATCGCCCTGGGGATCGGCACCGGATGCATGGCGGTCCTCGTCCTGGCGCTGTACGTGATCAGCGACGAGTTCACGCTCCATTACAGCTACCCGTTCCTGCTGTGGCTCCTGTGCCCCCTCGTGCTCTACTGGCTGGGCCGGGCCTGGATCGTGGTGTCCAGGGACGAGATGACCGACGATCCGGTGATCTGGGCGGTCCGGGACCAGATGAGTCGGTGGGTGGCCCTCCTGGCCGTCCTGATCCTCGTCATGGCCCGCTAGCGTGGTGTCGCCGCCCCCCGACCTCGCCGAGGTGCCGTCCTACCGCCCCTGGGGCCGCCTAGTCCCCGCCGCCCGCCGGGTCCTGGAGCCGGGCCCCGGAGAGGGATTTCCGGCGCCGGAGGAGGGGTCCGTGCTTCCCTTCGGGAACGGCCGGAGCTACGGGGACGTGTGCACCAACAAGGACGGCACGCTGGTCGGGAGCCGGCGGCGGCGGCGGGTCCTGGACTTCCAGGCCGAGACCGGTGTCCTCCGGGCCGAGGCCGGCATCCTCCTCTCCGAGATCCTGGACGCGTTCGTCCCCCGGGGCTGGTTCCTTCCGGTCACCCCCGGCACCAAGTACGTCACCCTGGGCGGCGCCATCGCCAACGACGTCCACGGAAAGAACCACCACGTCGCGGGCACCTTCGGGCGCCACGTCCGGCGGATTCGACTGGTCCGTTCCGACGGGTCGGTCCTGGACTGCAGCCCGACCTCCGAGACGGCGTGGTTCGCGGCCACGATAGGCGGGCTGGGCCTTACGGGCCTGATCGACGACGCGGAGATCCAGCTTCAGCCCATCTCGAGCCGGGACATGGAGGTGGAGTCCATCCGCTTCGGCAACCTCGACGAGTTCTTCCAGCTCTCCAGCGAGTTCGACCCGCGCTACGACTACACGGTGAGCTGGATCGACTGCCTCGCCTCGGGCAGCCGCCTGGGTCGGGGGTGGTGGTACGGGGGCAAGCACGCCGTGGAGGGCGATCCCGCGGAGCCGGTCCGGCGACGCAGCCTGAGCTTCTTCCTGGAGCCTCCGGTCTCGCTGGTGAACAAGCTCTCCCTGAGAGCGTTCAACGCCCTGTACTTCCGGCGCCCTCTCCGGCGTCACGACACGGTGGACTACGATCCCTTCTTCTACCCGCTGGACGCGGTTCGCAACTGGAACCGTCTCTACGGGCCGAAGGGATTCTACCAGTTCCAGTGCGTGGTCCCACCCGGGGAGGGGCCCGAAGCGATCGCCGAGATCCTCCGGCAGATCGGCGCCCATGGGCGAGGCTCCTTCCTGGCCGTGCTCAAGCAGTTCGGCGACCTGTCGTCGCCGGGCCTCCTCTCGTTCCCGCGTCCCGGGCCGACCCTCGCCCTCGATTTTCCCAACCAGGGCATGCGGACGCTGGAGTTTCTCCGGCGCCTCGAGGACGTGACGATGGAGGCCGGGGGCGCCCTCTACCCGGCGAAGGACGCCTGCATGCGGCCCGGGACCTTCCGGCGCTCCTTTCCCGCATGGGAAGAGCTCGAGGCGCTGCGGGACCCTGCCATCCGTTCGGACTTCTGGAGGCGGGTCACGGGCCGCTGAGCCCACCCGGAGAGGGGTCGTCCGCCTCCGGCCCGCGACAGTGCCAGACGATGGCTCCCCTCACCCGATACTCCCTCAGGCGGGTGCAGGGAGGCTGGAGCTCGTCGAACGCCTGGAAGAAGGCGTCCTCGTTCTCACTTTGCTGCATCACGATCCAGTAGGGCTCCTGGAATCCTCCGGCGTCCAGCTCCTCGCGGATCTGCTCCCTGTAGCCGTCCAGCCACCGGTGCGCGAAGTGGTGGAGCCGGTCCATCATCTTCTCGTACGCGTACGTGTCGCCCCACTTCGATTCGAACGTGGTGTGACGATCCGTCTGGTGGGCGTGGGCGGCCGTGAGGCTGTCCCACTGCGGCGATCCGATCCGGGGGAAGATGCCGCGGTAGTAGTACTGGAAGACGCGGAAGCTGTTGCCCACGTAGATGGTCTCGGCGCCGGTCTCGTTCTCCCGGACGATCTCGACGGCCTCGTCGATGGCCGGGCGGTTGAAGTCCCGGTAGAACGACGGCAGCTCCGCCACAGGCAGCAGCACGAGGATCGCCGCGGCGGACAGGACTGCGGCCCGGGACCGGAGGAAGAGGAATCCGCCCCCGGCCATCAGGGCGACGCCCGGAAGGACGGGGAGGTGATACCGGATGGCGCCGAAGGTATCCAGCTCGGTGAACCAGGTGACCCCCAGGCTGAAGAGGGGCGGGACCGCGAGCCAGCACACGAGGAAGAGCACCGTGGGGAAGTACTCGGGTCCGTCCTCCCGGAAGCCGCGGGCGTACTCCTCGTGGGGGTTGGGCCGGTCCGGTCCGGCCCGCGTCAACAGGGGCAGGGCCGCGATCGCGAGCAGCAGCGCCATGAAGGCGGCTCCGGCCCAGGACCGGACCGCCAGGCCCTGGTACAGCTCCACCAGGTCGAAGAGGCCCGGGTTGTCGTTCACTCCGGTCGCCCACTTGGTCGGCACCTCGATGCCGCGGGCCGCCCGGGCGTAGAGGAAGGCGACTACGACGGGCACCCAGAGCAACAGGACCAGCAGCTGGGACAGGAAGCCCTTCAGGAAGGCCCTGCGATCCCTCCACAACAGCCACCCGACCAGAACGTAGACGCTCTGCGCCGCGATGAAGTACCAGGAGACGAAGGAGTGGCTGTAGACCATCAGGGTGGTCACGACCACGTACGCCGGGGAGATCCGCTTCTCCTGGTAGGACTTGAGGAAGAAATACGCCGACAGGACCGTCAGCATCATCAGGAGCGCATAGACGCGGGCCTCCTGCGAGTAGAGCACGTGGGCCGTCGCGCCGGTTAGGACGGCGGCGGCGGCGAGGCCCGCGAAGCGGCTCCGGAAGAACCGGGTTCCGACCCAGAAGACGAGGCCCACGGTGATCACGCCGAAGACCACCGACGGCACCCGGAGCCAGAAGAGCCCCGTATCGGTGAAGCGGACCAGGGTGTTCAGGATCAGGTAGTGCAATGGGGGCCAGTAGTCGTCGGCGGCCACCCGGAGCAGCTCCAGGTAGCTGGCGCTGTAGATGTTGCGCAGCGTCCACATTTCGTCCTCCCAGGCCGGCCGGTTCATCAGCCCGTTGACCCGGAGGAGGAGGGCGACGATCAACAGTCCCGCCAGGAGCCAGGCGGCCCGGGACCGGGAGACGAACGGAAGGGCGTTCTCCCCGCGGCTCCGGGAGTGCCACACAAGGACACCGGTCGCCGCCAGCACCGCCAGGGGCGCAGTGAGGCCCAGCGGAAGCCCCCACGGACCCCCGAGCTGCAGGATGGAAGCGCCCAGGAGGCCCGCCATGACGACGGCGAGGAGGTCGGGAATCGGGGCGTCTCGGAGCATCACGGGCGGGTCGGAGGTGCGGAGCTGGAGGGCGGCCGAAGATGCCTTCGGAGCAAGAGATGCGCCACCGGTACGGGTGGACCCCGGGCTGCGGCGCCCGGCGTACGGTGCCGCCCCGCGGTCCCGCCTCGCCCGTCCGGCGCCCGCGATCCCTCGGTGGCTACCTGACCTCCGCGCCACCACACTAGCTTGGGGGATGCCGCCGCTCTCCGCCCCTTCCCCCCGCCGGATCCTCGGGATCGACCCCGGTACCGCCGTCACGGGGTACGGGGTCGTGGAGCGTGATCCGTCGGGGCGCGTCCGGCTGGTGGAATGCGGGGTGATCCGTACCCGGGCCGGAACGCCGCTTCCGGAGCGGATCCGCGACGTCTACGAGGGGATCACCGAGTTGATGGACCGACATCGCCCCCACGCCGTGTCCGTGGAGGACGTCTATCAGGGGCGGAACGCCCGCACGGCCCTGACCCTCGGTCACGCCCGGGGGGCGATCCTCCTGGCGGCGAGCCTGGGGGAGGTCTTCATCGCCGAGTACACCGCGCCGGAGATCAAGAAGGTCGTGGCCGGGACGGGGAAGGCGACCAAGGACCAGGTGGCGTTCATGGTGCAGCAGCACCTCCGGCTCCGGGCCCCGCCGGCCCCGGCGGACGCGGCCGACGGGGTGGCGGCGGCGCTGTGCCACTGTATGATCGGGTCGTTCCCCCGGTGACCCCCCGATCCCCCCGCCGATGATCTCACGCCTGCGTGGCACGCTCCTGACCCGGGACCCCGACGCCGTGGAGGTGGAGACGCCGGGCGGCGTGATCTACGAGCTGGACGTCCCGACCACGGTCTTCCAGCGACTGCCCGCGCAGGGGGAGCCCGTCGAGATCCGAACGGTCCAGGTCGTCCGGGAGGACTCGGTCTCCCTCTACGGCTTCCTGACCTCGGGGGAGCGGGAGCTCTTCCGCCGGCTCATGACGACGTCGGGCGTGGGCGCCAAGCTTGCCCTGGCCATGCTCTCCGCCTACACCGCACCGCGTCTGGCCCAGGCCCTGGTGGAGAAGGACGTCGTGGCGCTCCGTCAGGTGAGCGGGGTGGGGAAGAAGACCGCGGAGCGGCTCGCCCTGGAGCTGGCCGACAAGATGGACGACCTGGCTCTGTCCCGGGAGGCCGGCCCCGGAGAGGGCGCGCCTGGCGTGCAGGAGGCCGTGGCCGCCCTGGTCGCCCTCGGATACGGGTTCGCCGACGCGGACCAGGCCGTTCGGGCCGCCCTGGCCGAGGGGGACGTGGAATCGGCGGACGTTCTGATTCGCCGCGCACTCGCACTCAAAGGAAGGTGACATGGATCGTTTTCGTCCGGCAGCCCGCCCGGGGCTGTCCTTCGTGCTGGTCGTCGTGGTGGGTACGACGGGCTGCGAGCTCCAGTCCAAGGAGGAAGCCGGTGTGGCGGTCCGCCAGGCCGATCCCCCTCCGGCGGAGTTCCTCACCACCCCCGAGATGGCCAGCATGGGGTTCCCGTTCAGTGAGGCGGTCCGCGTGGGGAACATGCTGTACCTCTCCGGACAGATCGGGAATCTTCCCGGTGAGACCGCGGTCGTGCCCGGTGGCATCCAGGCCGAGACCCGGCAGACGCTGGAGAACATCCGGGAGACCCTGGAGCGCTACGGCTCCTCCATGGACCGGGTGGTGAAGTGCACCGTCATGATCGAGGACATGGCGGAGTGGCCCGCCATGAACGAGGTGTACGCCACGTTCTTCCCCGGTCCGAAGCCGGCCCGCAGCGCCCTGGGTGCCGACGGTCTGGCGCTGGGGGCCCGGGTGGAGATCGAGTGCTGGGCGACGGTGGGCTGACCTCCTCGCTGGAAGCCTTCCGCGAGGCGCTGTCCGACCTCCTGCCCGCCGGCGTCGAGGTGGCCGTGTGGGGGGTCGACGTCCACGAGGCCGAGCTCCGACCCGAGGAGGAGGAGGCCGTGCGGAGGGCCGTCCCGGACCGGCGCGCCGAGTTCGCCCGCGGCCGGGCCTGCGCCCGGGCCGCCCTCGTACGCCTGGGGCATGCCCCGGTGGCCGTGAGGGCGGGTCCCGAGAGGGAGCCGATGTGGCCCGACGGCGTCGTCGGCTCCATCACCCATGCCCGGGACCGGGTCGCCGCCGCGGTCGCCTCCGCCCCCCAATTCGGGGCCCTGGGGATCGACGTCGAGATCCTCCGGCCCCTGACCGCGGATGTCCGGGACCAGGTGGTCCTGCCCGGGGATCGGGTCGAGGCCGGCGACGCGGGCGACCTGGTGGTCTTCAGCGCCAAGGAGGCGCTCTTCAAGGCGGTCTACCCCGGGTCTCGGGTGTGGATGGGGTTCGACGCCGTGGTCCTTCGGGGTGACGCCGGATCGCGCGGACTTCTCGCCGCGCCGTCGGGGCGGGCTCCGGCCGCACCGGGGATCACGGAGCTCTCCGGGGCGTATCGAGTCACCGCCGATTGCGTGACGACCGGGTTCTGGCGTCCAGCCGGAGTGGGGCGAACGGGGATCGGCTGACGAGACGGGGAAGGACCGGATGAAGCCGCACAAACCGGTTTCCCCGGCAATGGTGCCGGTACCATATTCGTACCCATGGTTGCGTCGCCTCAGCCGGTGTCCCGCGAGGGGACCGGACGCTTGAGAGCCGGCACGCCCGCCGGCCCGCCTTCGACACGCACGTCCACCGCCTCCATGGACTTCTTCCACTTCGGCCCAGACGAAAGGCTCTTCGGGTCGTACGTCCCGGAGAGCGGTACGGCGTCGCCGTCGTCGGTCGTGGTCCTCTGCTACCCCTTCGGCCAGGAGTACATGCGGGCCCACAAGGCCTTCCGGCAGGTCGCGGTCCTCCTGAGCCGGAAAGGCCTGCCGGTGCTGCGATTCGACTACTCGGGAACGGGTGACTCGTCCGGGGACGGGATCGGAGTCTCGCTGGAGGCGTGGGTGGAGGACGTGGCCGCCGCGATCTCCGAGGCGAGGCGTCGATCCGGGGCGACACGGGTGCGCCTGGGAGGTCTCCGGCTGGGGGCCGCCCTCGCCACCCTGGCCGCTCGGGACCGGGGAGAGGTGGAACGGCTCGTCCTCTGGGATCCGGTGGTCTGCGGCGCCGATCTCGTCTCGGATCTGCAGTCCCGGGTGAGCTACCGGGACGGAACCACATGGTGGGTCTACGGGTTTCCAATCTCTGAGTCCCTGCGCAGCGACCTAGGCACCCTGGACCTGCGCGACGTCCAGCTTCCTGCCCGGACCCGGGTCATCCAGATGCTCTCTCGATCCCACGAGAACTTCGACGCCCTGGCCGAGGCGCTGGCGGATCACGCGAGGGACGTGGAGTCTCGACTCGTGCCCTCTCCGTCGGACTGGAACTACGAGGACGAGGTCGGGGGCATCCTCATGCCGCGGGACATGGTTCGTGGCGTCGTCGACGCACTCGCGGGTTGATGTGATGGCCTCGGACTACCGGGAGGAAGTGTTCCGAACCGAGGGTGGCCTGGTGGGCATCGTGTCGATCCCGGCTCCCGGGGTGGATGCCGGCCTCCCGGACGTCGTGATCCTCAACGCCGGCAACATCCACCGGGTCGGGGCCGGGCGGGCTGCCGTGCGTCTGGCTCGACGCCTCGCCGGCCGTGGCCAGCGTGCGGTTCGCTTCGATCATGCCGGCGTGGGGGACAGTGCGCCGCGGAGTGAGGGGCCGGGGCTGGAGGAGGGGCGGGTCGGTGAGATCTCCGAGATCCTCACTGCCATGGCCGAACGGTTCGACGCCGACCGGTTCATCATCTACGGCCTGTGCACAGGGGCCCGGGACGCCTTCCATGCCGCGCTGCGGGACGAGCGGATCGCGGGCATCGTCCAGATCGACGGCTTCGCCTATCGCAACATGCGGTTCTACCTGAACAAGATGTTCCAGAGCGCCGGGGACATCCCGGCGGTCCTGCGAGGGGTGGGCCGGCGCCTCGGCCTGGTGCCGCGGCCGATCCCGCCGGAGCCGGGGACGGACATGTGGGTGGAGGAGTGGTCGGACTACCCACCCAGGCCCGAGGTGGAGGAGGGGTATCGGACGCTGGTGCGCCGCGGTGTGCGGATGTTCGTCGCCTTCACCGGCTCGTGGGAGGAGGAGTACAACTACGAGCGCCAGTTTCTCGACATGTATCCAGGAGTCGACTTCGGGGACGTCCTGACCCTCCGCTACCTCCCGGACGCGGCGCACACCCTGACGGACCCGGTCACACAGCAGGCGGTCGTCACGGACGTGCTTCGGTGGATGGACGACGCCTTCGCCACGGACCGCCAGCTCGCCTCGTGACGGACATGGCGGCGGCGGGCGCGTCCACCGCGGACCGCCTGGTCGCGGCTCAGGCCCGCCGCACCCCCGACGCGACCGCAGCCCTGCACGGCGAGGCCCGGCTCACCTACGGCCAGCTGGACGAAGCAGCCGGTCGTCTGGCAGCCGGGCTCGCGGAGCGGGGCATTCGGCCTGGGGACCGGGTCGGCCTCTGCCTGGCGCCGGGACTGGACCGGTGCGTGGCCCTCCTGGGGACCCTTCGGGCCGGGGCGGCCTACGTGCCCCTGGACCCCGCCTATCCCCGGGCACGCCTCGAGCTCATGGCACGGGACGCGGCGTTGGCGCTCATCGTGGCCTCGCCCGGCTCGGAGGACCTGCTCCCGGACCTCGCCCCGCTGGAGACGCCCGGGGCGCTGGTGGAGGCCGGCGCGGACCCGACGCGGGGGTCGCGGGCGTCGCTTCCCGGACCGGCCTACCTGATCTACACCTCGGGGTCGACCGGAACGCCCAAGGGCGTGGTGATGCCCCACCGGGCGCTGGCCAACCTCATCGACTGGCAGATCGCACAGCCGGGGTTCGGAGGCCCGCTGCGCACCCTCCAGTTCACGCCCCTGAGCTTCGACGTCCACTTCCAGGAGATCTTCGCCACCTGGGCCGTGGGCGGGGAGCTGGTCCTGGTGGACGACGCGGTCCGGCGGGACGCGACCCGGCTCCTGTCGGTGCTGGACCGGTCCGGAGTGGAGCGGATCTTCCTCCCCTTCGTGGCGCTGCAGCAGCTCGCCGAGGTGGGCGTCACCCACGGCCCGATGCCCCGGGCACTCAAGGAGGTCGTCACCGCCGGTGAGCAGCTCCTCGCCAACGAGGTGATCCGGAGCTTCTTCGAGCGTCTCCCCGACTGCCGCCTCCACAACCACTACGGCCCCTCCGAGACCCACGTCGTGACCGCCTACACGTTGGAGGGGGCGCCCGCTTCGTGGCCCCTCCTCCCGCCGATCGGGCGCGCCATCGCCAACTCGGTGATCCACCTCCTTGGGGAGGACGGCCGGCCGGTGCCGGTGGGCGAGGCCGGGGAGCTGTGCGCCGCAGGGGCCTGTCTCGCAGACGGCTACTGGCGGCGGCCCGAGCTCACCGAGGCCCGCTTCGTCGCGGGGCCGGACGGTGGGCGCATGTACCGGACCGGGGATCTGGCCCACAGGGACGCCGCGGGCGACCTCCACTTCATGGGCCGCCTCGACGACCAGTTGAAGATCCGGGGTCACCGGGTGGAGCCCGGAGAGGTCGAGGCCGAGATCCTCGAGCATCCCGCGGTCCGGGAGTGCGCGGTCGCGGCCCGGGACGACGGGCAGGGGGGCCGCCGGCTCACGGCGTACCTGGTCCTGGACAGCACCCGGCCCGAGGTCCGGGAGCGGGCCGAGGCGGCCCGTCGGGAGAAGCTGGCCCAGTGGCAGGGAGTCTGGGAGGGCACGTACGCGGTGGGCGAAGGCTCGGGGCAGGGGACCTCGCCCGCCGACCTGGACCTGAGGGGATGGGTGGACAGCACCCACGGCCGGCCCATCCCCGCGGAGGAGATGCGGAGCTGGGCCCAGGGCTCGGCGGATCAGGTGCTCGCGCTGAAGCCCCGCCGGGTTCTCGAGATCGGGGCGGGGACGGGGCTGATGCTCTTCCGGATCGCGCCCCACTGCGAGGCCTACCACGCCACCGACTTCTCGGCCCGGGCGGTGGCGCTCCTCCGGGAGCGGACGGCGGACGGCCCGCCGAGCCCCGAGTTCCGGCTCGATGTTGCGGCGGCGGACGAGATCGAGGACCTGCCGGGCGGCCCGGTGGACCTGGTCCTGATGAACTCGGTCACCCAGCACTTCCCCGGGGTCGACTACCTCCTCCGGGTCCTCGGCGCCGCAGTGCGGAGGGTGGGCCGGGGGCACGTGTTCGTCGGGGACGTGACCAGCGCTCGCCACCGCGAGGCCTTCTGGGCCTCCGTGGAGGGAGCCCGGGCCCGGCCCGCGGATCCGCTGTCGAGCCTCCGGGGGCGCGTGGAGCGTCGCCTGGGCCAGGAGGAGGAGCTGGTGATCGACCCCGAGCTGTTCCGACGGCTGGGGGACTGGATTCCGGGGGTCGGGGCGGTGGAGGTCCGGTTGAAGCCGGGCCGTTACCGGAACGAGCTCTCCCGCTTCCGCTACGACGTGTTGATCCACACCTCGCCCGAGCCCCTCGATCCGCTGCCCGCGAAGGCCGTCGATTGGGCTCCCGGGGTCCTGTCGGAGGAGACCCTCGAAGCCCTGTCCGCCGGGCACCCCGGATCCGCCCTGCACATCCGGGGAATTCCGAACGCGCGGATGGTGGACGCCGTGGCCGCCGTCCGGGCCCTCCGTGCGGGGGAGGGGGACACCGTGGCGGAGTGGCGTGCCATCGCAACCGAACGGGCGGAGGCCGGACGCCGCCGGGCGGTGGAGCCAGACGACCTCTCGGCGCTGGGCCGGAAGCTGGGGCGAGCCGTCGAGGTCACCTGGGGCGAGGCGCCCGAGACCGTCGACCTCGTCCTCCGGCCAGCGGGGACCGACGGACGGCCCGTCGAGCTCCTGGGGACGGCTGGGTCGGCGCCGCCGGAACAGTTGGCGAGCCTTCCGCTGAACATCGCACTTATGCCTCAGGTTGAGGCGGAACTACGTCAGGCCCTCGCCCGGGCGCTGCCCGATCCGATGATCCCGGACCGGTTCGAGCTTCTGGCGCGTCTTCCGATGACCCCCAGCGGGAAGCTGGACCGACGCGCGCTCCCGGAGCCGGGTCGGCAACGACCGGCCCTGCCCCACGACTACGTGGCCCCGAGGGGTGCGACGGAGGAGGCCCTCGCCGAGATCTGGTCCGAGCTCCTGGGAATCGATCGGGTCGGGGCCACCGACTCGTTCTTCGACCTGGGGGGCAACTCGATCCTGACCGTGCGCCTGGCGGCACGGATCACGAAGACCCTGGCGCGAGAATTGCCGCTCGTTTCACTGTTCCATTACCCTACCGTGCGCGCGCTCGCCGCGGTCATGGACGCTTCCGGACAGGAAACGGGCACCCTGGACGACGGCGTCGACGATCGGGCGGAGAAACAGCGGCGGGCGTTCTCGAGCAGCCGGCGTCTCCGGCGGAAGTGACATGGCGAGTTCCAGCGATGAGGAGGTTCTCGACGGCGTTGCCGTCGTGGGGCTGGCCGGGCGGTTTCCCGGGGCCGGCTCCATCGACGAGCTCTGGGAGAATCTCAAGGCCGGCCGGGAGAGCGTCCGGGTCTTCACCGACGAGGAGCTCGCCGAGGCCGGGATTCCCCAGGAGCTGATCCGGGATCCCGCCTACGTGAAGGCCCGGGGCCTGATCGACCAGCCCGAGGCGTTCGACGCCGCCTTCTTCGGGATCTCCCCCCGGGAGGCCGAGCTCATGGACCCCCAGCACCGGCTCTTCCTGGAGACGTGCTGGCACGCCCTGGAGAACGCGGGCTATGCGCCGGCGAGCGTGGACGGCCGGGTGGGCGTGTGGGGCGGGATGAGCACGGGGATGTCCAACGACACCTACCTGCACTCGAACCTGGGGGGCCCCCGGGGTGTGCCCGAAGAGGACGTGCTTTCCGCCATGCTCGGGAACGAGAACGACTACCTCACCACCCGGGTGTCGTACAAGCTGAACCTCCGGGGCCCGAGCGTGAACGTTCAGACGGCCTGCTCCACGTCGCTGGTGGCGGTGGTGCAGGCCTTCCAGAGCCTCATGACCTGGGGCTGCGACGTCGCCCTGGCCGGCGGCGTCTCGGTCTCCTATCCCCAGAAGGGCGGCTATCTGCACCAGGAAGGTGGGATCGGGTCCCCCGATGGGCACTGCCGCCCCTTCGACGCGGAGGCTCGGGGCACGGTCTTCAGCAACGGGGTGGGCGTGGCCGTCCTGAAGCGTCTCGAGGACGCCTTGGAGGACGGGGACACCATCCTGGCCGTGGTCCGGGGCGCCGCCTCGAACAACGACGGGGCCGCCAAGGTGAGCTTCGCCGCCCCCAGCGTGACCGGACAGGCCGAGGTCATCGCCAGCGCCCTGGCGGTGGCCGACGTGGAGCCGTCCTCGGTCACCTACGTCGAGACCCACGGGACCGGGACGCCCATCGGCGACCCCATCGAGGTGGAAGGCCTGACCCGGGCGTTCCGGCGAGGGACGGACGAGACGGGCTTCTGCGCCCTGGGGTCCATCAAGTCCAACTTCGGGCACCTGGACTCCGCGGCGGGCATCGCGGGCTTCATCAAGGCCGTCCTGTCGCTGCGGCACCGTACGCTGGTGCCCACGGTCCACTTCACGACCCCGAGCCCCCGGATCGACTGGGCCTCCACCCCGTTCTACGTGAATGCCGAGACCCGCCCCTGGACGACGGATCGTCTCCCGCTGAGGGCCGGAGTGAGTGCTTTCGGCATCGGGGGCACGAACGCCCACGTGGTCCTGGAGGAGGCTCCGGCCCGGACCGGGTCCCTGGGGGTCGGGGGGCCGCAGGTGGTCCCGATCTCGGCCCGGACCCCGGAGTCGCTCGCGGCGGCCGCCCGCCGCCTGGACGAGCACCTCGAAGGGCACGACGGGCTCCACCTCCGGGACGTCGCCGGGACGCTCCAGGAGGGGAGGGAGGCGTTCCGGCACAGGTCGGCCCTGGTGGCCTCGGACCTCGGGGAGGTCCGGGATATCCTGGCCTCGGGAGACGCGGCCCGCCTGGTCACCGGCGATGCCGGGACGGCGGTGGACGGCACCGTCTTCCTCTTCCCCGGCGGCGGGGCCCAGTACGTGGGGATGGGGCGGGATCTCTACGAGGCCCATCCGTCCTTCCGGGAGGAGGTGGACCGGGGCATCGCCCTCATGCGGGACCGGGAGGGGGTGGACCTCCGTCCCGTGTGGTTCGCCGAGGCAGGGGACGCCGCGGCCGACGAGGCGTTCCAGCGCCCCTCCGTCCAGCTCCCGGCCCTCTTCATCCTGGAGATGGCCCTGGCGCGGCAGCTCGTGCGATGGGGGGTCGAGCCCGTGGCCCTGATCGGCCACAGCATGGGAGAGAACACGGCGGCCTGCCTCGCGGGTGTGCTGAGCTACGAGGACGCCCTGGGCCTGGTGGCGTTGCGGGGCCGGCTCTTCGACACCGCCGCCGCCGGGGGGATGCTGAGCGTCACCGCGGACGCCGGGACCGTCCGGGCCCGCTTGGCGCCGGAGCTGGACCTCGCCGCCGTGAACGGCCCCGAGCAGTGCACGGTCTCCGGCCCCCGGGCCGCCATCGACGCTCTGGCGGCGGAGCTGGAGGCCGACGGGATCGACGCCCGGGTGGTCCCCATCGACATCGCCGCCCATTCGTCGCTTGTCGATCCGCTCCTGGAGCCCTTCGAGGCCTACCTGCGCTCCGTGGAGCTCCACCCGCCGCGGATCCCCTTCGCCTCGAACCGTACCGGGACCTGGATCACCGACGCCGAAGCCACGGACCCGGCGTACTGGGCGTCCCACCTCAGGGGAACCGTCCGGTTCGCCGACGACGTGCGCACCGTGCTGGACGAGGGGCACCGGTTCTTCCTCGAGGTGGGACCCGGGCGCATCCTCACGTCCCTGGTCAAGCTGTCGGATCCCGCCGTGGGGCCGCGGGTGGCGGCCACCATGCGGCACCCCAGGGAGGAGACGGCGGACGACGCCGCGCTCCTGGGGGCCGTGGCCCGGCTCTGGGTGGCGGGGGGCGAGGTCGATTGGGCCCGGATCCGGGGGGAGGCCCCGTTCCGCCGTGTACCCCTTCCGGGCTACGCCTTCGAGCGACGCCCCTTCCTCATCGAGCCGGGACGGACCGCGGGCACCCCCCGTGCTCCGGAGCCACGGTTGGACGTCGCCCCGGGATCGCCGACGTCCCCCGACGTCCTGCAGCGGATCCTGGAGCTCCAGGCCCGGACCAACGCGGCCATCCAGGCGCTGCTGAGCGGAAGCCCGGCACCCCGGGAGCCCCGGTCCGCCTCCGTATCCGACGGCTCGCAGCCCCCGGCCGACGGGCCCTCGTCCGCCGGAGCCGGCGAGCCTTCGGAACGTTTCCCCCGGGCGGCGGAATCGGAGCGGGACGCGGCCGACCCGGTCCCGGAGCCCGAGGCGCCCACCGGGGCCGGGCTTCCGGACCGGTTCTTCCGAACGGCGACGCGGGGCGAGGCGTCCGTCCCCGTGGAGGCACGGACGGCCTTCTGGCGCGAGAGGCTCGAGGGCCCGCTGCCCCGACTCGAGCTCATGGCCGACGGGCTTCGCACCCCGGAGGGCCTGCTCCGGCGTGGGTCGGTGGAGCGGACCCTGGACCCCGGGGTTGTCCGCTCGGTGGCCTCGGTCGCCGCGGAGGCCGGGGTGGAGCCGCGGACGGTGGCCCTGGCCGGGGTGGTCGCGCTCCTCCAGCGGGCCACCGGACAGGACGACCTCCTGATCGCCGTGCCCCCGGGGAGCCCGGGCGCCGCCGATCCCTCGGGCCGGGGGGGTCTCCCCCTGCGGATCCGGCCGGACGCCGGGGAGACGTTCGTGGAGCTGGTGCGCCGGATCGACGTGGCGCTCGGGGAAGGGGAGCGCACGGGTGCCCCGGACCTGAACACCCTCCAGGACGTCCTGGAGCTGCCCCGGGATCCGGCCCGGGCCCCTCTGGTCCAGGTCCGTTTCGCCTGGGGCGAGGCCCTCCAGAGCGCCGGGGCGGGGGATCCGCCTCCGGACCTGGCGGTCGGATTCACGGAGGGGGCCGACGGCGTGCAGCTCGTCGCCGAGTACGCCGAGGGTCTCTACGCCCCCGCAACGATGAAAGACCTCCTGGCCCACCTGGAGGTCCTCCTCGAGGCAGCGGCCTCGGCTCCGCGCTCGGCGCTCGCTTCCCTTCCGGCGTCCGCTCCGGGCGGAGACGAGCGGCTCCGCCAGTGGGAGGATCGACCCACCGAGGCGCTGCCGGACGTCGATCTCGCGGCGTGGCTGACCGAGCGTTGGGCGTCGGTTCCCGATGCCCTGGCCGTTGTGGCCGGCCGGGATCGGCTCACCTATGCGGAGCTGGACGCACGCTCCAATCGGCTGGCGAACCACCTCGTGGCGGCGGGCGTCCGTCCCGGAGGCCTCGTCGGCCTCTGCCTGGAGCGCACCGCGGACCTCGTCGTGGCCTTGGTGGCGGCATGGAAGGCCGGGGCCGGCTACGTGCCCATGGACCCGGGTCACCCCCCGGCCCGGCTCGCCCTGATCTCCCGGCGAGCCGACCTGGACGCGGTGGTCACCGTGTCGGCTCTCGCGGATCGAGTGGCGGACGACGGGAGCGACCGGATCCTCCTGGACCGGGACCGCGAGGCCATCGACGCCCGAAGCGCCGAGCGCCCGGCCCTCGAGGCGGACCTGTCCCGCCCGGCGTACATCCTATTCACCTCGGGCTCCACCGGGGAGCCCAAGGGCGTGCGCGTGCCCGCACGGGCCGTGATGCACCTGATCCGGACGTTGATCCGCCGGCCCGGGCTGGGTCCGTCCGACGTGATCCTCGGGGCCACGACCTTCACCTTCGACATCTCGGTCCTGGAGCTCTTCGCACCGCTCCGCCTCGGCGGGACGCTGGTCCTGGCGACTTCGGACGACGCCAAGGACGGCGCCGCCCTCGCCCGGCTCATGGAGGAGCACGGCGTCACCGTGGCGCAGTTCACCCCCACCGGGTGGCGGATCCTCCAGGCCGCGGCCTGGCAGGGGCGTCCGCTCAAGGCGATCAGCGGGGGTGAGCCCGTTCCCAGGGACCTGCTGCGCTGGATGCTCCCGAGGGTGTCGGAGTTCTGGAACGGATACGGGCCCACCGAGGCCACCGTGTACACGTCCTTCGCCCACCTCCGGGACGCCGACGCGCCGATCCACATCGGGCCGCCCCTCCCCGGATTCCGGGCCTACGTCCTGGACTCCGAAGGCCGGCGCGTCCCTCCCGGTGTCCCGGGCGAGCTCTACCTGGGAGGGATCCAGATCGCCGACGGGTACGTCGGACGCCCCGAGGAGACGTCGCGGCGCTTCCTGCCGGACCCCTTCCATCCGGGCGGACGGATGTACCGCACCGGCGACCTGGTGCGCTGGCGCAGGGACGGCGTGCTGGACCACCTCGGCCGCCTGGACGAGCAGGTGAAGCTCAGGGGCTTCCGCATCGAGCTGGGGGAGGTGGAGACCGTCCTGTCGGGGCAGCCCGAGGTCCAGGGGGCGGCCGTCGTCCTGGCGGACCTGGACGGGAGCCCCGAGCTGGTGGGGTACGTCGTCACGTCGGCCTGGAACGAGCGTTCCCTCCGGGAGCGGCTGGCCCGGACGCTCCCGGACTACATGGTGCCCCGCTTCCTCGTCCCCCTCGAGGAGCTGCCCCTGACCACGAGCGGAAAGACCGACCGGAAGGCCCTCCCGGACCCCCGGAGCGTGACCATGCCGGTCGCCCCCGGGCTCGCCCGTCCGGAAACGGAGGCCGAGGTCTACCTCGCCGAGGTGTGGCGGGAGATCCTCGAAGTGCCCGAGCTGAGCGTGGAGGACAACTTCTTCGACCTGGGCGGACATTCCCTCCTGGCGGTCCGGGCCATCGCCCGGGTCCGCGACGAGCGCGTCGCCGAGATCCCCCTCCGGGCGCTCATGACGGGAACCTTGCGGCTCATCGCGAGGGACTACCTCTCTGGAGATGGGACCTCACCCTCCGGAGAGGGTGGGGAGGACAACGGGACGGTGTCCCGGGTCTTCGGGACGGTCCGGGACTGGATGTCCCGCTGACCCCGCCCGCTGCCGGTCGGGAGTTCATCAGCACGCAACGTCGGGAGGGTTTCGATGGTCGGTAGTCGTCAGGCGTTCATCCTTCAGCGCATCACCCGCATCATCTCCGAGATGAGCGGGCTGGCCGAGGACGCCATCGATCCCGGAGCCTCGTTCCTGGATCTCGGCTTCGACTCCCTGTTCCTGACCCAGGCCAACCTCCGGTTTCGTCGTGAGCTGGGGGTCAAGATCACGTTCCGCCAGCTCTTCGACGAAGCGCCTTGCCCCGGGGACCTGGCTCGGTACGTGGACGGGGAGCTTCCGGCGGAGGCACTCCGAGAGGAGATGGCCGCCGCCGCCGGCTCTCCGGCGGGTCCGGCGGACGCCCCCGCGGTGGATCCGCCGGCGGGCCTCGCCCTCGACCTCTCGGGGCTCGCTCCGACCCTGGGGGTGGACGTCGATCTCTCCAGCTTCCCCGGCGGGCTTCCGAATCTCCTCCAGGTCCTGATCCTCCAGAACCAGACCAACACGGCCCTTCTCCAGGCCCTGGCGGGCGGAAACGGCGCCGCCGGCGCCGGGCCGGCCAGGGGGCCGGAGTCAGCGGGGAGCGCGCCGGGGGCCGGTCCAGGTTCGAGCTCCGGGGCCACGGCTCCGGCGCCCGCCACCCCGACCCCGAAGGCGGGTACCGCTGCCCCCGCCGGTACGCCCGCAGCGGCGAAGCCCGCCGCCAAGGCCTTCGGACCCTACAAGCCGGTGGAGCAGGGCTCGGGTGGGCTCGACGACGAGGCCCGGGAAGCCCTGGATCGGTTCTGCCGGGAGTACGCGGACCGCACCCGGAGCTCCAAGGAGCTGGCGGAGGCCCAGCGCCCCGTCCTTTCCGACGCCCGCTCCATCTCGGGCTTCCGCCGGGACTGGAAGGAGATCGTCTACCAGATCGCCCAGGGGAGGTCGAAGGGCGTCCAGGTGTGGGACCTGGACGGGAACGAGTACATCGACATGACCTCTAGCTTCGGCATCAGCCTCTTCGGCCACCAGCCGGACTGGGCCGTCGAGGCGGCGAAGCGCCAGATCGACGCGGGCTTCGAGCTGGGGACCCTGTCCCCGCTGGCCTACGAGGCCGCCAAGCTGATCCGTGAGCTCACCGGCATGGACCGGTCCACCTTCACGAACACCGGCTCCGAGGCCCTGGCCGCCGCGGTTCGGGCCGCGCGCACCGCCACCGCGAAGGACCGCATCGCCGTCTTCTACGACGAGTACCACGGCATCGGGGACGAGCTGCTGGTGAACGCCCTGGACCTGCCGGGGGGCCGCCGGACCATCCCCACCTCGCCGGGCATCCCGGACTTCATCGTCGAGAACGTGCTCGTCCTCAAGTGGGACGACCCGGACTTCATCGGGACCATCCGCGAGCACGCCGACGAGCTCGCCGCCGTCATCATCGAGCCGGTGCAGAACCGGAACCCCTCCCTGAAGACGTCGAAGCACTTCCAGTCGATCCGCGCGGTCACGCGGGAGCACAACATCGCCATGATCTTCGACGAGATGATCACCGGCTTCCGTCTGGCCCCCGGGGGCGCCCAGGAGTACTTCGGCGTCGAGGTGGACATCGCCTGCTACGGGAAGATCCTCAGCGGTGGGCTCCCCTGCGCCACCGTGTCCGGGCGCGGCCACTGGCTGGACTGCTTCGACGGCGGCCCCTGGCAGTTCGGCGACGACTCCTTCCCGGAGGCGGGGGTCACCTTCTTCGGGGGGACGTTCACACGCCATCCGGTGGCGCTGGCCACCTGTCACGCCGCGTTGAAGGCGGTCAAGGAGGCGGGCCAGGAGACCTACGACGTCCTGAACGCCAAGTCCCGGCGCTTCGCCCACCGTCTGAACGAGCTCCTGATCGGCGCCGGGTATCCCGCCCGCATCGAGCACTGCGAGTCCGTCTTCAACCTCAAGTGGGACGACGCCAACCCCTTCAGCCGCCTGCTCCTGTGGCAGCTGCGCCACCGCGGCGTCCTCATCTACGACCGCCCGTTCTTCATGACGACGGCCCATACCGAGGCCGACCTGGACCGGGTGTTCGAGGCCTTCCGGGACTCGGTGGCATTCCTCCTGGACTCCGGGATCGTGCCCAGGACGGCTTTGAGCGGCGACACGGGTGGCGCCCGGGCGCTTCCCTTCAGCCGGAGCCAGATGGAGGTCTGGCTGGCGACGCGCCTGGCCCCGGAGGCCTCCCGGGCTTTCCACGAGCAGGTGATCTACGATCTGGAAGGGCCGGTGGACCTGCCGGCTCTTCGCCATGCGGTTCAGCGGGTCGTCCACCGGCACGAGGGCCTGAGGGCCCGGGAGGACGCCCGGGGAGAGGGGTGGATCATCGAGCCGGCGGCGCACATCTCCGTGAAGGAGGTGGATCTGACCGGGCTTTCCGAGGCCGCTCGGGAGGCGGAGCTGGCCCGGGCCATCCGGGCGGATGTCTCGGCGGACTTCGATCTGGTCCGCGGGCCCCTGGTCCGCTTCACGCTCTACCGGACCGGACCGGAGCGGTCCACGCTGGTGATCGCCGGGCACCACCTGGTGATAGACGGATGGTCCATGGGGATCGTCCTTCAGGACCTGGCTCGCTACTACACGGCCGCCTGCCGGTCCGAGCGGTTCGGGGCCCCGGCTCCTCACTCCCTGACCACCTTCCTGGCGGACGAGATGGAGTACCTGGAGTCCGAGGACTTCCGGGAGACCGAGGCCTTCTGGGTGGAGCAGTTCCAGGACGTGCCCGACCCCCTCCAACTCCCCCTCGATCGACCCCGGCCCGCCACCAAGAGCTACAACGGGCACCGTCAGAGCGTCCGGTTCGATCCCGGGCTCATGGCCACGCTGGAGGACTTCTGCGCCGGGGAGCGGGTCACGACCTTCACCACCCTGTACGCCGCCTTCTCCGTCCTCATGGCGCATCTCACCGACCAGGAGGACGTGGTGGTGGGCGTGCCCATGGCCGGTCAGGCCGTCGCGGGTCAGCCCACCCTGGTGGGTCACGCGGTCAACTTCCTGCCCCTGAGGATGCGGATCGACCTGGACCAGACGTTCCGGGACGTCCTCCTGGAGGCCCGGGACTACATCCTGGAGCTCAACGACCACCAGCGGTACACCTACGCGTCCCTCCTGCGGAAGCTCCCGGTGAAGCGGACCTCGGACCAGATGCCCCTGGTGTCGGTGACCTTCAACGTCGACCAGGGAATGGAGAGCTTCGACTTCAACGGCGTGGACGCCCGCTACGTCACCGGCCCCCGGGACTACGTGAAGCACGACCTCTTCGTCAACGTGGTGCTGGAGGAGGCGGCGCCCATCCTGGAGGTCGACCACAACGGCGACATCCTGGACGCGGCCACCGCCCGGGGCTGGATGGACGCGTACTTCGAGCTGCTCCGGCGGGCCATGGCCGACCCGTCCCGTACGCTGAGGACGCTGGTGGAGGCGGCCGCGCCGGCGGCGGTCACGGGCCGGGAACGCTAGTCGTCCCACTCGCTCCGGAAACCGCCGGGGCACCCATGTCGCAGGGCCCGGCGTTCCCAAGGGTCTTGCCGGCTCCGGTGGCCTTCACCGTGGTGCCGGCCCTCCTGCTCGGGGTGGCACTCCTCGCCGTCTATCTCCCGGCTCGGCGGGCGTCCCGCAGCGATCCGGTGACGGCGCTCCGGTCGGAGTAGCCCGGAGGCTCAGCCCCCGCCCGCCTCCCGGATCCGGGCCACGAACTCCCGGGCCAGATCGTTGGGAATGGGGATCGTCAGGTTGTACTGCTTGATGCGCCAGCGTCCGTCGTCCCCCAGCACGAGCACCCCGGTTCCCCGGGTCTCGCCGAAGTTCTCGTTCTGGAGCCGCTCGTCGAACCAGGCCGTGCGGCCGCCGGGACCCAGGTACACGTGCCGCTCGGTGGGGTGGTAGGTCCAACCGTTGCCGTCAGCGAAGGCGGGACGGGCATAGCCCTGGAAGTCTTCGATGGTCCAGCGCTCGGTGGCGTCGGTCCCCATGAAGATGGCGTCGGGGGTGTAGAGGTCGAAGTACGCCTCGAAGTCCCCCTCGTCGGCCAGGCGGTGGAGGGCGTCCAGGACGGCGTCCACCTCGGCTTCCGCCGTCTGGGCGGACACGCCCGCCGGGGACAGGGCCGCCGCGACCGCGGTCGCCAGGACCGCCATCCCGATCCGTGCCAGCGTCCGCCCCGTCGTCGGGGCCGCCGACGCGCTCACGATCCGCCTCCCTGCTCCTGGGTGGCCATGGCCTCGTGGGCGGGCGGACCGCTCATCAGCGCGTTGAATACGAGCTTGAAGGTGCCGTGGGTCTGGGCCCGGTGCTGGGCCCGGAAGCCGAGCATGACGACCCGGCCCTCGCCCAGGGACACCGAGACCGCGGCGGCCTTGCCCGCGATCGCGTCCTCGCCCAGCAGCCAACCGCTCCGGAGGACGTCCCGATCCACGAAGGTGGCGATCCGCTCCACCCCGGCGCTCTCGGCTCCGGGGATGGTCTCGTACACCTGGTTCCCCTGCCAGAACACGGCCAGCGCCCTGTCCGGCATCCCGTAGGCCACCGGATGCTCGGCGTCCACCTCGACGTGCAGCGTCGAGCCCGGGGACCAGAACTCCGTGCTGGAGAGCCCCTCCACCGCATTCCGCACGGGAATCCCGAAGTGCTGCATGGGGAGGTCTCCGGCGGTGGCGAAGGTCACCAGCGTGCCGCCGGCCCGGACGAACGCCTCCAGTGCCGCGATCCCCTCCTGCCCGAACCCGCTCCGATACTCCTCGGGCCAGTCCTCCGGCGAAAAGCTCTGGTACTCTCCGCTCTCCGCGAACTCGCCGGTCATCATCTGCACCCCGTCCTGAGGCAGGATGATCACGTCGTAGCTCGAGGCCAGGTCGCCGCGCCGGATCTCGTCGCTCAGCACCGACGTGTAGGGGAAGGAGAAGTCCTCCAGGAGCCACCGGGTCCACCCCTCGTCCATGTTCCCCCCGTAGTAGCGCTGGAACATGCCGATGCGCTGGGGCTGGAGGGGGTAGGCCACCTCGGCGGGGTCGTCGTCCAGGGCGGCGACGGCCACGCCCGCTTCGGCCGCCGCGGCCTGCACCACGTCGGCGGGCACCCGGGCGGGCACCACGAAGTCGCCCGGCCGCAGAGCGCCGGAGGCGTGGGCCACCCGGCTCACGGGCGTCCCCTCGGCCTGCAGGAGGTTGACGGCCTCGAAGGCGTCGTTGGAACGTCCGTCGATCCGCCAGCCGTAGGCACCCGCCGCGGCCACCTCGGCCGGGGGCGACGGTGTCCCGGTCACCCGGACCAGCGAGGCCTCCACCATGCTCCCCACGGGGTCCACCCGGACGCCCATGAACTCCGCCAGGTTGTCCGTGGACATGTCGTAGGGCCGGATCGGGTCGCCGTCCCGGTCCCGGGTGTAGGTGTTGTCCGGGTAGAAGGTCCGGCCCAGAAGCCAGCGGATGACGCCCCGCTTGGGCTGGGCCATGTCGACCACGTAGGTCCCGGGTCCGTAGACCCGACCCTCGTGGGTAAAGCCGGCGTCGGAGCGCCGGACGTCGATCCCCTGGAGGAGGAGCTTGTCCACCATCTTCAGCATCGTGCCGGGGTCGTGCTGCTCCGCGGGCACCACGAAGGCACGGGTCTCTCCCTCGGCACCCCGCTGGGTCTGCCGTGAGGCCTTCAGGTACGCGTTCCGGAGGACCGTCTCCCGGTTCTTCGCCGCGATGTCGAGGGGGGCGAAGGTCGCCACCTTCTGGCGCACCACCATGTCACGGACCCGCCACCATCCTCCCTCCCACGGGTTGGGGTAGGTGGTCTGGGCCTCGTACTCGGGGAACTGCCGGGAGCCCTGGAGCTGATCGGGGTGCACGTAGAGCGGGCTGGCGAGCCGTGCCGAGGCCGACTCCGTCAGCATGCCGGCGATGTTGTGGAAGGGCGTGATCCAGTGGAAGCCGAAGTGGCCCCAGCCCGAGTAGATGGCGGCGCCGATGGCCCCGGGGAGGTCCGCCTCGTCCATCTTGTAGGCCATGTGGGCGCCGTACCACGCCATCTCCCGCCAGACCAGCGGATCGCCGTCGGGGCGGATGGGCTCGGCATAGGGCGGCAGGGAGATCCGGGCGGTGTAGGCCCCCATCTGGTGGTGGTCGATGTAGCCCTGGGGCACCCACTCCCGGAAGAGGATCTCGGCGCCATACCGGGACTCCACCGTGTTCTGCATGAAGGCATCCCGGTTGTTGTCGTGCCCGATGTAGTGGTGGTACAGGACGGGCAGCCCGGCGCCCTCGTACTCGGTGCCGACGGTCTCGTTGTACCAGTCGGTCACCAGGATATTCCCGTCGGGGTTGAAGACGGGGATCAGGATCGAGACGGTGTTCTCCAGGATCTCGACCATCTCCTCGTCGTTCCGGGTGGCGAAATCGTAGACCACCTCCGCCGCCGTCTGGCTGGGCGAGACTTCGCTGGAGTGGAGCCCGTACGACTGGACGAAGACCACCCGCCCGTTCTCGATGGCGTCCTCGACCTCGGCCTCGGTGTGGTCCCGGGGGTCCGAGAGGACGGCGTTCCGGGCCTTGATCCGGTCGAGGTCGGCCAGGTTCTCCGGCGACGACACGAAGATGGAGAGGAAGGGGTTCCCCAGTGTGGACGGGCCCATCTCCACCACCTGCACCCGGTCGCTCTCCCGGTCGATGAGCCGGTAGTACTCCACCAGCTGATCCCAGCGGGCAAGGCGGCGGTCCGCGCCCATGACGTGGCCGAAGAAGTCCTCCGGCGAGGGAATCGGGGTCTGTTGGGCCGCCGCGGCCGCGGGCGACGCGGCCCAGAGGACCAGGGCGGACAGGACGATGGATCGGGCGTGCTTCATCCGTGCCTCCGGGGGGGTGGGGTCGGGGGCGTCAGCCTAGGGCCCGCGGACGAGGCTCGGCAAGGGCGGAGAGTCCCGCCCCGATCTACGGTCCCGGGTGCTCCGCCACCCGTGCCTCGATCCCCAGGATCACGTGTGCCAGCACCGGCACCGCGTCGGCACAGTCCCCGGTCCGGCAGGGGATGCTCACGGCGACCAGCTCCGAGACCGGGCGCCGCCGGAGGAAGCCCTCCAGCCCCAGGAGCTTCGCCCGGGACCCGGAGTGCGTGGTCTGTCCCGCCACGTCGTACCAGTACCAGACCAGGAGCCTGTCCTCCCCAGAGGCGACCACCGCTTCCTGGATCCACCGTTCTCCGGGCCCGAGGGGCCCCAGCGTACGGGCCCCCAGAAGGGCGCTGTCAGGGGCGATGCGGTTGTCGCCCCCCACCAGCTCCTTGCCCTGGTGCTGCTCCAGGTAGATCAGCCGGTCCACCCGGACCGTGTCCCCGTTCCGCCACCAGGTGGTGGTCCGGACCTCGTCCACGCCGTGGTAGGCCGGCTCCCACTCGTAGGCGACGGACGGCGCGGAGCCCGCCTGTCCGCTCCATCCCTCACCTGCGGTGAGCCCCGGTGGGTCGGACGGAACCGTGCGGTCGGCCGGGAGAGCGCCCACCAGGAAGAAGAGCACGGGGCCCGACACGGCCACGCCGGCGGTGACGGCGAGCCGCCGCCGGAACCGGAGCGGGTCGGGTCCTTCCGGAGTGTCCCCGGGACCTCCGGAGGCGGGGCGTCCGGGCTCCGTCGTGGGGGTGCCCCCGCCCCGCCCGTCGCCGGCGCGCCGGGCCATGCTGGCCCGCTCCCAGTCGTCGATCTCCCGGGCGATGAAGAACAGGGGGATCAGGGAGAGCCCGAAGACGATCCATCCGTAGGTTCCGTGGCTCTGCATGAGCGGGGATTCCATCTGCGAGCGATACCCGATCCAGATCAGGCCGAAGACCCGGACCTGGTTTCCCAGGATCGCCAGCGCGGCCGCCGTCCCCACCACCGCCAGACGGGCCGGCCACCTTCGCAGGAAGAGGAGGGCGTAGAAGGCACCCACCACCAGGGCGATCACCAGGTAGCCGAGCCCGGCGCACGACTCGGCGACCACGAACGTGCCCCAGGGGATCGTGATGGTCGTGGCCCGGATCGTGGCCTCCATCCCCAGCATTCCCAGGATCGCCTCGTTCACCGCCACCGTGAGGAGCTGCAGCGGCCGGGTCAGGACCTCCCAGAACGGCACCGCCAGGAGGAAGGTCGCCGTCACCGGCAGGAGCACCCGGACGCCCGCTCCCGCGAAGACGACGGCTCCGCCCACCAGCAGGAGCAGGGGGATCACCCCCTGGTGCACCACCTGCACCGACAGGATCCAGGCGACCATCCAGAGCAGGGTCAACCCCAGCACGCCCGCCAGTGCCCAGGACCATCCACGCGCCGGGGCCCGGAGGTGCCGACCGTCCCGGAACAGGACGTACAGGCACAGGGCCGCGACGGGATAGCCGTGGGTGTACCAGTCGGTCCAGACGTGGTGGAAGCTGACCAGCGTGGGTGCGAAGGCCAGGAGCACCGCGGCGAGCGCGATGCCGGCCATGGCCGCGGCGGACGGCGTCGTCGAGGGGGGGGCGGTGGGGGAGGGGATGGGTGCGGCTCCGTCCATGGGGGATCGGGGGAGGGGCTCATTCAAGATCTGATCGTGCCTCACGCCGGCACCAGGGTTCCGGTTCGTCAGGGAGAGCCCCGTCCCCGGCCCCGGAGCACACGCACGGCCCGCACAAGGAGCGGGGAGCGCCGGAGGGCGGGACGCAGCCGGTGCCGGACGGCGTGGACCAGCCTCAGGCGGACCCCGCCCCGGAACGCGAAGAGCGTCCCGTGGGGCCGTACGCCGGTGGCCCAGTGCATCTTGTAGGGCTCCACGTCGCCGAGGAAGTCGAATTCCCGGAGGCCCTCGTCCAGGACGCCCTCCACGGCGTGGTGCCGCAGCACGATCCCCGGGGAGAGGTCCGCTTCGTCCTCCCGGTACCCGACCTTGAGGTTGTACAGCCGGCGCCCGTACCGGACGTTCCAGTCGTAGGCCACCGGGCGGCCGTCCCGGCTCAGGACCAGGATCCGCAGGCGTTCCCGGAGCCAGGGGTCGGCGGCCATCCCCCGGAAGAACGCCTCGTTCTCGGAGGTGGTGTCGAGGCCCGTGCCGTTCCGGTGCTGCCAGGAGGCCCGGGACACGGCGAAGGCCGCCTCCATGCCCGACCCGGGCCCGGGCTCGGAGACGACGCAGCCCGCCCGCCGCGCCCGGTTCAGCTTGCGACGCAAGGTCCGGCGGTAGGCGCGGCTCACGGCGTCCATCGGATCCACCACCCCCTCGGGCGGGACCATGTACGGGGAGGTGTAGCCGGCCTCGAGACCGGTAGGGATCCCCCGGTCCTCGAGGGCCAGCGCGAGCCCTTCGATCGACGGGTGCGCCAGCTCCACCGGCTCCAGGGCCGCCAACTCCCAGTCCGGATCCCGGGCGATCCCCTCGGCGATGCCCGCCAGGGCCTCGTCCCGGTGCCCGGGGTCCAGCAGGGGGCCGGCCCGGTTGGCGTAGGCGTCCGCCCACAGCCGCAGCGTGGGCCGCACGCGGCCCCAGTGCCACTCCGGGCCCAGCCTTAACGGCGCCACCCCGACCAGCCCTCCGTGGCTCCGGACCGTGACGAACCGGATGGACGCGGCGTCGGTCCCGTAGGCCGACCACCAGTTGAGGACCCAGGCCGGCGCCAGGAAGGGGTGATCCGGTGCGGCGCGTCGATGGAGGTCGTCCCACTCCTCCCGCAGCCGTCGGACCTCCTCGAGATCGTGTAGGACGCGGACGTCCATCATGGGCCGGGGGGTGGAGGGACGGCGGGCCGGGGTCTATTCTGCCGGGGCCGGGCGCGGGTCGGCCCGGCGAGCGCGACACGTCTCCCCGCTCCACCCGCGAGGTCCTCATGTCCCACGCGTCCCGCCGGGTCCGTCGAGTCCCGGCCCCCGCCCTCATCGCAGGCGCCGTCCTGGCCGTGGGGTGCGTAGGGGACGCTCTTCCTCGTGAGGCCGACCCCGACGCTCCCGGTGCCGCCGTGCGGGAATGCGCCGCACCGTCCCCGGACTGGATCTGGTGCGACGACTTCGAGGAGGACCGGCGGGAGGCCTATTTCGAAGTCCGGAACGCCGACGGGAACTTCGGCCCGCGGGACGGGGCCGGCCTCGGGGGCTCCCGGGGCATGGTGGCGAGATACCGGGAGGGGGTGACGGGTGCCGGGGCCCTGCACCTCGCCTTCGGTCGCACGCCGCAGTCGTACTTCGCCCCGGTGGACGCCGGGACCGAGGACTACCGGGAGATCTACTGGCGGCTCTACCTCCGGGTACCGGTGGAGTGGGTGGGGCACGGGGGCTACAAGCTGGCCCGGGCCACGGTCTTCACCTCCCCGGACCACTGGGGGCAGGCCATGGTCGCCCACCTCTGGTCGGGCCGGCCCGACGGGCCCAACGCCATGGGCCTGGTCCTGGATCCGGTCTCGGGGGTCGACGCGGCCGGCCGCGTGGTCCCGGACGAGTACAACGACTTCCCGGCCTTCCGCTGGCTGGGGGTCGCAGGCTCCCGCACGAAGATCTTCGACCGGGCCCGACGGGGCGTGTGGCGGTGCATCGAGGCCGGGGTCCGGCTCAACGACCCCGGGAGGGCCAACGGGACCTTCCGCCTGTGGATCGACGGGGAGCTCGAGGCCGAGAAGCTCGGGCTCGACTGGGTGGGCACGTACCGCGAGTACGGCATCAACGCCCTCTTCATCGAGAACTACTGGGACGGAGGCGCCCCGGCCACGCAGGAGCGGGCCTTCGACAACCTCGTGGTGAGCCGTACGCCGGTGGGCTGCGTGCCGGACCAGGGCCTCAACCCGCCTTGACCACGTGCCGCCGGGTGGGTTCCCAGAGCTTGTCCTGACCTCCCCGGAGCGCCCGCAGGAAGGCGTGGGCCGCCGCCACGTTCCCCGCCACCAGGAACGCCGGGATCGACAGGAGCCGGGGAGGATCGCCCCGTCCCGCCGCCAACCACCCGGCGGCGGCCAGGACCAGCACCACCGCGCCGGCGCCGAAGGCCACCGCCGCCAGCGGGGACGACAGGGCGAGGACGCCCAGGGCCAGGAACGCGGCCAGCCCCGCCCAGGGGAGGAGCCACCGACAGATCTTGTGGCTGAAGAGCATCCAGGCGAACCACCCGTGCCGGAACGGGTTGAGCAGGAAACGCTTGTACCACAGGGTCTGGAGTCCCCGGGTGATGGTCCGGACCTTTCGCCGGTACTCCTTGCGGAGCGAGGGACTCCGAGGGACGAGGCAGGTGGCCTCCGGCACCGAGACGGCCCGGAACCCGTGCTCCTCGGAGTGGAGGGCCGCCGAGAAGTCCCGACTCAGGGACTCGGGAAGGGGGAGCCGGTGGAGGTGGGGACGGATCGCGTAGAAGCATCCCGAGGCCCCGATGATCCCGGACACCCGGGTCTCGAGGTCCCGGATCCCCATCTCGTAGCCCACGTAGCCGGATTCCCCGGCGTTCTCCGTGTCCTCGCCCGGGCCCACGCTGATGTCCCGCCCCGAGGCACACCCGATCCCGGGGTCCCGGAACACGGCCACCAGCGGTTTGAGGGCGCCGGGGTGGATGCGGATCGACGCGTCGGTGTTCACCACGATGTCGCCGGTGAGGAAGCCCGCCGCGTAGTTCTCGGCCTTGTTCTTTCCGCCCCGCTCCGGGACCCGGAGCAGCTCGACGCCCTGGTCGGCGTACTCGCGCACGATGTCGTCCGTGCCGTCGTCGGAGCAGTCGGACACGACCACGATCTGCATGCGGTCCCGGGGATAGTCCAGGGCCAGGAGGCTGAGGATCAGCTCCCGGATCTGCGCCGCCTCGTTGTAGGCGGGAACCGAGATCGAGACGGTCGGCCAGTCCTGGGCACCGTCCGGCCGGGGCAACGGCCTGTTGCGGACGCGGGACAGGAGCCAGAGCGCCAGGGGATAGCCCAGGTACGCGTAGACGAAGAGGGCCAGCGCCAGGCCGATGATCAGCAGGGGGACGGAGACGGACATCACGGGCGGAGGCATCCCTCGTAGATGACGCGGTACCGCTCGACCCAGGGACCCAGGGCGAACTCCCGCTCCAGGCGGGACCGGGCGGCACCGACACGTTGTTCGACCGCCGAACCCCCTGCAAGCATGCGGCCAAGGCCTTCGGCCAGGGCCTCGGGGCGCCCGGCGGGAACCAGGACCGCCTCGGCGTCGGAGACCACGTCCGGAATCCCACCCACCGCCGTGCTGACCAGGGGCACCCCCGCCGCCATGGCCTCGAGGAGCACCATGGGGGTGCCCTCGGTCCAGGAGCTGATGGCCACCGCATCGAAGGCCCGGAGCAACCGCCCCGCGCCGGGGACGGCGCCGACCCAGGAGACCCGGTCCGTCCAGCCGGCGGCGGCCGCCGCCGCCTCCAGCTCCCGGCGCATGGGCCCGTCCCCCACGAAGGCGAGCCGGGCGCCGTCCGGAAGGTGGGCGAGGGCGGAGAGCATGATGTCGGGGGCCTTCTCGCCCGTCAGTCGACCGACCCAGCCGACGACGGGGCCGGAGGCGGGGAGCCCCATGGCGGCCCGCGCCCGGTCCCGCGGCAGGGGCGGGTCCACGGGCTGCCACGCGTTCCGCACGGTGTGGAGCCGCTCCAGCGGCACGCCCGAAGCGGCGAGCTCGCCCCGGAGCCGTTCCGACACCGCCACGACGGCGTCGAAGCGCCGGAAGGCCCGCCGCTGCATCCACTCGTAAAGCCGGTTGCGCCAGCCGCCGCCGGTGAAGCCGTGCACCGTGCTCACGGTGGCCACCCCCCGGGCACGGGCGGCGGACGCATCCACCACGTCGGGGCGGTACCCGTGGGTGTGCAGGATCTCCGAGCCGTGCGCGGCCAGGGCCTCGACCACGCCCCTGCGCTCGGCCCGATAGCCCCGTCCCGGGACCACCAGGGCCCGGGTGGCGACCCCGGACGAGCGGAGCGAGTCCCAGAACGGGTGCCCGTCCGGGGCCTCCGGGAAGATCCCCACCACCTGCACGTCGTGCCCCGCGGCGACCTGGGCCGGGGCGAGGCTGGCCACCACCGACTCCAGCCCCCCGAACGCCCCGGGGGCCAGGAGGTGGGTGACACGTGCGCGGAGGCCCGACAGATTCGTCGGGTCGGCGTCGCGGGAGGAAGAAGCGTTCAGAGGAGGGCGGGTGGCGAGCGGT
>DATHRY010000319.1:0-4338 GCA_035464715.1 Longimicrobiales bacterium
GAGACGGATCAAGATGAGAGGGTGCCGTTATGCCGAGGCCCTGCACGACCCCCGTCTCGGGGCGGAGGTCGCTCAGCCCGCCGGTCCCGGGCCGCCCGGGGTCCCCTCCCTCCGCGTCTTCGCCCGCCACGCGTAGTACGCCGGGGTTCCCAGCGCCACGGCCGCCAGCCCCAGGAACGCCTCCCGGGGCTGGGTCCCCAGGGTGTTCACCACGATGGCCGAGGCCGCCAGCACGAAGAGCGCCGGGGTCCAGGGATAGCCCGGCACCCGGAAGGGCGTGGGCCGGTCGGGCCGACGCCGCCGGTACACGAAGATGCTCAGGGCCCCCAGGGCGTAGAAGATCCAGCCCACGAAGACCACGTAGGTCAGCAGCTGCTCGAAGGTCCCCGTCGCCGCCAGCACCATGGCCCACAGCGAGCTCGACACGATGGCGATGGCCGGGGTGCCGAACCGGGGATCCACCCGGGAGAGGGCGTTGAAGAAGACCCCGTCCCGGGACATGGCCCAGTAGACGCGGGGCGCCGTGAGGGTGAGGCCGTTCGCGGCGCTGAACATGGAGATCAGGATGGCCACGGTGATGAGGGCGCCGGCGGCGGGCCCCAGCACCGCGGTCACGGCGTCGGCGGCGATGCTCGTGCTGTCCCGGGCGGCGTCCCCCAGGGCCGCCACGTAGCCGACGTTCGCCAGGAGGTAGATGCCGATGAGGGCCGCGGTCCCGCCTACGATCCCCCGGGGGAAGGTCCGCTGGGGGTCCACGGTCTCGCCGGCGGAGAAGGTCGCGTACTGCCAGCCCTCGTAGGCCCACAGCACGCCGATCATGGCGGCGCCCACGCTGGCCATCACCCCCAGGCTCAACAGGGGCGCCGTGCCCGGCACCGCGTCGGCGGCAGGCCCCGGATCCCCGGACCCCAGGGCGATCAGGAGCACGCCCATCAACAGGATGGCCCCCACCTTGAGGAGCGTGGTCCAGTTCTGGAGCGCCGCCCCGCGCCGGGTGCCCAGCACGTTCACCACCGCCACCGTCGCGATCATCGCCACGGGCACGATCCGGGCGCCCACCGGGCCCAGGGGCACCAGCACCTGTACGTAGCCCGTGAAGGCCACCGCCAGGGTGGCCACCGAGCCGCTGCTGATCACGAAGAAGAGCGTCCAGCCGTACAGGAAGGCCGGCAGCGGCCCGAAGGCGTCCCGGAGGTACACGTACAGCCCCCCCGCCTCCGGCTCCGCGGCCCCCAGCTCGCCGTAGGTGAGGGCGCCCAGGAGCGACAGCACCCCCGCCAGGAACCACACCGCCAGGGCCAGCCCCACCCGCCCGTCGGTCTGCTGCAGCACCGTCGCCGGCACGATGAAGATGCCCGACCCGATGACGGTGCCGATGACGATCAGCACCAGGTCCTTGAGCCGCAGGCTGCGCTCGAGGGTGTTCCGGGCCGAGCCGTGCGGGGCCGGAGCGTCCGGCGAGGGGGAGGCCGGGGCGGGGGACGCCTCCATCAGGATGTCGTGTAGAGGAAGTAGTCGTAGATGGCGCGGGAGATCTGGGCGATGGCCCGCTCCCGGGTCGGGATGTCCTCGTCCGACTCCTTCACGAACATGGCCAGCACCACGTGCCCCGCCCCGTCGGGCAGCGTCACGATCCCCACGTCGTTGGTGGTGCCGCCGATGGTGCCGGTCTTGTGCGCCACCTCCGCGTCCGGCGGCAGGATGCCCTTGATGCGGGCCGTGCCGGTGGTGCTGCGGGTCATGATGTCCAGGAGGAGGTCGCTGCTCTCGGCGCTGAGGATCTGGTGGCGGTGGATGCGGGCCAGGAGCTCGGCCATGTCCCGGGGCGTGGCGGTGTCCTTGGGGTCCACGTCGAAGGCCGCGGCCGCCGCCTCACGCTCCGCCTCGCCCACCGCCTCGGCCAGGGCCTCGAACGTCTCGGGATCCACGTCGTCCGAGGGCAGGTCCGGGATGCCGATCCAGTCGGCGATCAGGCGCACCGTGGGGCGGTCCACCCGGATCCCGTCCAGCCCCATGGCCCGCATGTGGGCGGTGACCGCGGGCCCGCCGCCCGCCGTCTTCAGCACCAGGTCCGTGGCCGAGTTGTCGCTGATGAGGAGCATGAGCTCCATCAGCGTCCGGAGGGACAGGGTGACGCCGGGCTCGTCGAAGAGCGACGTGAGGGTGCCGCTGCCCGGATGCAGGTCGCCGGCGCTCAGGGTGATGAGCGAGTCCAGGCGGAGCTCCCCCCGGTCCACCCGGTCCAGGACCTTGGTGGCGATGGGCACCTTGTAGGTGCTGGCCATGGGGAAGGCCTCGTCGGCGTTCAGGTAGACTTCGATGCCCGACTCCAGGTGCACCGCGCCGACGCCGACCGGGCCCCCGGCGATCTCGGCGAGGCGCTCGATCTCGGCCTGGAGGCGCTCGAGGCCGGTCTGTTGCCCGGCGAGCGGCGTCGGGGCGGGCGCCAGGAGCAACAGGGCGGCCGCGGCGGCGAGGGCGGTGCATCGGTGGTTCGGTCTCGTGTGCATGTCGGGCTCCGGGCTCGGGGGCCGGGGGGATGGAAGGACTGCGCTCAGGCCAGGACGGTCTCGGCCTGGACGGTCAGGTCGTCGATGCGGTCCTCGTCCACGGCGATGCCCAGGCCGGGCCGGCCCCATGGCACGTCGACCATGCCGTCGGGGCCCATGGTCCACTCGGGCTCCACGATGTCCCGGGCCCAGTAGCGGGCGCTGGGGGAGAGGTCGCCGGGGAGGGTGAAGCCGGGAAGCGAGGCCAGGGCCACGTTGTACGCCCGTCCCACGCCGCTCTCCAGCATGCCGCCGCACCAGACCGGGACACCCCGGGCGTGGCACAGGTCGTGGATCGCCTTCGAGGAGGTGAAGCCTCCGACCCGGCCGGGCTTGATGTTGACGATGCGGCCGCTGCCCAGGGTCAGCATGTCCTCGGCCCGGTCCACGTCGGTGATGGACTCGTCCAGGCAGATCGGGGTCTTCAGTCTGCGCTGGAGCTCGGCGTGCCGGACCAGGTCGTCGTGGGCCAGGGGCTGCTCGATCATCATCAGGTCGAAGGGGTCGAGCCGGGCGAGATGGTCCGCGTCGGCCAGGGTGTAGGCCGAGTTCGCGTCGGCCATGAGGTGCGCCTCCGGGCCCAGGGCCTCCCGCACCGCCCCCACGTACGCCAGGTCGGCGCCCGGGGCGATCTTGAGCTTGACCTTGCGGTACCCGGCTTCGAAGGCCTGGCGGGCCTTCTCCACCAGTGCCTCGGGGGAGTCCTGGATGCCCAGGGAGATGCCCGTGGCGATGCGCTCCCGGGTGCCGCCCAGGATCTCGGCGAGGGACTGTCCACGGGCCTGAGCCGCCAGGGCCCAGCAGCCCATCTCCAGCGTCGCCTTCGCCATCCGGTGCCCGCGGATCCCCGGCTGGAGGAGGTCGTGCACCTCGGACGGCTCCGACCACGACGTGCCCAGGAGCAGGGGCCCGATCCACTCCCGCAGCGCCAGCCAGGCGGTGTCGAGGGTCTCGGGGCTGTAGTTGGGACGGGCGCCGGCCACGCACTCGGCCCAGACCTTGGTGCCGCCGTCCGGATGGAGCGCCACCAGGCCGATGCGGCGTTCGGTCACCGAGCCGGACGAGATGCGGAAGGGCTCCCGGAGCGGCAGCCGGATCTCCCGCAGCCAGAGTTTCGTGACACGGAAGCTCATGAGGTCGGCTCGCCGTTCGAGGACGCGGGAGGGCGTGAGGTGGGGGGGAGGGTCGCGGGGCCCCCGGGGCCGGGCGACGGGGAAGTGGAGCGCCGCAGGGCGGGTGGCGGCGAAGCGTCGTCAGGGGGGGCGAGGGCCGCTGACGCGTCTCCTGGGCGGGCGGCGGCCGGCGCCAGGAGATACCGACACGGTCCCCGTTCGGTGCGCTCGAAGCCCACGACCCCGTATCCCCGCTCGCCCAGGGCCAGGAAGGCGGCGCGCGTGCTCCGACGCCACGACGACGCCTCCTCCAGGGACGCCTGCTGGATCGCGAGGATGTCCCGGGGGATCTGGATCGCCACCAGGGGAGCGTCCGAAGGGAGGTCATCGAGCCGGGGTCCCGATGCGCCGCTTTCGGGCCAGGGGTTCACCACGGGGACGGCGTCAGGGGCGTCGCGCCCGGGTGCGGCGTCCGGACCCGGGCCGAAGTCGTCGCCCGACCCCGGGCCCCGTCCCGCCTCCGGGTCGTCGTCCAGCGGCCAGGACACGATGAGGCGGTCGGTCCCGGTGCCCCGGTGGAGCGGGCTGTCCGTCTCGCCGTACATGTCGGGCACGTAGTCCACGATGCGGGCGCCGAGCCGGTTCAGGTTCAGGTGCGCGTTGCGGGCGACCAGAGG
>DATHRY010000320.1:0-7614 GCA_035464715.1 Longimicrobiales bacterium
GGACTACCTGGTGGACCACACGGCCCGGACGTTCCTGGTGGGACCGGGTGGCGACGTGGTGGCCACCCTGCCCCCGATGGTGGGGCAGGACCAGGCCAGGGAGGTGATCGACGCCGTCTACCAGCGGTACGGCCGGTGAGGGCGGCCCCCCTCCCTCGGGCCCCGTGCGCCCTCTCCGCCCGTGGACGGCGGGGACCGGAGGCAGGTGTGCTGGCGACGGGACGCCGGAGGATGGGTGCGGCGGGCCTGGTCCTCCTGGCTGTGGCGGCCTGCGGGGGCGGTGCATCCCACGAGGGGGATCCGGCGCTCGCGGCGCAGGTGCAGCTGTCGCCGACTCCCCCCATGGTGGGGGAAGCCGTCGTGCGGGTGGTGGCGACGGATGACGGCGCGCCCCTGGCCCCCGAGGCTCGGGTCACGGTGACCGTGGGGGATGCGGGCAGCCCCGTTGAGCTCCGTCCGGAGGCCGGAGCGTGGGTCGGGTCCATGACCTTCTCCGACCCCGGGGAGGCCCGGGTGGTGGTGGAGATCGAGGCCGCAGACGGACGGCGGGCGACGGTGACGGTTCCGGTCCAGGTCTCCCGCAGCCCCCTACCCGGCAGCTAGCTCACCGGGATCTCGATGACCGCCTCGGCCCCGGGCCCGTCGGCGCGGTCCCGGAGCGTCAGGGAGCCGCCGTGGCTCTCGGCGATCTGCCGCGAGAGGGCGAGCCCGATGCCCGATCCGCCGGGCTTGGTGGTGTAGAAGGGCACGAAGAGGTTCCCCGTGGCCGGGATGCCTGGCCCCCGGTCGAGGACGTGCAGCCGCCACGTCTCGCCGGCGGCCTCCCACCCCACCTCCACTTCGCGGCGACCCGGATCCGCCTCGGCACACTCCAGGGAGGCGTCCACGGCATTCCGGATCAGGTTGATGAGGAGCTGCTCGAGCTGGTCCGGGTCCGCCCGGACCTCCAGCAGCGGCCCGTCCCGGACGGACACGGGGATCCGGACCTCGAGGCTCGCCACCCGACGGACCAGCTCCCCCACCCGCACGTCGGTCAGGGTGGGCTCCGGGAGCCGGGCGAGGCGGGCGTACGCGCCCATGAACCGCCCGAGCCCCTCGGCCCGGGCCTGGATCACCTCCAGCCCCTTGGCCACGTCCTCTTCGAGGTCCGGCGGAGGGGGCTCCCTGTGCATGAGGCTCTGGAGGCTGCCGCTGATGCTCTTGATGGGAGCCAGCGAGTTGTTGATCTCGTGGGACAGCACCCGGATGATCCGCTTCCAGGCCTGGCGCTCCTCCTCCCGGAGGGCACGGCTCAGATCCGAGAGCACCAGCAGCTGGAGCGGCATCCCCTCCTGACGGACCACGCTGCGCCGGAGCTCCCAACGCCCCTGCCCGCCGGGGTACGAGAGCTCCAAGGTCCGGGGCGCGGGGCCCCGCAGCGCGTCGTCGAGGCGCAGCTCCTCGGCGGTGCGGCCCAGGATCCGCTCGGCCGGCTGCCCGATGAGACGCTCCCCGGCGCGATTGACCAGCCCGAGCTCCCCGTCCTCGTGGAAGGCGAAGAGCGCCACGTCCACCGACTCCAGGACCTTGCGCAGGATCTCCGACGCCTCCACGGCGCCGAGGCGCTGCTCCCGGAGGATGCTCTCCAGGGCGTTCACCTCCCGATACGCCAGGGAGAGGGCGTCTCCGGCACCTTCGTCCGGCAGGCGCGCCCGGATGGAGAAGTCCCCTTCCCGGAGGGCCGCCAGCATGTTCGCCAGCGTCTGGAGCGGTCGGACCACGCGCTCCCGGAGGGCCAGGGACGCCCCCAGCCACGTCACGACCAGCAGCAGGGTGGCGGACCAGCGCAGGCCGGGCGCCACCGGCGTGAACCAGAGGAAGCCGAGGGCCACGAGAAGGCCCGGCAGCCCGGTGGCCAGCGCCAGCAGGACGATCCGACGATCGTGGGGGAGGGATCGCAGGCGCCGGGTGGGTTCCGGCAACGGCTCGGGGACCCGTGGGCGATCCATCCCGCCTCCCTCCGGCGTGGGAACGGAGCCCCGGACCGAACGCCGATCCCCGGACGCGCGCGGACGATCCATGGTCAGGGCGAGAGGTCGTGTCGTTGGAGGCGGCGGTAGAGGGCGCTGCGGGACAGGCCGAGCTGCTCCGCCGCCCGGCTCACGTTGCCGCCGTGCCGCTCCAGGGCCCGCTCGATGTGGAGCTTCTCCACCTCGTCCAGGGTCAGCCCCTCCGGTACCGCACCCCCGTCCTCGCCCCGCCGCCGAAGCATCAGGTCCGCCGCCGTGACCTCGTCGCCGCGGGACATGAGGACGGCACGGTGCATGGCGTGCTCCATCTCCCGCACGTTCCCGGGCCAGGTGTGGGCGAGGATGACCTCCCCCGCGTCGCTGGACAGCTCCTGGACCGTACGGTCGTAGCGGGCCGCCGCCCGCCGGAGGAAGTGGATGGCCAGGGGGATCAGGTCCTCCCGACGCTCCCGGAGAGGGGGAAGGAGCAGCTCGACCGTGTTCAAACGGTAGAGGA
The DNA here is from genome assembly GCA_035464715.1 of Longimicrobiales bacterium. GTDB lineage: Bacteria > Gemmatimonadota > Gemmatimonadetes > Longimicrobiales > Gaopeijiaceae > Gaopeijia. The sequence continues at coordinate 2,506 of DATHRY010000320.1, forward strand.
GGTCCTCCCGGAAGCTCCCTTCCGCAACGGCCTCTTCGAGCGGCGCGTTCGTGGCGGAGAGCACCCGGACGTCGACCCTGCGGACCTTCGAGGACCCGACCCTCTGGACCTCTCCGGTCTCGAGCACCCGGAGGAGCTTTGCCTGCTGCTGGAGCGAGATGTTGGCGATCTCGTCCAGGAAGAGGGTGCCCCCGTCGGCCAGCTCGAAGCAGCCCATGCGATCGGCCTTGGCGTCGGTGAACGCCCCCCGGACGTGCCCGAAGACCTCGCTCTCGAAGACACCTTCGCTGAAGCCCCCTACGTTCACCGCTACCAACGCTTTATCGGCGCGGGCCGAGGCGGCGTGCAGCCACTGGGCGACCACTTCCTTCCCGGTACCGTGTTCTCCGCGGATCAGGACGTTGGCGTCGGACGGGGCCACCCGTTCCATGATGTCCAGGATCGGCTCCATGGCCTTGGAGCCGGCAATCAGCTTCGGGAGACCCTCCCGGTCCCGCAGCCGCTGGTTCTCCCCCTCCAGCCGCTCCGTTTTGCGGAGCGCGGAGCCCAGGGCTGCCTGGGTCCGGAGCGTCGCCAGGAGCCGCTCGTTCTCCCAGGGCTTCTCGACGTAGTCCCGGGCGCCGTGCCGCATGGCCTCCACCGCGCCCTCCACGCTCCCCCACGCGGTCATGACCACGATCGGGAGATTGCGGTCCAGCGTCTGGATGCGGCTCAGGAGGTCGAGGCCCTCGGCACCGGACGTGGTGTCCCGCGTGTAGTTCAGGTCCATCAGCACCACGTCGAACTCCCCGGACTCCACCTCCTGGATCACCCCCGCAGGAGACTGGGCCGTCCGGATCTCGAAGCCTTCCCCCTTCAGAAGGAGCCTCAGCGCCTCCAGGACGTCGGGCTGGTCGTCGGCGACCAGGACCCGGATGGTGTCGGGCGGGGCCCCGGGGGTCATTCGTCCACCACCCACCCGTCCCGGAGGTTGATGATGCGGTTCCCGTACTCCGCGAACTTCTCGTTGTGGGTGACCTGGATGATGGTGGTGCCCTCGTCGTTCAGTGCCTTGAGGAGCGCCATGATCATCTCGCCCTGCGAGGAGTGGAGACTGCCCGTGGGCTCGTCGGCCAGGATGATCTTCGGCTCGGCGATCACGGCCCGCGCCACCGCCACCAGCTGCTGCTGCCCTCCGGAGAGCTGATTCGGGTAGAGGTCCTTCTTCCCCACGATGTTGAAGCGGTCCAGCGTGTCGGCCACGATGGCCTGGCGGTCCTTCCGCTTCACGTTCCGGTACGACAGGGGGATCTCGAGGTTCTCGTACACCGTGAGGTCGTCGAGCAGGTGATACTGCTGGAAGACGAAGCCCACGTAGGCCTTGTTGAGCTCGATCCGGGCCTTGGGACGCATGGCGTGGACGGCGTGACCGTCCAGGAAGTACTCCCCCCGCCAGTCGGCGTCGAGCATACCGAGGATGCTCAGGAGCGTCGACTTGCCGGCCCCGGACGGGCCCATGATCGTCACGAACTCCCCGGGGCGGACGTCGGCGCTGACACGCCGAAGCACGAAGGTCTCCCCCGCCCCGGTGCGGAAGGACTTCTCGATGTTCCTGAGCTGGATCATACGGCCGTTCCCGTCTCCGATTCATTCCCGTCACGTCTTCGAGTCGGGCGCGCCCACGCGGGGCCCCCGGCTCGGCTCGTGGCCACACCGCGCCGGCCATCGCTGAAGGTACTCAATCCCCGTCGCCCGGACAGGCCGGCTCCCGGCAATCGAGGGTCCTGCGCCTACTCCGCCCGCAGGGAGCGGGCGGGATCCACCCGGGCCGCTCGGCGGGCCGGCAGCCATGTGGCCACCACCACCACGCCCAGCAGCAGGAGGCTGACGCCCCCCAGGGCCAGAGGGTCGTGGGGGCTCAGATCCAGGAGCAGCGCCTGGAGCACCCGGCCGGCCAGCAGGGCCAGGATCCCGCCAGCCACCATCCCAGGGAGCGCAACCCACAGCCCGCGACGGACGAAGTGGCCGCTCACGGAGCCCCGGCTCTCCCCTAGCGCCATGCGGATTCCGATCTCCCGGCGCCGCTGTCCCACCGCGAAGGAGATGACCCCGTAGATGCCCAGTCCCGACAGGAGCAGCGCCAGGAGCCCCAACCCGGAGGTCAGGGCCGCGGCGATCCGCTGTGGGAGGATCCCGACCGAGGTGAAGCGCTCCAGGGAGACCACCGAGCCCAGGGAGAGGCTCGGATCCGCGTCGAGGAGCGCCTCTCTGAGTGCAGGCACGGCCCGACTCCGGTCCAACGGCGTCCGCACCACCACCTGCACGGCGGAGCCGTAGCTCTGTCCGATGGGGAGGTACAGGAAGGGGGTCGGGGCGTCGGTGATGAGCTGGTTCTTCACGTCGTCCACCACCCCGACGACCTCGTACCTGCGGCTGCCCTCGCCCCGTCCGATCTGAACCGTCCGCCCCAGCGGATCATCCCCGGGCCAGGCCGCCTCCACGAAGGCCCGGCTGACCACCGCCACGGCGGCGCTTCCCTCCCGGTCGGCGGCCCGGAAGCCCCGACCGGCGGTCAACGGAATCCGGAGGGTCTCGAAGTACCCGTCGGACACGCGGTTGAAGTCCACCCCGAACGATGGCTGGTCCTCCGCGTCGTCCCATCCCGCCGGGAAGACCCCTGTGGAGGAACGGGAGAGATCGAGGGGGAGGTCCGTGGACAGGCTCGCCTCGGTCACCCAGCCCAGGCCCCGGAGGCCCGCCAGGAGTTCCTCCTGGAACACGCGTCCCTCCTCGGCGTCGTAGCCCTCCAGGGACAGGTCGAGATAGACCGTCCACGCGCCTTGGGGGTCGAACCCGGTCTCCGCCACCGACGCCCGCTGCAGCGAGCGGAGGAACAGTGCCGCCGTGGCGAGCAGGACCAGGGACAACCCGATCTGGGCCGTGGCGAAGATCGTACGGAGGCGGCCGGCCCCACGGCCTGCCGTGCCCGACTCGGACCGGAGCGACCGGACCACGTCGGGGCCGGCCGCCCGGGCCGCCGGGAGGAGGCCGAACAGGAGGCCCGCGACCACGGTCAGTCCGAGGCTCACACCCAGCACCTCCGGCCGCATCGAGAGATCGAAGTGAACGGGGATCGGGACCGGGAGGAGGTCGGGCCGGATCAGGCCGACGGACCAGCTTCCCAGCCAGATGCCCAGCCCACCGCCAAGGAGGAAGACGAGGAGCGTCTCGATGGTGAGCTGCTGCGCCAGAGCGCCCCGACTCGCCCCCAGGGCCCGTCGGACCGCCACCTCCCGCTCCCGGGAGAGGGTCCGGGCCAGGAACATGCCGGCGACGTTCGTGCACGTCACCAGCAGGATCAGTCCCACCATCCCCAGGAGGGCCGTCACGAACAGACGGATGCCTCCCCGCCCCGCGGCGGGGACGGGGCCGAGGGGTTGTGCCCGGAAGCTGCGGGCCCGGTTCGTCCGGGGATGCGCCTCGGCCAGGGCGGCCCCCACCGTGGCGAGTTGGGTCTCCAGCTGCTCCAGGCTCGCGTCCTCGGCCAGCAGGCCCAACGCCATGTGCCACGAGGCGCCCCGGTCGTCGAGGTCGTTCCGACCCTTCATGACCGGCGCCTGGACCATGGGCATGTAGACGTCGGGCTCCAGCCCGAGCATGTGACCCCGGAAGTCCGGCGGTGTGACGCCCACCACCGTGTACGGCACCCGGTTCACCAGGAGGGTGGAACCCACCACACCGGGTTCGCCCCCGAGCTGCTGCTCCCAGAAGCGGTGCGTGACCACCGCCACGGGGTGCTCGCCCACCCCGTTGTCCTCGTCGGGGGTGAAGTAGCGCCCCTGCCCCGGCTCGAGGCCCAGCACCCGGAAGTAGGCCGGGCTCACCAGCTGTCCGTTGGCCCGGACTCCTTCGCCGTCCCGAGCCACGCTCAGGATCTCCAGGGAGAACGCCGCTGCCGCCTCCAGGGTCGGCACGGACTCCCGCAGGTCCAGGAAGTCGGGGTACGTGAAGGTGTCGAAACCCTGCCCGTCCCGACTGCGGCCCAGCTCCACCACCCGGTCGTAGTTCGGAATTCCCGGGAGGGGCCGGAGCAGCGCGGCGTCGGCCACGGCCAGGACCGCCGTGTTGGCGCCGATCCCCACCGCCAGCGACCCGGCGGCCACCACGGTGAACACGGGCTCCCTCAGGAGCGACCGCACCGCGTATCGGATGTCCCGGATCCAGCTTCCCAGCATCGTTCCCCTCCCGGTGGCGTCAGGTTCGGTGCGGGTCCCCGACCGTGGCTCCCGCCGCAACCGCTCGCGCACCGCTCCCCGGACCAGATCGCTCAGTCCCAGGAACCAGCGACCGACCCGCACGGCCGCAACGGGATCCCCGGCGTCCACCAGCAGGCGGAACGTCCTGCGGATGTCCTCCCCGTGACGCTCCCGGAACGAAGGCGGATAGAGGCGCAGCACCCCTTCCAGGACCGCGCGGCCCAAGGGTCCCATCAGGCCCCCGGTTCTCCGAGCAGGTCCCGGGCCCGGGCCACCTCCAGGATTCCCTGGAGGACCCCGAGCTCCCGTCTGAGCACCGCGTGTCCCGACGGAGTGAGGCGGTAGAACCGGCGCTTCCCCCCCTCGGTGGGTGCGTCCGGCGGCGGCTCCGTCTCGGCGATGAAGCCCGCTTCCTCCATGTCCCGCAGCGACCCGTAGAGCGTGCCCGGCCACAGCCGAACGCCTCCGTCGGTCCGCTCCAGCACCTCCTCCACGCTCGCCGTGCCGTGGAGGGGCGCGCCGCCCAGGGCGAAGAGGATGTGGAACCAGTGGGGCTTCAGTGCGTCGGACACCGTCATCCCGGATCGGGGTGCATGACTACGGTTGCGTATAGATGCGGACGAGGAGTCGTGCCTCAGGGTTTCATGCCCAACGAAATGAAGGGGGCCGGGCCTGTCCGCCCGACCCCCTTCGACCGACCACAAACGGCGTCCGGATGAGGCACCGCCTGCGGCCCGTTCCACATCGTCCGACGCCCGCGCCGGACCCCGCGGATGCGCCCTAGGTCAACTCAGTCATGACCCATGTCGAAGCCGGCCTCTTCGAGCTCGTGGGCCTTCTTCGCGTCGTCCTCGCTCACCACCTGGCCGTCGAA
>DATHRY010000321.1:0-3271 GCA_035464715.1 Longimicrobiales bacterium
ATCCATGCGGGCCAAGAGTGAGGAGCGGCGGACGATGTGGTGGGATGATCTCCGGCAGGACCTGGCGTATGCCATGCGCGGGCTCAAGCGCAGCCCGACCTACGCGCTCGTGGTGGTGACCACCCTCGCGGCGGGGATCGCCGCGACCACGCTCGTCGTCAGCCTCATCAACCCGTACTTCTTCCGGGCGCTGCCCTTCCCCCGGCCGGCCGAGCTGGTACAGGTCGGAGGGATCGACCCCTTGGAGGGTTGGGATGGAGGACGGTTCTCTCCACCCCAGATCGCCGACCTCACCGAGCGGTCCCGCTCCTTGTCCGAGGTCGGGGGCTACTACTACGGCACCACCAACCTGGCCACCGACGAGGGCGAGGTCCGCCGCGAGAACGTCGGGCGCATGAGCGGCAACCTCATGTCGGTCCTGGGCGCCCAGCCGCTGCTGGGCAGAACCCTGCTCCCCGGGGACGGCCGATCCGGAGCCGAGCCCGTGGTGGTGGTGGGCGAGGATCTGTGGGAACGGGTGTGGGGCGGGGATCCGGGGCTGGTGGGCCGACGGATCCCGCTGGACGGGGTACCCCACACGGTGGTGGGCGTCATGGCGAGGGAGTTCGTCTTCCCCTTCGGCGGGCTCCACCTCTGGACCGCCGTGGAGATGGATCCCGTCGACACGGGCCGAGGCGAGATGAACGTCCTCCCCGTGGCCCGCCTGGCCGACGGCTGGTCCCGGTCGGAAGCCGCCCGGGAGCTCTCCGAGCTGCATGCCTCCCTGGCGGCCGAGTACCCGGACGACGACGGCACCTACTCCGGGGTGTCGGTGAAGCCCCTCCGGGAGGCGCTCAACTTCGTCTGGGACATCCTCCGCGTCGCGTTCGGGCTGATCCTCGGAGCGGTCGTGATGCTGCTGGTGATCGCCTGCGTGAACGTCGCCTCCCTGACCCTGGCCCGGGCCACGACGCGGGCCCGGGAAGTCTCGGTCCGGGCGGCCCTGGGCGCCGGGCGGCGCCGGCTGGTCCGGCAACTCCTGGCCGAGGGGGCCCTCCTCGCGCTCCTGGGCGGCGTCCTGGGCACGGCCCTCGCGTACCTCGTCGGACCCATGCTCTCCTCGGCCCTCCCGGCCGAGCTGTACCGGGTGGGGGACGCGACCGTGGACGGCCGGGTGCTGGCGTTCAGCGCCACGGTCACCCTGGCCACCCCTCTGCTCTTCGGTCTGGCCCCGGCCCTGACCCTGACCGGTGCCCCCCTTGCCTCGGTCCTCAGGACCGGCCGGACCGGCGCCGACCGCAAGACCCTCAAGGGGAGGCGCCTCCTGGTGGCTCTCGAGGTGGCGCTGGCCATCGTGCTGGTCACCGGTACCGGGCTCATGGCCCGGAGCCTCCAGGAGGTGACGGCGGTGGACCTGGGCTTCGACGCGGATCGCATCCTGTCGGTGTCCATGTCGCCCGCGGCGGAGAGCTATCCCGGGGCGGCCGAGCTGGCCTCCTTCTGGGACCGGGTCCGGGAACGGGTGTCCGCCGAGCCGGGCGTGGAGGCGGTGGGCACCGTCTCGCACCTGCCCCTGAACCACGAGACCATCCCCGTCCGCTACCGGGAGCCCGCCGCAGCGGGCACCCCGGTGGACGAGTGGCCGTCTGCCCTCACCTCCCGGGCCGGACCGGACTACTTCGAAGCCATGGGCATTCCCCTGCTCGCAGGCCGGACCTTCGGGGCCGGAGATGTGGCGAGCGACGACCCGGTGATCATCTCCCAGGGCATGGCCGACAGGATCTTCCCGCAGGGTGACGCCGTCGGCCGGACCCTGCTCTACGGATCGGACGACGAGCCGCGCACCGGGACCGTGGTGGGCGTGGTGGGTGAGGTGCGCTACGAGGACCTCACCTCCCCCATGCGACCGCACCTCTACCGACCCCTCGAGGGGTCGGCGACGCGCCGCCGCTTCCTCCTCCTCCGTGGAGGGGGCGACCCGGCAGAGCTGGCGGGTGCCGCACGCCGTGCCATCCGGGAGGTGGACGCCTCGGTAGCCCCGACGCTCCGGCCGGCCCGGGACATCGTCCGGGAGAGCACGCTGCTGTGGACCGTGAGCTCCATCTTCCTGGGGGCGTTCGGGATGGTCGCCCTGCTCCTGGCGGCCCTGGGGATCTACGGGGTGATCGCTTTCTCGGTGGCACAGCGACGCTCGGAGATCGGGCTCCGCATGGCCCTCGGAGCGGACGGGCGCGCCCTGCAGCGGTCCGTGGTTGTGGACGGTCTTCGCCTCACCGCGGTCGGATTGGCGGTCGGGCTGGTGCTGGCCCTGGGGCTTGCCGCCCTGGCCCGGAACGTCCTCTACGGGGTGTCCGTCGTGGATCCCGTCACCGTCGGAGGGGTGCTGGCCGTCTTCACCGGCGTCACCCTGCTGGCCTCGGCGCTGCCGGCCCGGCGGGCCGCCCGGGTCGATCCGCTCCGGGTCCTGAGGGACGACTAGAGGGGGTGACCGGGAGCCCGGTCGCCATCGGAACGGCGCCCGGACTCCCGGCCCGCCCCCATCAGGTGGGACGGGACCCGGTCGGCGGCACCACCCCGTCCCGGCGAGCCTTCTCCCACGCGTCGTTCAGGGCCCGCTGGGTATGGAGCATCATGAAGGCGATCAGGAAGGGCGAGCCGAGGACGGCCGCGACCAGCACCAGGAGCATGACCCCCTGAGTGCTCTCCCCAGCGGCGCCCTTCACGATCCCCCATTGGACCAGGGAGAGGATCACGACCGTCTCCAGGGCGGCCAGCGCCATGAGATCCAGGAGGGACTGGTGGACCGGTCCACGGTAGGCTTCGGGCAGCGCCCGGAGCCTCTCCCTGCCCGGCATGTCGATGAGCCCGGGGCGGGACAGGGACCAGCGGCCGACCCACGAGAGACCCGAGGCGAGGAGGGTGGCCAGGACCGGCATCCCGAACCACGAGGCGACGGTCCGGGGCCCCCAGCGATCCGGCTCTCCCGAAGGACCGAAGTGCAGGGGAACACGGTCGGGCGCCACGTTCCAGGTCACTAGCGCCCAGAGCCACATGACGAGGACCAGGGCGCCGACGAGGGTGACGACGGTGCGTCTCATGAGTCGGGATTCACTGGGAGGGGCGGAGGTCGGACGGCTCGACGTCGGACAGGGCACCTCGTACCCAGCCCAGCCAGGCGTCCGGGGCTTCCAGGTGCACGGTGTGTCCCGACCCGGGCACCTCCCGGACGACGGCGTCGGGGAGCCGGGCCGACATCTCCCGGGCTACGGCCATGAACTTCGGATCCTTCACG
>DATHRY010000322.1:0-4076 GCA_035464715.1 Longimicrobiales bacterium
CTCCCTCGAGGCCCTCGTCGACGGGCAGACCCAGCCGTACGAGGTGACCGCGGTGCTGGTGGGCCTGTTCGGCGCTCTGGCGCTCCTCCTCGCCGCGGTAGGGCTCTACGGCGTCGTGTCGTTCCTCGTGTCCCAGCGCACACGGGAGATCGGGATCCGGATGGCCCTCGGGGCCGATGCGGGGCGGGTGGCCGGGTCCGTGCTCAGGAGCGGGGGGCGCCTGGTGGCGATCGGCATGGTCCTGGGGCTCGCGGGAAGCATCGCGCTGCGGGGCTTCACGGAGGGCATGCTCTACGGCGTCGAGCCGGGGGATCCCCTCCCGCTCGTCGGCGCCACGGTGGTGTTGATCGCCGTGGCGGGGTTGGCGTCGCTGGTGCCTGCCCGCAGGGCCACCCGGGTCGATCCCCTGGTGGCGATGCGGGCGGACTGACCAAGGGGCTGTTCACGCGACGCGCGTGGGCCCGGGCCCTCACGAGGCCGTGACCACCAGCGCCACGGTGCGGCCGTCCGGTGAGACCGCCATCCTGCTCACGGTTCCGCCGGAGTCGACGCCCCCGATGTCCTGCCACTCCCCGTCGTCGGGTTCCAGGGCGTAGACCCGGTTCCCCGCAGCCTGGAGGAGGATGCCGTCGGGCGTCCAGGCGTGATCGTCTCCCCCCTCGAGGCCGTCGGCGACCCGGCGGCTCTCCCCCGAGGCCAGGCTCCACACCCGGATCTCCGTCCCGCCCTCCTCGGTTCGCTGCACGTAGCTGACCGCACCCCCGCCGGGCATCGACTGGAGAGATCGGCCGACGTTGCGGGCCACCACACGCGTCTCGGTGGCGCCCCGCTCAGCGAGGTGGAGGGTGGACGGGGTCCCCAGGACGAACAGGAGCGCCCGGGGCTCGTCCAGCCAGGCGTGGTAGCCCACCGGGGCGACGCCCGGGAAGAGGGGGGCCACGGGCGCGCCGTCGCCGTCGACCTGCCAGAGGCGCTGGGTGGAGTCCGCCTCCACCTGGATCACGGAGATACCGGTGGCGAAGGGCAGGGGGGTGGCCGAGTACTCGCTCTCGGGGCTGGTGGTGGTGAAGGCCGTCGCCTCGCCGGAGGCCAGATCCAGCTGCCAGATGTCGGCGTCACCGTCCTCGTCCCGGGTGTAGAGGAGCCGTCCCGGTCCGGCGAACGCGGGCTGATTGTCGTAGCCCGGGCGTCGGGTGGCGTTGCGGATCACGCCCAGGCGCAGCTCCGGGCCGGTGCCCTCCAGGGCCGCGATCCAGATGTCGGGGTCCGGGGGGGTCGCGGCGACGGTGTCGCCCCCCGCGGCGTCGCCTCCACCCGTCGCAGCGTCGTCGGCACCCCCGCAGGCGGCCAGCATCAGCGTGAGGGCGAGGAGGGTCGATGCGACGGTGGCCGGGAGGCGGTGCCTGGACGGGAACATGGGAGGGCGGGCGCGGGGAGGGGGGTGTGGGGCCAAGAGACCACCGCCGACGGCGGCGGGCAATCCCGGAGACGGTGGTGCCGACCCTCGCTTTGAGTCCGGCCCCGCCCCCGTATATTCCCACGGCCCGCCTCGCCCCCCAAGCCCCTCTCATCATCGGCATCCACGCGCCCCCCCGTGACGGCCCCCTGGCCCCGGCCCGCTTCGAGACGGCCAGACGGATGGTGTCCCGAGGTGACCCGGGCGCCTTCCTGACGGCTTCCGAGGGGCGGGCTCGTGGTTTCTGGGCCCGGGGGCCGCGCTGGGTCGCCCACGCCGGGGTCCTGGGGGAGGTCACCGCTCCCCGGGGTGGAGATCGCTTCCGGGCCGTGGCCCGCGCCGCCGACGCCTGGGCGGGGATGGGCGACGGTCGGGAGGCCCTGCGCTTCTACGGCGGGTTCTCGTTCCGGGAGGATCACGAGCCCAAGGAGCATTGGCAGGCCTTCCCGTCGGGCCTCTTCCACCTGCCCCTGGTGGAGTACGACGGCGAGGGGGAAGGCCCCGCCCGCCTCCGGGTGCGGGTCCCTGCCGGAGAGGATGCCGAGACCGCCCGGGCGACGGCCGAGGCCCGGGCCGATGCGCTGGTGGCCCGCCTGGAGGCCGCCCGGGAGGCCCACGGGGCTCCAGAAGGGGACATCGGCGTCCGGACCCGGGCCGGAGAGCGGGACCGCTGGCTGGCGGCGGTGGAGCGGACGCTGGAGGCGATCCGGGGAGGCAGCCTGTCCAAGGCCGTCCTGGCCCGGACGCTGGACGTGGACCTGGACCGGCCCCTGGAGACGGTCGACGTGGTGCTGGCCCTGTGGCACCAGCACCCGGGCACCCACGCCTTCCTCTTCGAGCCCCGCCCCGGCACCCGCCTCCTGGGCGCGGCCCCCGAGGCGCTGGCGACCCTGCGGGACGGCCGGGTGACGGCAACGGCGGTGGCCGGATCGGTCCGGCGGGGGGCCTACCCGGACGAGGACCGGGCCCTGGCCCGGGGACTCCTGGAGAGCCGCAAGGACCGGGCGGAGCACCGGGTGGTGGTGGAGGACATGGTAGCGCGCCTCAGCCCCCTCACGGACGGCGTCACGGCCCAGGACGAGCCCCACGTCCTCACCCTGGCCCGGATCCAGCACCTGGAGACGGAGATCGAGGCCGCGGCGCGAGCCGACGCGCCGATCCTGTCCCTGGTGGAGGCGCTGCACCCCACCCCGGCGGTCTGCGGGGTGCCCCGGGACCAGGCCCTGGCCTTCCTGCAGGAGGTGGAGCCCTTCCACCGCGGGTGGTACGCGGGCCCCGTGGGCTGGTTCGACTCCGAGGGCGAGGGTCACTTCGTTCCGGCGCTCCGGACCGCCGTGGGCGAGGGGGAGCGGTGGCGGCTCTACGCGGGAGCCGGGATCGTGGACGGATCGGACCCGGCGTCGGAGTGGGAGGAGACGGCCATCAAGTTCGTGCCGGTGCTCCGGGCCCTGGCGGCCTCGGGGGCGGCGCTGGAGGGCGTGGTGCCGTGACGCCCGACGACCGCAACACCCCGTGGGCCACGGCCCTTCTGGTGGAGCTGGCCCGCTCCGGCGTCCGGGAGGTCTGCATCGCCCCGGGGTCCCGCTCCACGCCCCTGGTCCTGGCCGCGAGCCGGGAGGTGGGCTTCCGGGTCCGGGTGTTCCTGGACGAGCGGTCCGCGGCCTTCTTCGCCCTGGGGCTCGGGAAGGCGACCGGGATTCCCGCAGCGATGATCACCACCTCCGGCACCGCGGTGGCCAACCTCCTTCCCGCCGTCGTGGAGGCCAGCCAGTCCGAGGCCCCGCTCCTCCTCCTGACGGCGGATCGGCCCCACCACCTCCGGGACGCCGATGCCAACCAGGCGATCCGCCAGCCGGGGATCTTCGGGGGCTACACCCGGGAGGCGTGGGACCTGCCCCAGCCCGTCGTGGACGAGGCCGCGCTTCTGCACGTCCGGGCCGTGGCGGCCCGGGCGGTGGCGGCGGCCGTGGGCTCGCCGGCGGGACCGGTGCATCTGAATCTCCCCTTCCGGAAACCGCTGGAGCCCCGGGACGGTGCCGGGGACGTGCCCGCCGGCTTCGAGGTCGCCCACCCCCTGGCGGCCGAGGGACGCGAACGGGGGCCGCTGGTCCGGATCGGGCCCCGGCGTGCCGCGCCGGCACCCGCGGACCTCGAGGCTCTTGCCGCACTTCTGGGCGCGTCGGAGCGGCCGATCCTGGTGGCGGGTGTGTGTGCCGAGCCGGAGCGGGTCGGTCCATCGCTGACCCGCTTCGCGGCCGCGGGCGGGATCCCGCTCCTGGCCGACCCCCTGTCCGGCGCCCGGACGGGACCGGGCCACGGGAGCACGCGGATCTCCGCCTACGACCTCTTCCTCCGGTCGGATCCCGTCCGAGCGGCGCTGCGGCCGGACCTCGTGCTGCGGGTGGGGGCGGCGCCGACCTCCGGAGCGCTGGGCCGCCTCCTGGGCGAGCTCGACGAGGTGCCGCAGGTGGTGATCGACGGCGGCGGGCGATGGAAGGACCACCAGAACCGTGCGTCCCACTACGTCCGGGCCGACGCTGCGGACACCCTGGAAGCGCTCGTCCGTGGCACGCCCCGGCCGGCGTCGGCGGACTGGCGGCAGCGGTGGGAGGTTGCGGAC
>DATHRY010000323.1:0-17128 GCA_035464715.1 Longimicrobiales bacterium
CGCCGGAGCTCGCGCCCTTCGTGGCCTTTCCGGGACCTGGAGCCTCGGTGCGCCCCGCCTGAGTCCCCTGCGTACCGCACGGGACGTTTGCGTCCGGCACGACCTTGTCACATCCTGTGGCGGGGACGTGGTGAGGGAAGCCTCTCTCTGGCCGGAACCGACCGATGAAGGTGTACGCGCGCTGTGCCCAGGGTGCCGAAGCAGGTGTGATCGCCGGAGCCGGCTTGGCCCTCCTCTTCCTCTTCCTGGACGTCGTGCACCTGACCCCTCTCGCCACTCCGGAGGCCCTGGCCTCCGGCCTCTTCTCCCCCTCGGGCTACGCCTACGACACCGGGCTCATGGCCCGCGCCGCGAGCTTCGTGGGGACCGCCTTCCACCTCCTCACCTACACCGTGCTCCACTTCGGGACCTTCGCGGTCCTGGGCATGGTGGCGGCCGTCCTCCTGCGCAACGCGGGGTGGGCGGCCAGCCTGGCGGGGGGCACCCTCTTCGGGGTGACCGTGTGCACCGGCGTCTTCTGGTTGAGCCGGGAGGTCCTGGACACTCCGGTGGTCATGGAGGCCATCACGGTCCCTTCGCTCCTGGTGGCCAACGCCATCGCCGGGGCCATCCTGGGGGCCGGGATCTACCTGGGCCGCGTGCCCGACCCCACGGACGGCGACGCGGAAGCGATCTGACCCGTCAGCGACCGGGCGTGGCCTCCCTCACGACCCGCCCTCCCTTGATCACGACCTCCACGTTCCGCAGGACCGACATGTCGGTGAGCGGGTCTCCGCGGACCGCGATGAGGTCGGCGTAGGCCCCGGCCTCCAGGGTGCCGAAGTCCCCGCTCCGGCCGAAGAACCGGGCGGGCCACAGCGTGGCCGACTGGATCACCTCCATGGGCGGGACGCCCAGCTCCACCCACTTCACCATCTCCCGCCAGGTGGCGTCGTTGTGGAACATTGAGGGGATGCCGGCGTCCGTCCCGATGAGCATGCGCACCCCGGTCTCCCGCAGCTGGGCGAACTTCGTGGGCAGCCGGGGGATGCGGCTCGGGAAGAGGGCGTAGTAGGGGAGGTGGGGGATGGCGTCGAGGGACGTCCGGATCTCGTCGGCCATGGCCTCGGGCATGCCCGCCCGCCACCGGGGATCGTCGAGGCGCTCCGGGAAGACCTCGCCCGTGTAGCGCATGACGTAGAGCGGGGAGATGGTCGGGGTCCAGAAGAGGGCGCTGTTCCGTTCCGCCAGGGCCTCCAGCACGTCGGGAGCGTAGCCGGGAGCGGTCCCCAGCCCCGTATGCTCGAAGTTGTCCACCCCGTGCCGGAGCCCCACACGGATCTCCTCCATGCGGTGGGCGTGGGCCACCACGGGGATGCCGGCGGCGTGGGCCGTCTCGACGACGGCGGCCACCTCGGCGTCGGTGAGCTGGTCCTGGTCGATGAGCTTGATGACGTCCACGCCGCCGTCGATGAGCCTGCGGGTCTTGGCCCGGGCGTCCTCGACGCCGTCGATGCCCCAGCGGTAATCCGCCTGCCACGGCTCGTACGGGGCCCGCTGCAGGAACGGGCCCGAGATGAAGAGCCGGGGGCCGGGGATCTCTCCGGCGTCGATGCGCCGCCGGGTCTCCACCAGGGGCTCCAGGGGCCCGCCCAGGTCCCGGGCGCAGGTGACGCCCGCGGAGAGGAGCTGCTCGGCCGCGATGGCCATGACCTCCTCGTTCCGCTCGCCGTAGAGCTCGTCCCAGCGGGCGTAGTCGCCGTGCCCCACCAGCTGCAGGTGCACGTGCATGTCGCACAGGCCCGGCAGGACGGTCATCCCCTCGGTGGACACCACCCGGACGCCCTGGGGCACCACCACCTCCGAGGCCGGCCCCACCGCGACGATCCGCTCGCCGGCCACCAGGACCACGCCGTTCTCGAGCACCCCGCCACCGTACCCGTCCAGGACGCGGCCGCCGACGAGGGCCAGGGTGGGGGTGGTCTGGGCGGCGAGGGCACCGGGCGCCGTCGCCATCGGGACCGTCGTGGCGACGAGGGCCGCCACGGCGAGGACGGCCCGGGGCAGGAGGGCGTCGCCGACGAGCCGGAGACCCGGGCGGCTCATCGGAGTCCCACCCGGGGGAGGAGGCGGAGGATGCCCACGGCGCCCACGAGCGCGACCCCGAGCATGAGGACGCCGATGCCGGCGCGCCCGTACAGGATGTACCCGGTGCCGAAGAGGGCCGAATACACCGCCAGGCATCCCAGGAACCAGGCCAGTGCAGCCGCCGACAGGCTTTCCTCGGGGCCCTGGTCGGCCGAAGCCTCGGGGTCCTGAAGACCCGGACCGCCCCCTGCAGCCGGAGCGTCGCCAGCGGCCCGCCTGGCTTCCACCACCGGCCCCCACCCGGGACCCAGGGGCCGGATCTTCCGGTGGAAGGCCACGAGCCGGTCCCGATCCGCCGGTGGGGTGAGGAGCGTCACCGCCACCCAGCCCAGGGTCGTGATCAGGACCCCGGCCACGAGCTGCCCCGAGGGGCTCCAGTCCGGTACGGGCCACGAGACCGGACCGAGGCCGCCGGTGAGCCAGAGGGCCACCCCGAAGGAGATGGCCATCGCGCTGATCTCGCTCCACGCGTTGATCCGCCACCAGAACCAGCGCAGGATGAACACCAGCCCCGTGCCGGCCCCGATCTGGAGGAGGATCTGGAAGGCCTGGAGGGCGTTGGTCAGCGCCAGGGCCACCAACCCCATGAGCACGGTCAGGATCACGGTGGAGAGCCGGGCCACCGTCACGTAGTGCCCGTCGTCCCGGTCCGGAACCATGAAGCGGCGATAGAAGTCCTGGACGACGTACGACGCACCCCAGTTCAGGTGGGTGCTGATGGTGGACATGTAGGCTGCGGCCAGCGACGCCACCACCAGGCCCAGGAGCCCCGCCGGGAGGAACACGAGCATGGCCGGGTAGGCCAGGTCGTGCCCGAGGATGGACGGGTCGAGCCCGGGGAAGGCGGCCTGGATGTCGCCCAGCGTGGGGTAGACGATCAGGGAGGCCAGGGCCACCAGGATCCAGGGCCACGGCCGGATCCCGTAGTGGGCCACGTTGAACCACAGGATGGACTTGAGGGACTCCGACTCGTCCCGCGCCGCCAGCATGCGCTGGGCGGCGTACCCGCCGCCGCCGGGCTCGGCGCCGGGATACCAGGTGCTCCACCACTGGACGGCGATGGGGACGATGAAGACCGCCGTGGCCGTCTCCAGGTCCGAGAAGTCGGGGAGGAAGGAGAGCTTCCCTTCCAGGGCCGGGTTCGACATCAGGCCGGACAGGCCGCCCACGTCGGGATGACCGACGGCGTAGACGGCGGCGGCGATGGAGCCGACCATGGCCAGGACGAAGAGGACCAGGTCCGTGGCCACCACCCCCCAGAGCCCCGAGGTGGCCGAGTAGAGCAGGGTGACCGTGCCCGCGATCAACACCACCGACAAGGGGCTGACCCCGAGGAGCACGCCACCGATCTTGGTCGCCGCGAGCGTCACGGTGGCCATGATCATGACGTTGAAGAACACACCCAGGTAGATCGCGCGGAACGCCCTCAGGAAGGCGGCGGGCCGGCCCGAGTAGCGGAGCTCGTAGAACTCCATGTCCGTCACCACCTCGGAGCGCCGCCACAGCTTCGCGTAGAAGAAGACGGTCATCATCCCGGTGATGCAGAAGGCCCACCAGACCCAGTTCCCGCTCACCCCCCCGGTCCGCACGATGTCGGTGACCAGGTTCGGCGTGTCGGTGGAGAAGGTGGTGGCCACCAGGCTCGTCCCCAGGACCCACCACGGCAGGGTGCGGCCGGCCAGGAAGTACTCGGTGGTGTCCCGTCCCGCCCGCCGGGCGAAGTAGAGCCCGATGCTCAGGGCCAGGACTCCGTAGGCGGCGACGACGGACCAGTCCAGGGCGGTCAGCTGCATGTGATCGGGGTCAGGGGAGAAGGTCGGGGAGGGAGGGGCCGTAAGTGCCGTCGTCGTGGAGCTCCTGGAGCCGTTCCCGTACCCAGGGCGCGTCGCCCGGGTGGGTGACGCCGAACCAGCGCCGCCCCTCGGGAACGAGCCGCAGGGACATGGCGTCGCGGGCCAGGAGGTCGCCCACGGCGGTGCTCAGCGCGTACTCGGCCCCGGGGTCGGCGCCCTCGGCCTCGAGGAAGTCCGTGAAGCCGTCGGCCAGCACGTCGATGCCGCACCGGCCGAAGCCCCAGAGGTTCATGGACGCCCAGTCGTCGGCGGCCACCGCCACTTCGTCTCCGGCGCCGGTCCTGCCGGAGAGCCGCCCGTCGGGGCGGGTGGCCACCTGGTGCAGCTCCACCACCGTCCGGACCTCGCCCCCAGCCACCTCGACCCGCCCCCGGGACACTCCGTCACCGCTGGGAGGCAGCGTGGCCCGCATGGGGAAGCCCACCAGGACGGCGGGGCAGGGAGGCTCCGGCGGAAGGTCGGCGAGGGCGGACCGGAGGGCCGACAGGGCCTCGGGCCCGTACCAGTCGTCCGCGTTGGCGACCCCGAAAGGCCCGTGGAGACGCTTGCGGGCGGCCAGGACGGCCTGGGCGGTCCCCCAGGGCTTCTTCCGCCCCGGAACCAGGTCGCCGAAGCCCTCGGGCAGGTCCCCCAGCTCCTGGTGGACCCAGGCCAGGGGGAGGTCGGGACCCAGTTGCTCGGACAGGTGGGCGGACAGGGACCCTTCCAGGTCGGGGCGGACCACCAGCACGACGGACCCGAAGCCGGCCCGCAGGGCGTCCAGGACGGTGTACGCCGTGAGGCTGGCGCCGCCGGGGCCGAGGGGGTCGAGCTGCTTGGGCCGCCCGTACCGGCTGGATCGCCCCGCGGCCAGCAGGACCAGGGCGGGGGCGGTGGACTCAGGCGAAGAGGGCAGGGTGGCCTCCCGTGTGGAGGAAGACGATGCGGTCTCCGGCGGGGAAACGACCATCCCGGACGCCCCGGATCAAGCCCGCCGCCGCCTTGCTCGTGTAGACGGGATCCACCAACAGGCCCTCGCTGCGTGCCAGGAGGTCGGTGGCCTCGCGGGAGCCATCGGTGGGGATGCCGTAGCCGTCGCCCACCTCCCGATCCGAGGCGTCGAGCCGGGAGACCATGGGATTCAGGACCTCGGCGTCCATGTCCAGAAGCTCGATGGCGCCCGAGGCCAGCTCGAGGGCCGTGACCAGGAGCGTCTCCCGGGGGGTGTCCGCGCTGACGGCCAGCATATGGACGTCGGGCCGGTCCAGCAGGGCGAACCCCGCCACCAGCCCGGCCAGCGTGCCGCCCGACGAGGACGCGACCACGATGTGCACCCCCCGGTCCCGCTCCCGGGGCACCTGCTCGTCCAGCTCCAGGGCGGCCCGCACGTAGCCCAGGGCCCCCAGGGGGGTGGACGCGCCCAGGGGGACCACCAGGGCCTTTCCCCCGGACTCCGCGATCCGTGCGACCTCGGCCTCCACCGCCCCCGGCCGCTCCGCCCGCGACCCGATCGTCCGGACCTTCGCCCCCAGGAGGCGGTGCAGCAGGGCGTTGCCGGTGGGGGGATCGGGAGGTTCTCCGTTCAGGACCAGGACGCACCCCAGGCCCAGCCGGGCGGCGGCGGCGGCGGTGACCCGGCAGTGGTTGGACTGCACGCCGCCGGTGGTCACCAGGTGGGTGACGCCCCGGAGGCGGGGCGGTGCCAGCTCGAACTCCAGCTTGCGGACCTTGTTGCCCCCGAGGCCGAAGCCTGTCTCCTCGTCGAGCTTCGCCAGGAGGGAGGGCGTCTCCGGGCCCAGGGCGCCCCGCAGCCGGGGCAGAGGCACCAGGGGTGTCGGCCCAGCCACCAGGGACGTCCGGGGTCGCAGATCCAGGAGGGCGCGGATGGCGTCGGGCCGCATGGCGTCAGGAGGGGGAGAGGAGGCCGGGCCGGGATTCGAGCCAGCCGGCGAGCGCACGCTCGATGGTGGTGGTGTGGATCCGGGCGATGTCCCGGGGGTCGGGAGCGTATCCCCCCGCCATCACCACGGCCAGGGGGATCCCCGCGCCGGCGGCCGCCCCCAGCACCAGCTCGTCGCGGTGCGCCAGCCCTTCCCGGGTCACGGTGAGGCGTCCCAGGGCGTCCCCCTCCCAGGGATCGGCCCCGGCGATGAAGAGGATCAGGTCCGGCGCCCACTGGATCGCGATGCGCAGGGCCCGGTCCGAGGCGTCGAGGTAGGTATCGTCCCCGGCGCCGTCGGGGAGGCCGATGTCCAGGTCCCCGTCCTCCTTGCGGAAGGGGTAGTTGCCCTGTCCGTGGACGGAAAGGGTGAGGACCCGGTCGTCTTCGCCGAAGACGGCGGCGGTGCCGTTCCCCTGGTGGACGTCCAGGTCCAGGATCGCCACCCGGCGCGCCTCCCCCCGGGCCAGCACGTCCCGGGCCGCCACGGCCACGTCGTTGAAGACGCAGAAGCCTTCCCCGTGGTCCGGATAGGCGTGGTGCGTGCCCCCGGCCAGATTGGCCGCGACCCCTTCCTCCAGGGCCGCGTGGGCCGCCGCCACCGTTCCCCCGACCGACCGCCGGGAGCGCTCCACGAGCTCCGGCGACCAGGGGAAGCCGATGCGCCGCACCGCGTCCCGTTCCAGGCGCCCGGTGAACACCGCCTCCAGGTAGTCCCGGGAGTGGACCCGGAGAAGCTGCTCGTCGGTGGCGGCCTCGGGCACCCGGAGGTCGAGGCCCGGGAGCCCCGCCACCGCCGCCCGGAGGAGCGCGTACTTCGCCATGGGGAAGCGGTGCCCGTCCGGAAGGGGAAGGACGAAGTGATCGCAGTAGAACGCCTTCACCCGCGCCCCACCCGGGATCGGATGCTCCCCACGATCATCTCCAGCCCGGCGGTGTTGAAGCCCCCCTCGGGCAGGATGACGTGGGCGTGGCGCCGGCTCGGCTCGGCGAAGGCCAGGTGCATGGGCCGCACGGTCTGCTCGTACTGTCTCAACACCGATCCGGGCGAGCGCCCGCGCTCGTTCACGTCGCGCCGGAGTCGCCGGGCCAGGCGCACGTCGGCGTCGGTGTCCACGAAGATCCGGAGGTCCAGGCGCCGTCGCAGCTCGGGGTCCACCAGGATCAGCACCCCCTCCAGGAGGATCACCGGGGCAGGCTCCAGGGCTTCGCCCCCGGGGAGGCGGCAGTGGGTGCCGAAATCGTAGACGGGCGGCACCACCCGTTCCCCGGCCCGGAGCCGGTCCAGGTGGTCCACGAGGAGGTCGGTCTCCAGGGCGTCCGGGTGGTCGAAGTTCTGGCGCGCACGCTCCTGGACCGGCAGCTGCGACAGGTCGCGGTAGTACCGGTCGTGGGTCAGGTGCACGGCCCGGATCGGGTCGAGGCCCCGGAGGATGCCCTGGGCCACCGTGCTCTTGCCCGAGCCCGATCCGCCCGCGATCCCCACCACCAACGGTTTCAAGAGACCTCCTGGACGTATATGCGGCGAGCCAGCTCTCCGGAGATGGCGCGGGATTCCCCCTGCCCGGGACCCACCTCCACCCGGAGGGTCCCGTCGGGGGCCCGGGACAGCACCCTGACCCGGACGCCGGGCAGGAGTCCTCGAGCCTCCATGGCTCGAAGCTCTTCGGCTTCCCTGTCGCTCACCGCCTGGATGACGTGCTCGGCATCCACCGGCGCGTCGGCCAGAGTGTCCAGGGAACGGCGCTCGACCTCCCCGGAGACGGTGGGGATGGGGGCCCCGTGCGGATCGTGGCTGGGGTCGCCCAGAGCCTCCGCCATGGCCTCGATCAGGCGTTCCGACGCCGCGTGCTCCAGGCGCTCCGCCTCGTCGTGGACCTCCTCCCAGGCGTAGCCCAGCACCTCGGTCAGGTAGGTCTCCAGGATCCGGTGCCGCCGGATGACGCGGAGGGCTTCCCGCGCTCCCGCCTCGGTGAGGTGCACTCCTCGGTACGGGACGTGCGCCAGGAGGTCCATCTCCGCCAGGCGCTTGACCATTCCGGTCACGGAAGACGGCTGGACGGCGAGGTGCTCGGCCAGGGCGGTGGTGCTGGCCGTGTCACCCCCCTGTGTCAGGCTGAAGACCGCCTTCAGATAGTCCTCGATGGAGCGGGAGAGTCGACTGGAGTCCACGGTCCGACGGGGGGAAGGGGAAACACGTGGTGAACGAAGAAGGTACAGAAGGTGTCGTGAGGGATGAGGAATGTGCCAACGCACCGCCCGGGAGGACAGGAGGATGACGGAATACGTTCGGGAGACCGAAGGGATCCTCGTCCGGGTGCGTCCGAGGTTCTCCCTCGCCCGCTCCGACCCCGGCGAGGGCCGGTTCGTGTTCTCCTACCGGATCGAGTTGGAGAACCAGGGTGCGGAGACGGGGCAGCTCCTCTTCCGGCACTGGCTGATCCACGACGCCGGGGGAGAGGACACGGAGGTCGAGGGCGAGGGCGTCAGCGGCGAGCAGCCGCGGCTCCAGCCGGGAGAAAGTCACTCCTACCGGAGCTTCTGCGTCCTGCGCACCCCGCTGGGCTCCATGCGGGGGCACTACACCTTCGAGCGGGCCGACGGCCGGCGCTTCAAGGTGGAGATCCCGGAGTTCCGGCTCCAGGGGCCCCACATGCCCCTCGACCCGGGGCCCGGCGGGACGTCGGAACGGTTGATGCACTGAGCGGCCCAACGCTCGGGGCTCCTCCGGGGTCTCTTCAAGGCGCCTTTCCCAGTAAATACCTTTGAGGACGGCGGTTTGCGCCGGAACCAGGCCAGAATGGAGGAATGAGTGGACGATTCCGTTGCCGTGGATGCCAAGCGGATCTTGCTCCGATACGGGGCGCCCATCACCGTGCTCGACGACGTCCCCGACGACAAGCGTATCGAGTTCGCTCGGGCCGTGAGCCGCACCGCCCTCCCCGAGCGGGGGACGTTTCTGAAGAAGCTCCTGAAGGAACAGGGCTACATCAAGGAAGGGTAGCCGCCCGGGGCCCCACGCCTTCGACCTCGACGGTGTGGGGCCCGTCCACGGGGAGCTGAAGCCGGATCCGGCACCAGTCGCCCCGAGCCTCGAGGTCCAGCTCCGCGGGACTTCCGTCCACCCGGACAGTGCCCAGTCCCGCCCACGGCAGCCAGGGCTCGAACACCGCGGTCAGGGGGACGCTTCCCTCCCGGGGCTGCAGCGTCCACGTGCCCCCCCCGGCGTCGAGCCGCCACTCCAGCTCCAGACTCCCGTCCCCCACCCGCAGGCCCCGGGCCCGGAACCGTGTCCAGGAGGGGGGCAGGCAGGGGGACAGGCCCAGTCGGGCGAACGTCCCGTCCGGCCGGGCGCCCAACGCGCCCTCCACCAGGGCCAGGACCGCCTCCGCCCCGGTTCCCTCGCCGAGAACGGTAGGGTTCGTCGCCACGGCCCCGAGTCCGGCCCGCGCCGTCGCGATCGCGCCGGGGGCCCGGTCGAAGCCCAGGGGGGCCAGCCACGGATGGGTGGCCCCGGCGCCGGGAGGTGGCCCGGGTGTGGCCCCCAGGACCGGGAGCGCCCGGCTGCGGGCCGGAGCCGCCGCGGGGCGGGGTAGCGCCGCCAGCTCCCGGACCTCCACGGCCTCGGCCGCGGCCACCACCGCCTCGTGCACCGCCACCACCACCGCGTCGGGCATCCCCTCCAGGGCGTCCGGCGCCCCGTAGACCTCCAGGAGCGCGGGTAAGGCGGCCTCCAGGGGTCGGCCGTCGCCCGTCCAGGCGACGTAGCGGGCCAGGGCCAGCGCTCCGTGAAGCCGGGTCCAGGGTGTGTTCCAGGACAGCTCGCCCAGGGCTCCGCGAGCCGCCTCCCGATCTCCAGCGGCGGCGGCGGCCCGGGCGATCCAGGCCGGCGCGTCCTCCGGGGATCCCACGCCCGCTCCCAAGCCCTCGCCGACCGCGGCCAGGCCGCGGGACCGGTGGATCCCAGGAGGGCGCCCCGGGACGGCCAGGAGGTGGTTCCGGAGCCAGGCCCGGGACCAGGCCAGACCCTCGTCCATCTCGGTCACGCCCGTATCCAGCTCCACCCCGGGCTCCCCCTCCCCCCGGGCAAGGAGCTCTCCCCGCCGGTGATGGGCCCCTACCCCCGCCAAGGCCTGCAGGCTGGTCCAGGGATCCCCCTCCGGAGCGGCCAGGACCAGGACCGTCGCCGGCCCCTCCCGGATCGGCAGATCCCAGCGCACGGCGAGTCCGCCGTCCTCGGCCACGAGTCGGGGCACGGACCGGGAGCCGGGGGCGTGGAGGAGCAGGCCCCGCCCGGGACCTCCCACCCAGAGGAGCTCGTCCGCGACGTGCACCCGCTCGAGGTCCCCCTCGGCCAGGGCCAGACGCACCGGCACCTCCCGGGGCACTCCCGGAGCCCCGGCCGACCACTGCAGGACTGCGCCGGGCAGGGCGTCCGGAACCAGCACCGTCTCCGTCAGGCTCCCCCCCGGCAACACAAGCTCCCGCCGGGTGCACCGCGGGCCCACGAGGAGGTTGGCGCCGGTCCCCCCGACCACCTCCACCCGTCCCACGAGCGGCACGCCGTCCCCCTCCACCCCCCGGACGCCTCCGAGCCCGTCCGAAACCACCCGGGCGCGCCGCCCCGCCATGGTCCAGGGGGTGTCGTCGGCCCGACGGGCGCAGACCAGGGCCTCCGGGGGCGGGATCTCAGGGATCGGTCCGGGAGGAAGTCGGACGGGCGCCGGGAGTTCTGCGACCCGCTCGGGCGTCGTCATGGCGTCACGACCGGGCTCACGCGAGCACCTCGAGGGTCCGGAGACGGTTCAGGGCGGCGGCGAGCTCGAAGCGCCGGACCCAGGCCAGATCCCCGGGCTCCCGGCGGTCGACCCGGTCCAGGTCCCGGGAGAGCTCGTCCTCGAGCGTGGCCAGGAGCTCCGGCAGGGACGCGCGCCCCAGGGCGTCTTCCCGGGCGAGGGTCTCGAGGGCCGCGGCCACGGTCCGGAGCTGGGTGGGCAGGAGGAGCTGTTCCACGGCTGCGAGGTCGAGGTCCACCTCGCCGACCCCGAGCCGCCGCGGATCGAAGGTCCGGACCCGGAGGTCCCGCCCCCTCCGCCCCGGGGGAAGCGACTTCGGACCGAGGCGCCGTGGCGCCGGTCGCTCCAGGGGCGCGGCGCCCTCCGGAATCCGGCCCGTGGGGTGGGCCCGGGCCACCTCCCGGGCCGGCTCCGTCAGGTCCACCGGGACGAAGGCGTCCATTCCGATCACGGTGTCGGCCACGTCCAGGTAGTCCCCGCTCCCCCCGAGGACGAGGACGGCGCTGACCCCCAGGGCGTCGTGGAGGTCCCGGATCCGGTCCACCAGGGGGGTGATGGGTTCCCGGTCCCTGGGCACCAGGGCCTGCATGCGTCGATCCCGGATCAGGAAGTTGGTGGCGGCGGTGTCCTCGTCCAGCAGGACCACCCCGGCCCCCATCTCCAGGGCCTCGACCAGCGCGGCGGCCTGGCTGGTGGACCCCGAGGCGTTCGCCGTGGAGAACGCCCGGGTCCCCTGACCGCCGGGGAGGTCGGCGATGAACGGGGAGATGTCCACCGCCGTCACGGCCCGGCCGTCCTCGGCCCGGAGCTTCACCGCGTCCCGGCGGGTCACCACCTGCTCCCGGCCGTCGTCGGGGCGGTGGTTGTAGACGCCCGCCTCCATGGCCCGCAGCAGGGTGGACTTGCCGTGGAAGCCGCCCCCCACCACCAGCGTCACCCCCTCCGGGACACCCATACCGGTCACGGCACCGGCATTCGGCGACTCCAGGGTGACCCGCAGGGACGGCGGGGTGCGGAAGGGGACCGCGCCGTCCTCGAGGGGCCGGTCGTCCACACCGCTCCGTCGGGGGAGGATCGCCCCCTCTGCCACGAAGGCGACGAGCCCCTCCTCGGTCAGGGCGGCCCGGAGGGCCTCGGCGTCCTCGTTCACGGCGGCGGCCCGGCGGAGCACCTCCTCGGGGTGGGCCGCGGCCGCGAGGAAGGACCCCACCAGGCCGGGCACGTCGTCGCACAGGAGGTCCCCGGCCCGACCCCCCAGGATCCGCCGCCCCCTGGCCGGGAGCCCCAGGGTGAAGCGGGCCTCCACCGCGCCGTCCTCGCCTGCACGGACCGCGGTCTGCGGAAGGACGAGCTGGCCCGGGGAGGCCATCTGGATCCGGCCGCTCTTTCCGCTGCCCGCCCCTCCTGGGCGGGCCCGCACCCCGTCGGCGAAGGCCCGGGCGAGCCAGGCCGCGGCCCCCTCCCGTCGCGCCGGCCGCTCCAGGATCCAGGGGTCGAGGCCCGCGGTCTCGGGAGGCAGCTCCAGGCGGAGCCGCGACGGGGCCGCGAAGGGGTCTCCCTGGACGTGGTCGACCGAGAGGGTGAAGTCGCCGAAGGACCAGCGCCCCCGGATCTCCTTGTAGGCGGGATATCCCCGGCCCTCGATCCGGTCGAGGATCTGCCTCAGGTCGTCGGCGGTCCGCATGGGAGGTAGCCTGGCGAAATCGGTTGTGGCGGGCCACCCCCGGTCCCAGGTTCCGGGACCCCTCGTCCCTCTCACCACCCCAGTCGCGTCAGAGATCTCCCATGCGTCGTATCCTCCCCGCCCTCATCTCGATCCTCCTCGCCGCCTGCGGCGGGTCCTCCGGTGCCCCCGACGACGCCCCCGACCTGCCCCAGGTGGCCCGCAGCCCCATGGGCGTGGTGTCGGCGGCCCAGCCCCTGGCCGCCCGGGCCGGCGCCGAGATGCTCGAGCTGGGGGGCAACGCCGTGGACGCCGCGGTGTCGGCGGCCTTCACCCTGGCGGTAGTGGAGCCCACCATGAGCGGCCTCGGGGGTCGCACCCAGATCCTGATCCGGATGCCCGACGGTCGGCACGTGGGGATCGACGGCACCACCCAGGCGCCGGCCACGTACGATCCCGACACGGCGCCGGACGCCGACTACGGGTACGGCGTGATCGGCGTGCCCGGGACGCCGGCCGCCCTCTTCAAGGCCCACGCCGAGTACGGCACCCTTCCCCGGTCCACGGTGCTGGCCGAGGCCATCCGCCTGGCCGAGGACGGCTACCCGGTCCTCCCCCGGGAGGCGGCCCGCCGCGCCGCCGTGGCCGACGAGCTGGCCGAGTTCGAGGGGAGTCGCGCCGCCTTCCTGGGCTCGGACGGAGCGCCCGTCGGGGCCGGGGAGCTCTTCCGCCAGCCCGAGCTCGCCCGGACCCTCCGGACCCTCGAGGCCGAGGGGCCCGACGCCTTCTACCAGGGCTCCCTGGCCGAGGCCATGGCCGCGGACATCCAGGCCCACGGGGGCCACGTCACCCTCGAGTCGCTGGCGGCCTACGAGGCCGTCGACAGCCGGATCGTCACCGGGGACTACCGCGGGTACGACGTGGTGGGGCTCTGGCTCCCCTCCTACGGGGCCATCGCCATCGAGATCCTGAACCTCCTGGAGTCGGTGGATGCCGGGGTGCTCTCCGAGGACGCCTGGGCGCTGGCGCTGTCCGAGGCCATCCGCATCGGCTACCTGGACCGATCCGCCCAGGAGGACTGGGACGACGCCCTGCGGCTCACCTCGGAGGAGTGGGCCGACGAGCGGGACGACCTGATGCGCCTCGAGGAGGCGGTCGCGTCCGGGAGTGGCGCGGCCATGGCCGGCGTCGGCGGCGGCTCGTCGACCGGGGCGCCGGCGATCGTCGCCGGGGCGCCGCCCGAGGGCGGGAATCCCGCCGCCCAGCCCCCGGCCTGGATCGAGCCCGGCCACACGACCCACCTGACCGCGGCGGACGGGGAGGGGATGGTGGTGGCCCTCACCCAGTCCCTGGGTCCCAACATGGGCTCCCGGGTGGTCACGCCGGGGCTGGGTTTCCTCTATGCCAGCACCCTGGGCGGCTACCTGGGCCGCATGGAGCCGGGGGAACGTGCCCGCTCCCACATCTCGCCCTTCATGGTGGAACGGGACGGAGAGCCTCTCCTGGCCCTCGGTGCGGCCGGAGGCGGCCGCATCCCCACGGCCATCGTGGCGGTGGTCAGCCGGGTCCTGGACCGGGGGATGTCGCTGGAGGAGGCCCTGGCCGCCCCGAGGGTCGTGCCCGGCTCGGGTCCGGCCCGAACGACGCCGGATCCGGACGCCGCCCGTGACGCCGAGCTGGAGGAGGTGCCGGGAATGGGGTTCGGAGATGGGACCGCCGAGTACTTCCGACGCCACGGCTACACGGTGGAGATGGTGGACCGGGTCGGGGCGTTCGGGCGCGTCCACGCCGTCCGGTGGCACCCGGAGGAGGGAGTGTGGGAGGGCGTCGCCGATCCGGACTGGGAGGGAGCCGCGGTGATCCCGCGGGGAGACGTCCGATGAAGGCCCGGAGCGCCTGCGCGCTGGCCGCCGGGCTCCTGGTGCTCGCGGCGGCGGTTCCGGCCCGGGCCCAGGAGTCCTACGACCTGATCCTCCGGGGAGGACGCATCCTCGACGGGGCCGGGAACCCCTGGTTCCGGGGGGACGTGGCCATCCGGGGGGACCGCATCGCCGCCGTCGGCGACCTTGGCGACGCCCGGGCCCCCCGGGAGTGGGACGTGTCGGGCCTCTACGTCGCACCGGGATTCATCGACGCCCACTCCCATGCCGGCGGAGGGCTGGCCACGCCGGGCCTCAGCCACGCCCGCCCTCTCCTGGCCCAGGGGGTCACCACCGTCTTCGTGAACCCCGACGGCGGTGGGCCGGTGGACATGGTCGAGCAGCGCGGGGAGCTCGAGGCGGACGGCCTGGGGGTCAACGTGGCCCAACTGGTGCCCCACGGCTCGGTTCGTGGGGCCGTGCTCGGGGCCGAGGACCGCTTGGCCACCCCGGCGGAGATGGACCAAATGCGGGCGCTGGTCCGTGCCGGAATGGAGGCGGGGGCGTGGGGCCTCTCCAGCGGCCCGTTCTACGTGCCCGGCAGCTACTCCGACACCCGGGAGCTGGTGGAGCTGGCCCGGGTCACCGCGCCCTTCGGCGGGGCCTACACCAGTCACGTCCGGGACGAATCCGACTACACCATCGGTGTGGTGGCGGCCCTGGACGAGGTGATCACCGTGGCCCGGGAGGCGGGCATCCCCGGCGTCCACACCCACGTGAAGGTCCTGGGCCCCCCGGTCTGGGGCTATTCCCGGGCGCTGGTCCACCGCATCGACGAGGCCCGCCGGGCGGGTGTGGAGGTCTACGCGGACCAGTATCCGTACCTCGCGTCCGCCACCTCGCTCAATGCCGCCCTCCTGCCCCGCTGGGCCGAAGCGGGCGGGAACGACTCGCTGCTGGCCCGCATGGACCGGCCCGAGGACGCGGCCCGGATCCGGGAGGCGGTGGTGGAGAACCTGGCCCGCCGCGGCGGCGCGGATCGGATCCAGTTCCGCCGCGTGCGCTGGGCCGAGAGCCTGGAGGGCCGCTTGCTCTCGGAGGTCGCCCGGGACCAGGGACAGGACCCCGTGGAGACCGCCCTGGCCATCTTCCGGCAGGGTGGGGCGTCCATCGTGTCGTTCAACATGCACGAGGACGATGTCCGGACCTTGATGGACCAGCCCTGGACCATGACGGCGTCCGACGGCGACCTGGTCCCCTGGCAGGAGGGGGTGCCCCACCCACGGTCGTACGGGACCTTCCCCCGCAAGATCCGGCACTACGTCCTGGAGGAGGGCGTGGTCACCCTGGAGGAGGCCGTCCGTAGCATGACCTCGCTGCCGGCCCGGGTCTTCCGCATGGGCGACCGGGGGCTGGTGGAGCCCGGCCGGATCGCGGACCTGGTGGTCTTCGACCTGGACGAGCTCAGGGATCCCGCCACCTTCACCGAGCCGCACCAACTCGCCGAAGGCATGGTCCACGTCCTCGTGAACGGGGAGGCGGCCATCGAGGCCGGGGAGTTCCGGGACGTGCGCTCCGGGCGGGTGCTGTCGAAGAACTGAGGCCGTAGGCGGCCCCTCCCCGGTGGGCGACACCCCCACGTCCGGTTCGGGAGATTCCGGGCAGCGGCGGAGCCCGGTCGGGAGCGAACGTTGGGAACAGACCCCACGTTCCTCCGGACCCAGGAGGGCTCATGTCACCCGGTCCTTTCCGCGCCGACCTCGCGCAGCGCGATCACTTCCGATTCGACGTCACCTTCGGCGATGAGCCCTGGGCTCCCATCGTCGTGGACGAGCCCGCCCCTCTCGGGGACGGCGCCGGTCCCAACGCCGCACGCCTCCTGGCGGCCGCCGTGGGGAACTGCCTGGCCGCGAGCCTGCTCCTCTGCCTGGAGAAGTCCCGGGTGGAGCTGCTGGACCTCCGGGCGACGGTGGAGGGCGTCATGGAGCGCAACGAGCGCGGGCGCTTCCGGATCCCGTCCCTCTCCGTGACCCTCGAGCCCACCGTGGAAGGCGAGCCGTCCGCCCGGTACGATCGGTGCCTTGATCTCTTCGAGGACTTCTGCATCGTCACCCAATCCATCCGGAAGGGCATCGAAGTGGACGTGTCCGTCGCCCCCACCTTCGTCTCCCCCGGGGACCTGGAGCTCGCAGGCCGGCCGGTGTGATCCGGGTGCCCGGGCGGCACACCGCCGCGGCCGGCGGTTGCGGAACGGGGCACGGCGCCCGACCCTGCCCCGACCCCGGTCGTCGGGGCCATCCCTCCGGACGGAGCCTTCCAACGAATGAATCCCGACCGTCGTCGCCGCCCCGCTGACCCTGTTGCCTCTCCTAGCCGGATGCATGGCCGTCGTCGATGAGGGGCCGGAAGTCCAACGGATCGTGGTGGGTGGCCTCGACTACACCTTCGAAATGGACGAGTCGGCCCCTCCCGGGGCCGCAGAGATCCACTTCGACAACCGGGGCGAGGTGGACCATGAGCTGGTCCTCGTCCGGCTCCGGCCGGGTGCCACCATGGCGGACTTCGCCGCGGCCATGTCCGCCGGGGAGAACCCCCGGGGGCTGACGGACGGAATCGGCGGCATCCTCATCGCGGGCCCGGGCCAGACGAGCTTCGGGTCGCTCAACGTCGAGTTCGAGGTGGGCCGCACCTACATGCTGGTCTGCAACTTCACGGACACACCCGAGGCCCCGCCCCACTTCGAGCTGGGGATGGTCCGCGCGTTCACGGTGGAAGAGCCCGCCGCCTGACGCGGCTCCCGCCGACCGGCCCACCACGACGAAGAGCCCGGCCCCCGCTCGGGGGACCGGGCTCCGTCGTGTGCGCACCCCGCCCGGGCGGGCGCTAGACGCTACACGGCACCGTCAGGTTCC
>DATHRY010000324.1:0-53474 GCA_035464715.1 Longimicrobiales bacterium
CGAAGCGGGCCTGATCCCGCGCGCTCAGGAACATCCCTCCGCCCCAGTGGCCGCCGCCGCTCACGGCCTGGACCCGCAGCCCGTCCAGGGTGATCCAGGAGTTGTCGTATCCGTGCCAGCGCCAGGTCGGAGACGCGCCGAGGGGGTCCATGATCCGCTCCCGGAGGACCTGCGGAAGAGGGCGGCGCCACACCCCCGTGGCCAACAGGGCCAGCAGGTTCACCCGGGTGTCGTTGTACTCGAAGACGGTCCCCGGCTCGTGACGGGCCCGCGTCCGCCACTCGGAGGCGTCCCGGGAGGGACGGTCGGCCCAGTCGGGTTTGCCCCACAGCGTCCCCTCCCAGTCGCTGGTCTGCCTCAGGAGATGATCCCAGGTGATCCGACGATTGTGCTCCGACTCGAACAGGGTCACGAGGTCCGGACGTCCGAAACCGGTACGGTCGATCCCGGGCTCGCCGTCCCCGGGGGGGAGGTCCACGGGGGCCATGTAGTCCCGGGCCGGATCGTCCAGGTCCCGGATGAGGCCATCCTGCCAGGCCAGCCCGACCACCGTGGAGAGGAAGGATTTCGTGACGCTGTGGGTCATCTCCACGTGGTGGGTGTCCCCCCACTCGGCGACGATGTAGCCGTGACGGACGATGATGCCGGAGGGGGCGCCCCGGACGGCGAAGGGGCCGACCGGGAACCCCATGGGCTCCCGCCCGAAGGTCTGGGCCTGACCTTCCTCCTGATCCCGAGGGGCCGTGCTCTCGCCGGCGCGGTGCAGGGCGATGGCCTCCTGGATGCCGGCGGCGTCCATGCCCACCTCGGCGGGCTCACGAGATTCCCAGACGTCCCGGTCGGGGACGTACTGCGCGGCGGTGGGGAACGGGAGGAGGAGCGCCAGGAGCAGGGGCAGGATCGGCGGGAGGCGGCGCATGGGTCGGCGTGGGTGGAGAACGAGGAGGGCAGGCGGGACCCGGCCCGGGGTGGACGCCCGTGGCGTCGGCGGGCATCGAGTCCATGGCGTCGCCACACTAGGCGGGCTCCCCCACCCGCGAAAGGGACGCGCCGCGGCCCTTCGGCCACGACGCGCCCCCTGCGCCCGGTGGGATCGGGCGGACGAGCCGCCCCCATTCGCCTCCGCGACGGTCAGTCGTGGACGCGCCGGCGCACCCGGTCCCGATCCTGGGCGGCCAGGTCGAGCTCGTACTCCACACCGTTCACCGTCAGGGTGACGATCCGCTCCCCGCTGAAGGTGATCACCACGGTGCGGGTGACGGTGCGGTCCCCGTCGGGCCCCCCGGTCACCTCGACCGTCACCGTGCGGGTGATGGTCCCGGAGAGGGGCCACGGACGATCGGTCAGGGGCACGGGCCGGACCACGTCCTCCACCAGGAGCGTGCCCTCCATGTCGTACGTGCGGGTGCCGCGGGTGTCGGACACCCGGACCCGGGAGTGTGCCTCGGTCCCGGTTCCATTCCAGGTCCGGGTCGTCTCTTCGCCCTCGAGACCGGTCACCCACATGTCGCGGGTCCGGGACAGGGACATCTCCATGTTCATCCGCTCCACCTCGCCCTGGATCTCCAGAACGGTGTGGATCGAGGCGGTGGTCAGGGCGTCGTACGCGTCCTGGAGGAGGCCTTCGGCGTCGAAGAACTCCACCGACCGGGACCTGTACAGGTCCCTGGCCATCGCTTCAGGGCCCCCCAGACCCGCCCACTGCAACATGTCGGACATCACGGCCAGGTCCTCGGCGGCGGCGTCGGCCGCCAGCAGCGCGACGTCCTGGTCGAGGGCTTCCTGGTCCAACACCTCCACGCCGGTCCCGTCGTCGTCACACGCGGCGAGGGCCATGAGCGCCCCCAGAACGGGGGCCATGCGGTACAGGGTCTTCATCGCTCGTCTCCCGAAAGAGGAGTCCACAGTGACTCCTTTCTTGTATCTGCTTCTCCTGGGTCAGACGGGCCACGACGCCCGTTCGTTAACCCGACGGTCCCCGGCGATGCCGGTCGGCCCGCCCGTCACCGGCGAACGGTGGCGGGGGAGTAGCCGATCCCGTCGGGGCTCGAACCGGCGGGGAGATGGCCCACCACCCTCCGATCGCGGATGTCGACGACGGCGATCCGGTTCGCCGCGGAGAGCGACAGGAAGAGGTGCCGGCCGTCGGGATGGAGGACCAGTCCCTGCGGGCCCTCGCCGGGAAAGGCGATCCGGCCCAGCTCCTGGTAGGTCGATCCGTCGAAGAAGCGCAGGACCTCCCCTCGGAGGTCCGGGACGATCAGCTGCCCCGCTCCGGGCGTCAGGAACATCCGGTAGGGCCAGCCGAACCCCTCCGCCACGGTGGTCCGGGACCCGTCACCCGTGTCGAAGACCGAGACCAGGCCGGTGGCGTTGCTGCCGGCGAAGACCCTCCCGCCGTCGGCGGTGACGTTGATCGCCTCGGGCTGGTCCGGAGCCGGGAGGGCCTGGAGTCGCTCCCCGGTCTCCACCGAGAACTGGCTCACGGTGTTGGAGCCGATGTCCCCGGTCCACAGGGTCCGGCCGTCGGCGGGGACGGCCACCATGTGGGAGCCGTCGGCCCGGGTGTCGATGACATCTACGATGGCTCCGTCGGCCACCCGCACCAGGAGGACGGCCCGGTCCTGCTCCACCGTCACGGCGACCACGGAGTCGCCGGGGAGGGCATCGATGCCGTGGGGCCGTCGATAGGGACTCAGGTCGATGGTCCGGAGGCGCCGTCCGGACGGGACGTCGAAGACGGTGAGGCTCCCCACGTCGCCCTCGTAGTCGGTGCCCACGGCGGTGGTGCCGTCGCCGAGGACGAGGAGCTCGTGGGGGCCGGTCCCCGTCGGCGCGGTGGCGACGACGGCTCCGGTGGCGAGATCGATGAACGATGCGTCGTTCCCACGCTTGTTGAGGACCACCACGGTCCCGGACATGCTGTCCGGGCCCTGTGCCGCGCCGGGATCTGCGGTGGGGAGGAGGGCCACGAGGACGAGGAGGGGGAAGGAGACGACGCGCATGGAGGACCTCCGGGGCGGGTTGGGCGACGGCCACCCAGGATGATGCACCAGGCCGCCCGGGACCAGACTTCTTGCCCGGTGGACCCCCAACGGCCCCATCTTGGAGAAGCACCTCCCACGTCCCGAGGATCATGAACCGACTCAGTGAGCCCGAGCACTTCTCCACCATCCTGGAGTTCGCCGCCGGCATCGCCGACCGGGGGATTCCCCTCTCCCTCGTACTGGTGGAGCCGGACCCCGCCGGTTCGGTACCTCCGGCGGATGCCGTGGAGCGCCTGTTGTCGGAGTTCTCCCAGCGGGTCCGGAGGAGCGACCGGTGCACGCATCTGGGAGAGACCCGGTTCGCCGCCCTCCTGGTGGACTGCAACCGCCAGGGGGCGATGATCTTCGCGGACCGGCTTCAGTCGGCCGCAGGGGACGGCGTCGGCGTGACCATCTCCTGCGGGATCGCCTCGTGGACGCAGGACATGTCGTCCCACCGTGATCTGGTGGACGCGGCCCAGGGTGCGCTGCGACGGGTCCAGGAGGCCGGCGGGGACGGCATCGAGCTGCATCATGCGGCCCCGCTGGGGTGACCGAACGGGGGCGCCCGTCCGGGCGGCGGGCGCCGCACCCGGCCTCCCACCCCACCCGCCCGCGAGGCGGGATCGCGGCTTCTTCCCGTAGTTTTTCGTCTCGCCGAAATCCTTCGTCGGCGGGCCCGTATATCCATGTCGTTGACCCGCAAACCTTTGCCCCTTGAAGAAGGAGGCGACGATGCACGCACCCATGTACGGACTCCTCATCCTGTCCACGCTGGGCTTTCTGGCCTGTGGCGGCGACAGTGGGACCAACCCCGGAGGTGGCGAAGGCGGGGACGGCGGCGGCACCGGTGGCGGGCGGGTGGTCAAGGCGGACCCGTCGTACGCCGGCGACATCCAGGAGATCTGGAACCGTCGGGGCTGCACCGGCTCCCAGTGCCACGGCTCCGCGCAGCAGGGTGCCCTGGACCTCCGGGACGGGAACAGCCACGCCGCCCTGGTGAGCGTCGTGGCGACCGCCGAGAACGTGGTCCGGGTCATCCCCGGCAACGCCGAGGACAGCTACCTGGTGATCAAGCTCGAGGGGCGCCAGAACGTCGGTGACCAGATGCCCCAGAGCATGGCGCCCCTGGACAGCATCGACCTCACCAACGTGCGCAACTGGATCGATCAGGGCGCGGAGAACAACTGATGGTCACGGCGCACGGCGCCGTGATCCTGGTGGCGGCGGGGCTCCTGGTCACGGGACTGCCTGCACCGCCGGACCTCACGGCACAGGAGTTCCACGTGGACCGGGACGCGACCCGAAGCGTCGTCTTCGTGTCCCGGACCACGCTGGACACGTTTCGCGGGACGACGGACGCGGTGGACGGATACGTCCTCCTGGACGGCGACGGTGTGCGACCCGTCGAGGGACCGGTCGGGACGCTCTACTTCGAGGTGGACCTCGCGACACTGGACACGGGCATCGGACTCCGGAACCGGCACATGCGGGAGAACTACCTCGAGGTGGACGACCACCCTTTCGCCAGCTTCGAGGGGCGCATCGACTGGATCCGGCCCGACTCCGTTCCCGGCTTCCGCGTGGCCGCATCCGGCACCTTCACGGCCCACGGGGTCGAGCGACCCCGGGAGCTGACCTGCACCGCCCGTTCCGACGGAGACGGGTTCCGGGTCACCTGTGGATTCCCGGTTCTCCTCACGGACCACGACATCGACATCCCGCGACTGATGTTCATGCGCCTCGCCGAAGAGGTGCAGCTCGAGCTGGATTTCCGTCTCCGGCGGGTGGGCGCTCCCCTGCCGCACATCCCCGACGAGGAGGCACCGTGAACCGCACCCCATCCCTCCGTGGCGCAGCGTGGCCGGCCGGGCTGGCCGCCCTGGTCGTCCTGACCGGAAGCCCCCTCCGGGCCCAGGACCCGACCTGGGAGCGGGCTGCGCCTCCCACCACTCCTCCGCCCACGGTCTTCCACGCGACCCAGGGACTCAATCTGCCCACCGCCACGACCCCCGGGCGGGGGGAGTTCCTCTTCGAGATCGCCCATCGGTTCGTCCCACCGATCCGGGACGCGGAGGACGCCCTGTTCGGGCTCGACGGGCCCGTCCGCTACCGCCTGGGCCTCGGCTACGGGATCACCGACGCCCTCTGGGTCCGGCTCACCCGTAGCAACGTCGACGACAATCTGGACCTGTCCGGGACCTGGCGGCTGCTCGAGGGTCGTGCGCCGCTGTCGTTCCAGATCGCCGTGGCAGGCGGCGTGGCCTGGAACACCGAGGTCCCCGGGGTCGACGGCGGCACGACCCAGGCCCACGGGGAGCTGATCCTGAACGCCGCCCTGGGTCGGCGGGTGGCGCTGGGGGTCGTTCCGGCGGTGGTCTCGAACCCCCTGGTCCGCGTCGAGGACGAGGACGTGGCCTTCTCGGTGGGCCTCATGGCGCAGGTCTACCTGACCGACGTGGTGAGCTTCGTCGGCGAGTGGACGATCACGGAGGAGCGGTTCGACCCGGCGTCGGCGACCGAGATGTCCGACCCGGCGTCCCTGTCGGTGGAGCTCGAGACCGGAGGGCACTTCTTCCGGATTGGCGTCACCAACTCCCTGCGCCTCAACCCCGCCCAGTACTTCGTCGGCGCCTCCCAGCCCTTCGAGGCCGACGAGTGGCGTCTGGCCTTCAACATCACCCGGGTGCTGCGGTTCTAGTGGCGTCCGTCCCGAGCATCGTCGGGGTGGCGCCTCCGGCCCTCGGTGGCAACCAGGACCGCCGGGCCACCGCGTTGGTGGGCCGGGACGCCCGGGGAGGGGCGTCCCGGCAATGCCTCACTCCTCGGGCTCGGCCTCCAGGATGTGGTCGATCCGCGCCACCAGGTCCTCCAGATGGGCCCGGGTCATGGTGTCGCCGACCCGCCCCGCGGCGGCATCGGCCGCCGTTCGGAGCGACTGCAGCTCGGCCCGGAGCAGAGGGCGGACGTCGGACCGGCCCACGCTCACGGACGGACCGAAGAAGGGGTTCGACGGTGGCTCCTCGGTCATGAGGGTCTCCACCCGCTCCAGATAGGCGCGCTGGAGCGCCCTGCGGTACACGTCGATCTCCGAGACCTGCCGCAGGTCGCCGAAGACGGCGCTGCGCAGGGTCGGCAGGTACTCCGCGACGGGCCAGGCGTCGTCGGGCTGCAGGATCTCCATGTCCGCCATGCGCACGAGCCGGCGGGCGTCCATCAGGCTCCCCAGGATGGCGGCCTGCCGGGCCCCCAGGGTCTGGACCTGCCCCACCGGTCCGATCCGGTCCAGGATGTCCCGGTTGTGGAGCCACACGGGGGTGTCGAAGACCTGGGCTTCCAGGAAGGCCAGGGCCTCCTCCTGTCGGGCCCGGGGCACGCCGTCGAAGACCGGACCCGACTGCTCCGTGGACTTGAGGTCGACGTAGGCTCCCCCCACCAGGGTGACCACGTGGTTCATGTAGCGATACCACTGCCCGAGGAGCTCTCCGTGGAGCTCCGCCAGGTCGCCGTAGTCCTCGCCGGGGGTGGCCGTCCACTCCCGGAGGCTCGCTGCGGCGACCTTCAGGTTCTCCACGCCGTAGCCGCTGGCCCCCACGGGGTCGTCCCCCATGTCCTCGGTCTGGGCCCGGGGATCGATGCCGCCGAACCCGCCCTGAGGCAGGTAGCGGAACATGGGGTCGTCGGCGTGCTCCACGATCATCCGGTTCAGCCGGGATCGCTCCGCCTCGGGAGAGACGTCGTCGTGGAGTCGATAGCCCCACTCGATCACGTACAGGTCGTACGGTCCGATCTGCCGAATGAAATCACCCGACCGTAGACCGTCCCCGGGCTGGGCGATGTAGTTCTGCCGGGCATAGTCCATGACCGAGGGGGCCACGCCCATGCGCCGGGCGAACTCGGCATTCCGGAGGGAATCCACCGGGAAGGCCGAGCTCGAGATCATGTTGTGGGGCAGGCCGAGCGCATGCCCGATCTCGTGGGCGATCACCTGCCGCATGGCCTCGCCCATGAGCTCGTCGGGCTGGTTCAGGGAGCGGGCCTGGGGGTTCGAGGCTCCCGTCTCGAGCATGAGGCGGTTGCGATAGGAGCGCATGTGGTTGTGGTACCAGACGATGTCGCTCTCGATGATCTCGCCGGTCCGGGGGTCCGATACGCTGGGGCCCATGGCGTTCCGTGTGGTGGACGCCGTCCACCGCACCGTGGAATAGCGCACGTCCTCCGGATCCCACTCCGGGTCCTCCTCGGGTGTCGGTGGGTCGAGGGCCTGGATCGCGTTGCTGAAGCCCGCGGCCTCGAAGGCCACGTTCCAGTCCTCGACGCCCTGGCGGACGTACTCCCGCCAGCGGGGCGGGGTGGCGGGGTCCAGGTAGTAGGTGATGGGCTCCACGGGGTCCACCACCTCGCCCCGGGCGTAGGCCGCCGGATCGCTGGGCTCCAGGCGCCACCGCCGGATGAAGGTCTGGGTGGCGGCCTTCTGCTCGTCCAGGCCGTAGTTGATGCGTTGCACCGAGAAGTAGCCGACCCGGGGATCGGCGTACCGGGGCCGCATGGGCTCGGCGGGAAGGAGCACGAGGGACTGGCTCATCTCCAGCGTCACCGTGCCGGTGCTGGCGTCGCCCGGCGGCGAAGTGGCCTCGAAGGTCTGGGTGTGGCGGACCTCCACGTTCTCCGGGTAGGCGCTCATCCGGGAGATGAAGCTCCGCTCGGGATCGAGACGCCGAACGCCGTAGTCCCTGCGCTGGTTCGCGCTGAGTCCGCTCAGGGCGGGGGTGTCGCCCTCGAAGAACGAGGTGACGTCCACCACCATGGTGGAATCGGGCCCGTAGGCCTCCACGTCGAAGGCGGCCAGCACCGGAGGCAGGTTGTTGCTGACCACGGAGCGGTAGATCGGATCCGTGCTGTCGGCGACCTCCCGGAAGGAGACCTTCCGGAGGAGGACCCGGTCGTCCCGATGCTCGAACCGGAAGACCTGCTCGTTGATGCTCATCCCGGCCGAGAGGAAGCCCCCGAAGTCTCCCGGGACGCCCGCGATCCGCGTGATGAGGAGGAAGTCCTGTCCCAGGGCGTCCCGGGGGATCTCCAGCAGGAAGTCGCCGTCCTTCCGGTGAACGGTGAGGACCCCCTCGTCGGTGATCGTCTCGTCCGTGATCACGTCGGCGTACTCCCCGGGCCCGTCCGCCGATGCCCCGCCGGCCCCTCCCCCGCCGGCCCGGGCGGTTGCCGGCGCGGGCCCGGGCTCGGTGGCTCCCCCGCCGAAGAGTGAGCAGCCGCCGAGGAGCATCGCACCCGCCACCCAACCGATCGTCCGCACGCGCATTCCCGTCCCCTCCACTGTCGTTTCTCGTTGCATCGCTGCGGGTTCCCCCGCAGCGGGCCCGTCAGGGTATCGCGCTCCGGGTGAAGGCGCCAACCGGAGCGGACGGCGCGTCGGCCCCCGCCGAAAGGATGCCGGAGCGGGGGGCTGTGGCCCCTCGGCGTCCGGCGACGTCGATGGGTGCGACACGGGCCCGGAAGGCGGTGTCGCCCTCCGGGCCCGGGCGCCCCGGCCCACTTCGCCGAGGCGGGGTCTCAGCCGGATCGGGTCGTCAGCGGCTCCACGGCGGCACGACGCCGTTCATGCGGGCGTAGGCGATGGACTGCCCCAGGTGCTCGTGGGTGTGGGTCTCGAGGAGCAGGGCGGCGCCCGTCCAGTTCGTGTCCCGGCCGAAGACGTTCGTCGGCGTTTCGAGCTGCGCGTCGCTGAGCCCCTCGAGCGTCGACGCAAGGTGGTCGAAGGAAGCACGGAGGTGACGGACGACTTCACCCTTGTCGCTGATCTGCTCCGCACCCTGGAACCAGTCCTGCGGATACCCGTCCGGAGGCGTCACGTCCATGAGGCTCGCGGGGAGTCCCATGTTGGCGGCGGCGACGTGCATGAAGACCTCGCTGACCGACCGCACACCGTCCCCGGGCCGCCAGTCGTAGGCCGACTCGGGCATGGCCTCGGCCAGCGACACGAACTTCTCACCCACGGCCCGGACGTCCAGGGCCATCTCGCTCTGCAGGGTCTGGGCGGAAACGGGTAGCGCCAGGAGGGACAGGGCCGTCCCGGACAGAAGAAGGCTGCGCAGGTTCATGGTGCCGGCTCCGATTGGATGAGTTGGACGAGGGAGAGTACGTCGGGACAGGCTGCCGGTTACGCTGCGCCGGGGCAAGAAGGAGCGGTCGCGCCGGCAGATCACTCGGACCTCGGGATCGACGTGGGGTCCAC
Source organism: Longimicrobiales bacterium (assembly GCA_035464715.1). Classification (GTDB taxonomy): domain Bacteria; phylum Gemmatimonadota; class Gemmatimonadetes; order Longimicrobiales; family Gaopeijiaceae; genus Gaopeijia. The sequence goes on from DATHRY010000324.1 coordinate 9,277, forward strand.
CCGGCCCGCCCGGTTCGCCGGCAGGACCGCGGCCGGGGCGAGAGCCGCCCCCCCGGTCGGGGAAAGGGCGCCTCGGGCCGGGGGTCCGGCGGAAGGCGGGATCCGGCGGGGCGGGATCCTCTGGCTAATCCGCCGCCAGCGCCGGCTCCCGGGGTGGAAGCCCCTCCATCTCCCGGTCCACCCGGTCCACGTAGACCGAAGCCGACAGGTCGCCGCACACGTTCAGCGTCGTCCGGGACATGTCCAGGATCCGGTCCACGCCGAGGATGATGGCGATCCCCTCCGGGGGGACGCCGACGGTGGCCATCACCAGCATCATCAGCGGGAGCGAGCCGCCGGGCACCCCGGCTGCGCCGATGGCCGTGAGCACCGCCAGGATCACGACGATGATCTGCTGGCCGATGTTCAGGTCCACCCCGAACACCTGGGCCAGGAAGAGCACGGTCACGCCCTCGAAGAGGGAGGTGCCGTTCATGTTCATCGTGGCGCCGAGGGGCAGGACGAAGCCGGCGATCTTCGGCTGCACGTCCAGCTCCTGCTCCGCGGTGGCGATGGAGGTGGGCAGGGTCGCCATGCTCGACGAGGTGGAGAACGCCGTGACGATGGGCGCGGTCACCGATTTCCAGAACCGCACGGGGTTCATGCGACCGAAGATCTTCACCAGCGCCGAGATGCCGATGGTGGCGTGGAGAATCAATCCCAGCATCACGACGATCACGTACATCGCGAGCTGCACGAGGATGCCCCAACCGAACTGGGAGGTGATGACGAAGATCAGCCCGAACACCCCGTAGGGCGCCAGGTGCATGGCCATGTCGATGATCTTGATGACCGCCTCGCCGATCCCGTCGAGGACGTCCAGGACCGGTTGGGCCTTCGCCTTGGGGATGAGGATGAGGGCGATGCCGAAGATCAGCGAGAAGAAGATGAGGGCCAGCATGTCCGTGTCGGCGGCAGCCGTCACCGGGTTCCGAGGCACGATGTTCACGAAGGTGCTCACCCCGAAGTCCGGGGGGCCGGCCTGGGTGAGCCCTTCGGCCCCGGAGGCGAACTGGTCCATGAGCGCGTCCCGGGTCTCCTCGGGAAGGCCGCCACCGGGCCGGATCGTGTTCACCAGGGTGAGTCCGATCGTGGCTGCGATGAGGGTGGACAGGGCGAAGTAGCCCATGGTCCGCCCGCCGAGGCGTCCGAGGGTCTTCACGTCTCCGATCCCCGCCACGCCCAGGGCGATGGAGGTGAAGACGATGGGTACCACGGTCATGAAGAGCAGCCGGAGGAAGACCTGCCCCACCGGATACATGATGTTGTCGGAGACCCAATCGACCCAGGTCGCGTCGGGGAAGAAGAAGTTCGCCGCGCCGCCCACCAGGGCACCGAGGACGAGTCCAAGCAGGATCTTCGTGTGCAGCTTCACCGACCACCTCGGGTCTCTCGGATTCCCGCCCCGTCTCTCAGGGGCGCCACCGGGTGCCCGGATCTGCCCGCGCACCCCCGTCAGGTCCGCAAGGTATCCCGCCGTCGGGAGAGGGGGCAACGCGGGCCGGGAACCGGTGTGGCGAGCGCAGGGTCTCCGCATCCCCGGTGTCGAACACCGGAGTGCGCCGGGTCGGAGCCGGTCCGCTGGACCCGGTCGATCGAACGGTCACGATCGCGGCGTTCCACGCCGCCCTCCCGGGGCCCGTACCCGGCCGGGCACCCGGAGGCCGTGGAGCATCAGCGCAGGAGGAAGCCGTTCCGGAGGGGGTCCTGTCGGTCCAGATGGAAGGTGGACCAGCCGGTGACCCAGCACCGGCCCTCCACCTCCGGGAGCACCGCGCTGTGACCGTCCGCCTCCGTCTCTCCCACGATCCGACCCTGGAAGCGCGTGCCGATCAGGCTCTCGATGACCGCCTCCTCGCCCGGGGCCAGCTGCCGCCGGGCCCGGAGGAGGGCCAGACGGCCGCTCACCCCGGTTCCGGTGGGGCTCCGATCCACCTCGCCATCGGCGAACACGCACACGTGCCGGGAATGGTTTCCCCTCCGGCGGGCCGCTCCGGTGAAGATGACACCGTAGAGGAAGCCCAGGTCGGGGTCGCCCGGGTGGACCGGCGGATTGCGGGTCTGCACGGCCGCCTTGATGGCCCGGCCCGCCTCCACCAGAGCCCCGACGCCCCGGGGTTCGAGCTCCAGGCCCAGCGCCTCCGCATCCACGTAGGCGTAGAAGGCGCCTCCGAAAGCGAGGTCGTAGTCGACCCGACCCAGCCCGGGGACCGGAACCGACGCGTCCAGCTCGGCCACCCAGGAGGGGACGTTGCGGAAGCGGGTTCCCGCCGGGCGACCCTCCTCCAGGGTCACGGTCGCGTGGACCTGGCCGGCGGGCGTGTCCATGGCGATCCGGGTCTCGGGCTCCGATGCCGGGACCAGCCCGGTCTCCACGGCGGCCCGGGCCATGGCCAGGACCCCGTGCCCGCACATCGTGGAGAATCCGTCGTTGTGCATGAAGAGGACGCCGAAATCCGAATCGTCCCGCTCCGCGGGGACCACCAGGCAGCCGTACATGTCCGCGTGCCCCCTGGGCTCCCACATGAGGGCCCGCCGCAGGTCGTCGAAGTTGGCCCGGGCCTCCCGTCGCCGCTCCATGATCGTTCGTCCCTGGGGGACGGGGAATCCGGAGAGGATGACCCGCAACGGCTCTCCCTCGGTGTGGAGGTCCACGCACTGGATCAGCCACGCACCCGGGGCCGGCCGGGGGAGCCTGGGCTGTGCGGGCGGACGGGGCGGGCGGGTGGGCATACGGACTCCGGGGCTGTCGGGGTCCCTCCGGGTCCCGATACCTTGACCCTCCCAACGAACCAGGAGAATCGCGTGCGGCCTTGGATCGGGACCAGCGGATGGTCCTATGACGCGTGGAAGGGCGGCTTCTATCCGGAGAAGATCGGGTCTTCGGACATGTTGGGCTACTACGCCGAGCGACTTCCCGCGGTGGAGGTGAACAACACCTTCTACCGGCTCCCCAAGCGGGACGTCCTGGAAGGGTGGGGCGAGCAGGTGTCGGACGGCCACTTCCGGTTCGTGCTGAAGGCCTCCCGCCGCATCACCCATCAGGCCAAGCTGGCCGAGGGGGGCTACGACGCCCTCGACTTCCTGACCGGGAACCGGGAGGCCCTGGGCGCCGCCGCCGGGCCCATCCTCTTCCAGACGCCGCCGTGGCTCAAGAAGGACACGGCCCTCCTCGAGGCTTTTCTCGACCGCCTCCCCGACGAACTCCAGGCCGCCTTCGAGTTCCGCTCCACGAGCTGGTTCGAGGACGATGTCTTCGACGCGCTCCGGAGTCGGGACGCCGCACTGGTCACGGCCGAGACGGAGGAGCCCGACAAGGACCCTCCCTTCGTGTCCACGGCGGGGTGGGGATACCTGAGGCTGCGGAAGCCCGCCTACGAGCCGGAGGAGGTGGAGGCCTGGGCGGAGCGGATCGGCGAGCAGGACTGGACCGATGCCTACGTCTTCTTCAAGCACGAGGACGAGGGGACGGGCCCGCGGCTCGCCGGACGGATGCTCGAATTGCTGGGAGGGCGGTCGTGAACCTCTCCGACGTCCACGCCGTCATCGAGAGCGCCCGCAGCCGGGGCCGGGACCCGCTGGAGCGCTGGGTCCGGGGCCGGATTCCGGAAGCCACCGAGCCCGAGATCCGGGAGGCCATGGTCGCGGCCGAGGAGATCATCGACAGCGTCCCCCTCTTTCTGGCCCGGGCCCAGCAGGCCGCGGCGGAGCGGGGGGTCACGGCGGTGGTGAGCCCGATCCTGGAGCGGGCCGCACGGTACTTCCTCTCACCGGTGGACCTGATCCCGGAGATGACCCAGGGGATGGCGGGGCTCCTGGACGACGCCTACCTGGTGCTCCGGGTCATGAAGAACCTCGACCGGGGGCCGGAGCCGCTCCTGGACTGGGAGCTCGACGAGCCGATCCGCTTCCTGAAGCGGCTCGTGGGGCCCAAGGTCTCCGCCCGCCTCGACGACTACTCCGTGCGGTCCATGGAGGAGGCGGAGTCGGACTTCCGACGGTACTGGGACGCCATGTCGGCTCAAGCCTGAGGAGCAGCGCGACCGGGCGCTGCGCGTCCCGGGGAACGGTCGGTCGCTACCCGTCCAGCTTCCAGTTGACGATGGGAAGGACCGGAAAACGGTCCTTCGACCGGATGATGTTCACCAGTCCGACCTGGAAGCCGTTCATGTCCTCGGCGACGTTCACCAGCCCCAGCTGGAGGCCGGCCACACGACCGCCCACGTTGTTGAGGGCGCCCAGCTGAAGTGCGCGGGCCGAGCCGGCTCCGTTGTAGAGTCCCGACTGGAAGCCGGTGAAGTCGCCCCGCACGACGTTGGCGATGGCGAAGCCGAGCCCCCACCCCACCTGGGCCCCGGAGGCGTCCCCCTCCACGATGTTCGCCAGGGCGACCTGCAGGGCCAGGACGTCCCCGGTGGTGTGGGTGACGATCCCCAGGTCGAAGCCCTCCATCCCGGCGTTCTTCGCGTAGACGCCCAGCCGGACGCCCTGGATCCCCTCCGACTCGTCCACCAGCTGGATCGGGGGGAAGAGGGAGAGCTGGATGGGGGCCTGGGCCCGGAGCGCGAGAGGCGAGAGGAGGAGCAGCGCGGCGAGGAGGAGGAGGCGAGGACGCATCGTCTTGGAACCTGGTGGTGGTGAGGAGTCCGGCCGCCGGGAGGTGGGGGATCGGTGCCGTGACCTACCGTCCCCTTGCTCCGGAGGGTCGCCTTACGGCCCGGTGTGTGACCCCACTAGGGAAACCACCGCGACCGCGCCGCGCAAGCGTCTCCGGCGGGTCGCCACCGGGGATCGGGATGCCCCGGATCGCGGTGTGGAGCACGCTCAGGTCCTCGGCCTCGATCACCCGCCACCGGCCCTCGTGTCGCCGCAGGGTCATCACCCGGATCTCGGGCTCGGCTCCAGTCACCTGAGCCTGGATCCGGTAGACGACGTGACGGTCGTCTCCCTCGGCGACGGTGCCGAGGATCCAGGTACGCCTGGACACCAGCGACGACAGCAGTCCGGGGACCTCGGTCTGGATCCCGGCGAGGAGACGGCGCACGACCTCGTCGTCGGGAAGCGAGGCGTAGCTTCCCGGATCGACGTCGCCCAGGAGCGCGCCCAGGACGTAGCCGGTGGTGTCGACCCGGACGAGGATGTCCGCGGCCAGGCGCAGGTTCGCCAACCCCTCGGGGTGGAGGCGCTGGACCAGCCCCGCCCAGGCCATGCTCTGGAATCCCCGATTGAACTCGTCGGCGACGACGTCGGGCGGGCTCGGGGCCGGCTCCGCTTGGGCCAGGAGCGGCCCGCGGGCGGTGAGGACGGCCGCCGCCACGGCCAGGGTGATCGGGCGGAGGCCGCGGGGGGCCAGGAGGTGACGGGCGCGCATGCTTCGGGACATACGCCGGTCCGGCCCTCGGCACCAGCCACGACAGGAGGGCCGCCCGGGAGGTCGGGCGGTGACCGCGGCCGCGGGCACGAGGGTCCGCCACCCTGTTGCGGGCTGCGTCGTCCCGAGCGGGGAGGCGACCGCTGCCCCCTGGGGGAGGGCCGGTCGTGCGGACCGGGACGTGCCACCCCAGGACGGGTTGACCCCTCCCCCCCCGGGGGGGGTATATTCGTGCACACCCTCTCACCCCGGACACCCGATGAGCGCTTCCCCGAGTCCCGAGACTGCGGAGATCCTGAACCGCCTCAAGAGCGTGGAAGGGCACGTACGGGGCGTCGCCCGGATGGTGGAGGAAGACTCCTACTGCATGGACGTGGTCCTGCAGATCCGGGCGGTGGAGAAGGCCCTCAAGAAGGTCACGGGGCTCGTGCTGGATCGGCACCTCCACTCCTGCGCCACGGCGGCCATCCGGGGAGACGACCCCGGGGAGCGCGAGCGGGTGATCCGGGAGCTGCTGGAGACGTTCACCGCCATCGACCGGGCCTGAGACCCGGTCTACGCCACGACGACACGAGGAACGACGACATGGTCGAGCACACCGCGAAGGTCCCGGGCATCAGCTGCGGGCACTGCGTGAAGACGATCGAACGGGAGGTGGGCGAGCTCTCCGGGGTCCGGGAGGTCACCGGGGACGCCGCTGCCCGGACCGTGACGGTCCGGTGGGACGAGACGAGCACGAACTGGGACGCCATCGCCGCCCTGCTCAGGGAGATCGACTATCCCCCGGAGACCTGAGTCGAGCCCGGCCGTCCGGCCCGCCGGCGAAGCCATGGACACCGTGACGCTCCCCGTACAGGGGATGACGTGCGCCAACTGCGCGTCCACCGTGGAGCGGACCCTCCGTCGCACCGACGGCGTCGAGGACGCCCGGGTGAACTACGCCTCGGACCGGGCGGAGGTGGACTTCGATCCGTCCCGGGTGGCGCCCGGGGTCCTGGCCGAGCGGATCCGGGACGCGGGCTACGAGGTGCCCCTGGAGCGCCTGGAGCTCGGCGTCACCGGCATGACGTGCGCGAACTGTGTCTCCACCGTCGAACGGACCCTGCGCCGGCGCGTGCCGGGCGTCGTCACGGCCTCGGTGAACCTGGGCACGGAGCGCGCGACCGTGGAGCGCCTTCCCGGCACGGCGCCCTGGTCGGAGATCTCAGAGGCCCTGGACAAGGCCGGATACGGTGCCGTGCGTCTCGATCTGTCCGGGTCGGCCGCCGATCCCGAGGCCGAGGCCCGGGCCGCCGACATCCGCCGCCAGACGCGGGCCTTCTGGACGGGGGTGGTCTTCACGGTACCCCTGTTCGTCCTGAGCATGGCCCGGGACTTCGGCCTTCTGGGTCCCTGGGCCCAACGACCCTGGGTGAACGTCCTCATGTGGGCGCTGGCCACGCCGGTGCAGTTCTACGTGGGCGGCGCCTTCTACCGGGGCGCGTGGACGGCGCTACGGAACCGCACGGCCAACATGGACGTGCTGGTGGCGCTGGGCTCGTCGGTGGCCTACGGCTATTCGATCCCCGTGACCCTGGCCCTGGCCTCGGGCTCCACGGCGCTGGGGCACCACGTCTACTTCGAGACCGCGGCGGTCATCGTCACCCTGATCCGCCTCGGCAAGCTCCTGGAGGCCCGGGCGAAGGGCGCCACCGGGGCGGCGATCCGATCCCTGATGGCCCTCCGACCACGGACCGCGCGCCGCGTGCGGGACGGGGTCGACGAGGACGTCCCCTTGGAGGACGTACAGGTCGGCGACCTCCTGCGGGTCCGGCCCGGCGAGTCGATCCCCACGGACGGAGACGTCGTGGAGGGGCGATCCGCCGTCGACGAGAGCATGCTCACCGGCGAGAGCCTTCCCGCGGAGAAGGGCCCCGGAGACGCCGTTACCGGCGCCACCCTCAACCGCAGCGGGGCGCTGCTGATGCGCGCCACCCGGGTCGGGAGCGAGACCGCCCTTGCCCGGATCATCGAGCGGGTCCGACAGGCCCAGGGCTCCAAGCCCCCGATCCAGCGGTTGGCCGACCGGGTCTCGTCGATCTTCGTACCGGTGGTCCTGGTCCTGGCGGCGCTCACCTTCGCGGTCTGGTTCTGGGGGGTGGACGCGGGATTCACCGACTCCCTCCTCCGCCTGGTGGCGGTCCTGGTGATCGCCTGCCCCTGCGCCCTGGGTCTGGCCACGCCCACGGCCATCATGGTGGGGACGGGGCGCGGTGCGGAGATGGGGATCCTCTTCAGGGACGGGATCGCCCTGGAGCGAGCCAGGGACGTGGGCACCGTAGTGCTGGACAAGACCGGGACCGTCACCGAGGGCGTGCCCCGGGTCCAGGCCCTGGTGCCGGCGCCCGGCGTCGACGAGGACGCGCTCCTGTCCTTGGCGGCCGGCGTGGAGACCGGGAGCGAGCACCCGCTGGGAGAGGCGGTGGTGCGCGAAGCCCTGGAGCGGGGCGTGACTCCGGCCCGGGCCACCGGGTTCGACGCGGCGGCGGGCCGGGGCGTCACGGCAGTCATCGACGGTCGCACGATCCGGGTGGGGAGTCGCCGGTTCCTGGATGAGGCCGGGATCGACACGGACGAGCTGGCCGGCGCGGCGGAGGCTCAGGCGGCCCGGGGGCGCAGCTGCGCCTGGGTCGCGGCGGAGGACCGGCTCGTGGGCCTCGTGGCCCTGGCCGACGGGGTCCGGCCGACCTCGGCCGCCGCCGTGGAGGCGTTGCGACGGGACGGCCTCCGGGTGGTGCTCCTCACCGGCGACAACGAGAGGACGGCCGCCGCGGTGGCCTCGGAGGTCGGGATCGACGAGGTCCGGGCCGACGTGCTTCCGGGAGAGAAGGCGGATGTGGTGGCCGGACTACAGGGGGAGTCCAAGGCACCGGTGGCCATGGTGGGGGATGGGATCAACGACGCGCCGGCGCTGGCCCAGGCCGACGTCGGCATCGCCATGGGCAGCGGGACCGACGTGGCCATGGAGGCGGCGGACGTGACCCTGATGAGCGGGGACCTGGGGGCCGTGCCCCGGGCCCTACGCCTCAGTCGGGCGACCCTGGCGACGATCCGCCAGAACCTGTGGTGGGCCTTCGGCTACAACGTGCTCCTGATCCCCGTCGCCGCAGGGGTTCTCCACCCCTTCGAAGCCCTACCGGGGATGCTCCGCTCCCTCCACCCCATCCTGGCCGCCCTGGCCATGGCCTTCAGCAGCGTGAGCGTGGTGGGGAACAGCCTCCGGCTCCGGCGTCGGCGGATCTGAAGGCGCCCGGCGACCCCCGGTGGAGGTTGAACGCCACGGGGGGGTGACCGCACCCGAGGGGACCCCGGGGAGACCGACGACTCAGGGGGCCTCACCCTCCGACGGGGCGATGTGCAGCCGCTTTGCCTCGCCCCCGTGGAGCTGTTCCCGGAACTGCAGCGCCTCCCGGAGGGACTGCATCTCCGCCACGACGCGGTCCATCTCCTCCTCGAGATCCGCCAGGCGTCGGTCCTGCAGCGCACGAGCGTGAGGCACCGCCGCCGGCTCCCCCCGCAAGCGGGCGATGGCCTCGGCGATGGGCTTGAGGGCGATCCGGGCGCTGATGGCCAGGAGAGGGATCGAGATCAGCAAGGTGATCGCGATGATTGCGACGATGTCCTCGTCCACGGCTCGGACTCCTGGAGAAGGTGGAGGGGGGTGGAATCATCCCCTACGAGCCCCGGGAAAGGGTCGTTTCGCCTGGAGATCCGTCGAAGATGGAATGCCGCGTCCGGCCCGGGCACCGGTGCCGTGAGCCCGGCCGCCGGAGCCTTCGTCGCCCCGCTAGAGGACCTCCAGGGGGTGGAAGAGCTCCCACCCCTCCTTCAGCCAGTGCTCCCGGAAGGGACTCGGACTCACTTCCGCCAGGGTCAGGTCCCGGGTGATGGCGTGGGGGTGGAGCACCAGCGAGCCCTGCTCGTGCTCGTGCATGGTGTAGTTCGCCGAGATCTGGACGTCCGCCTTGAAGCGCTGATCCCCGTCCACCATGAACGAGTGGAGAAGGTGGGTGGAGGTATGCCACTCGTGCCGCGTCACCCTCATGTCGATCACGGGATCGTCGCCGCACCAGACGTGGATCCCCACCGCATCCTCGCGCTCGACGAAGCGGGCGCTGATGATCTCGGGGTGCGTCGGCATGCGGAGGTCGTCCCGGAGCAGGCGTTGGCTCGCCTCGGACGAGGTGGCGGCCATGAAGGGGAAGAACCCCGCCTTGGGATGGTGCGACCATCCGGAGACCATGGGCGGCACCACCACCGAGAAGACCAGCTCCGCGTATGGCCCGACGGACGTGTCCCGGAAATGGAAGGCCGTCACGTTGAGAATGGCCCGCTGCGGCCGGATCTCGATGGGAGGGAGATGCGGCGGAAGGATGCGCGCGGCGTCGGCCGTGGACATCTCGAAGAGGGCGCTGACGCCCGTGGTGAAGAACGATTTGCTCACGGAAAACGCCGGATGATGGCTCGCCGGGCCTTCAGGCCCGTTCCCACCGAACAGCCGCTCCCGGGAGGGGAGGGCGGCGGTGGAGGCTTGGGGACCTCCGGTGTGCACGGGGGCTTGGGGAACCGCAGCTTCCCCAGCGACGGGGCGGATTTCCGGCCCTTCTTGCGACCGCTGCCTTTCATGCGCGTGGCCATGCGTGGTCTCCTCTAGCTCCCGGGGCTCAACTCGAAGCGCGAGATGTGGAGATTGAGCGCGTGGTTCACCCGGAGGCCCACGATCCCTTCCACCGACAGGCCGTCGGTGGAGACCCGCGTCACCTCCTGATCGTTGACCAGGAACCGGATCTCGCCGGAACCCACCTGCGCGGTCAACACGTTCTGGACGGTGACCTCTCCCTCGTCCCGATCATCGTACCCCCGGATCGCCGGATGATCCGTCCACTCCACCTGTGTCGACGTCTCCCTGCCCTCCCGGGATTTGACCAGGAACTGGCCCCCGTCCCGGATGAGGAAGTAGGTGTAGCGTTGGTTGCCGCCCTGCAGGTCCCGGCCCCCGATGAACAGGCCGAACGCCTCCCGCCGCCCCTCCGGATCGAACAGGAAGACGTCCATGTCCACGCGGTAGGCGCCGCCGGCCACCATGTCCGGCCGGTAGAGGATCACCGCGGGCCCGGTCGTTACGTGCCACCCCGGTGGCATCTCCGTGAAGGCGACCTCGGAGACGTCCTGGTCGGGCCGGTCGGCCCGGAGCTCCCACCCCTCGGGGACCTGGGCCGTCAGGGCGATGGGCAGGGCGAGGAGAGCCAGGGCTGGGAGTGCGGAGCGGACCATGGGACCCGGGGGTGGAGGGTGGGCACGGGCTGCGGACACGCTGCAGGATCACCCCAGGGCGGGGCTCCGGTCAACTCGGAGACGCCGTGCCGGTCCCTCCCTACCGGTAGATCGCTTCGAACCCGGCGGGGAGTCGCTGGACCTCCTCGACGATCCCCACCGTGCCCGGCCGGACCTGGTTCACGTACTCCCAGACCACCTCCCTGGATGCGTCGATCTCGACGGCCCGGCCCTGCATCGACTCCGTCACGAGGAGGTGCCCGTCCGGGAGCCACTGGTGCTTGCCCATGATGTCCGAATAGAAGGGGACGTCCGGTCCCCCCTCGAACCAGGTCGTGACGGACCCGTCCCGGGCGTCCAGGATGACGATGCGGGACCGGGACCCCCGGGCCTCCGGGGCGATGTTGTTGTTGTCGTAGACGCTGTAGCGATTCCCGTCCAGGAAGTCGGGGTCGTGCTGGCGGACGAACCTCCCGGTGGCGATGTGGCGGATCTCCCGGGACTCCCGGTCGAAGACCAGCACCGTGTTGATGTTCCGGAGGGACACCATGACGTCGCCCCGCCGGAAGACGCCCTCCGCCAGAGAGTCCGGGAAGGGCTCCACGTCGTTCAGGTGGAGGATGTCGGCTCCGCCCACTCCCAGGTCACGGTTGGCGGTCGTGCCCAGGTGGAGGAGGCCTCCGAGGTCGTTCTCCTCCAGGATGCGGGACACGGACCACTCCGACAGGATCTCTCCGTCGGGGGAGACCTCGAGGGCGGTGTACTCGGAGAACGGCGGGGAGCGCTGGGGGAAGCGGTCCACGGGCGACTCGTGATCGATCTGTCCGGACACCCACAGGTTCCCTGCCTCGTCGAGGTGGACCGAGTGGTGCGTCGGATAGGGAAGCCTCCAGACCACCTCGCCGTCCCGGTCGAGGCGGACCAGGCCCAGGTGCTCATAGTTGTAGACCAGGTCTCCATCCGGGAGGACCACCGCTCCGTGGATGTGGGTGCCGGGACGTTCCCTGGGGATGCGCTGCTCCGGCAGGTGATCTGCGTCGGGCCAGACGTCGAACCAGTCGACGGCCCACTGGTGGACCAGGGCGCCGTCCATGTCGAGGATCTCGGCCCGGAACTCGGTCTCGCTCTCGAACCGGGTCACCAGGTTCAGGCCCGCACGAGCCCCGTCTCCCCGGCGGACCGGGCCCTCGAACCCGTGGTCCACCTGGCGCACGTACCACGAGTCCGACTCCCCCGTGACGGCCATCCGGGTCGCGTCGTGGAGCTGCTCCAGGACACTGAAGGGGAACCACTGGAAGTGACCGACGGCCACGCCGTACATGAACACCCCGCCGGCGGTAGCGAGGACGAAGAGCACGAGGGCTATGCGGTCGCTGCGGCTTCGTTGGGTCATGACTGGACGATGGCCCGGGCTCGAAGCTCCTCGTGGAGATCCGCAGCCCGGCGCTGGAGCTCGGATGAGACACCGGCGAGATCGACGTCCGTCGTCCCCGGCGGCCGCACGCGGCGAGCGGCCGCCAGCAGGGCCTCGGGGTCCGACGCGCCGGTGGCGGCGGCCAGGCTCCGGAGGGTCGGTTCCGGGGTTCGGCAGAAGTCGTCGTACCCCACGAACAGGAGGTCTCCCCGCCGGTCGAGGAGGTACCGGTACGCCGCCACCCAGTACTCCAGCCAGAAGGAGAGCGTCCCGGCGTCCCGGGGTCCACCATCGTCCAGCCAGCCCCCGAAGTCGATGGGGGCGAGGTTCGCGCCGAAGTCGAAGTGCCCGATCTCCCGCATGTATTCCCGGGCGAAGGAATCCCGCTCGTGGATCGCCAGGAAGTTCAGGTGCTGCCGTAGCAGTGACGCGGCGTGGATCCGGGGGTCACGGAAGGGCACCACGATCGGAGCCCGGGGGAAGAGCTGCCGGAGCACCTCGATCCGGGCGACGTTCAGGTTGTTCTTCGACACGTAGCGGCCGGGACCGTCCCCGCCCCCCGCGCCACGGAGCAGCACGATCTTCCGGGTGTGGCCGCGGAAGAAGGTCGCGAACTCCGGGTCCGGCGGCTCGCTCCAGGGGCGGATGCGGTCGGCGGTGTAGCGGTCCGGGTGGAAGGCCATCCACAGGACCTCCTCCAGGGCCTCGGGGCTGTCCGCGTTGATACGCATCCCGTCACCGTGAGCCCGTTCCCGGTCCCCGGACTCCCGCTGGAAGCGGCTGGACAGGGCGTTCCAGAGAAGGGGCGTGAGGACGAACGGCATGTCCCGGTAAAGATGCGACGCGAACTCGGGACTGGCCGCGAAGATCTCCAGCAGGAGCGTCGTCCCGGCCCGGGGAAGGGCGGTGATGAAGACGGGCTCGCCGGCGTCGGACGCGGCCAGGGGCTTCCGGAAGATCCGGTCCTCCAGGTCGGCCACGGCGATCTGGGGCTCGCGGGTGCGGAAGGCGAGGCGATGGAGGGTCCGATCCGTCGCCGAATAATCCTCACCAGCTGCGGCATCGGACCGGGACGGGAGCGCCAGGGCGATCAGCGCGACGACGCCCGTCGTGACCAGGAAGGCCGGGGACATGCTGGCGTCCACGACGGCATCCAGGGATGCCCACCCGACGGCGTCGGCCGCGACCAGGACGGCCGCGGGGATGAGGAGGGCGGCGGCGCCGCCCAGGGCCAGCACGCCGAAGTGCCGGAAGAGGACGACGGTGTTCGCCTGAAGCGTCGTCTCCTTGGCCCGGTCGTCCAACGCCGGGTCGCGGATCACGGCCAGGGAGCGCCGACTCACGTCGATCACCTCCCGGCTCCTTGGCACGAGCCCGAAGACCCGGAGGAGGACGACGAACAGCAGCACCAGGGCGGCGGCCCACAGCACCGCGATCACTCGGGGGAAGTACCCTCTGGCTGCGCCGCGGCAGGGTCTGGGGTGGCGCCCCGGGACGACCGGAGCAGCCGCTTGATCGGATACCACACGAACCCGAACACCGCGAAGAAGAGGCCGGCGACCACCGCGAGCACCGCGCCGATGGCCGAAAGACCGGAGCCCGGGCCGATGTAGGCGGCCACGGGGTCCGGAGACAAGGCCAACAGGGCCGCGCAAAACGTCGCCGTACCAAGGGTTGTCGTACGCATACGTTCAGGACCTCGTCGTTGCCGGGACCATGATCGGAAAGCTAAGGCGCCGCTTCCTACGGGAGCAAGTTCCGCGCCTCACCGTCCGGGTCCCAGCAGCACCGCGTTGAGCAACAGGAGCTGGGCGGCCTCGGCGTAGGCCCGATAGTTGGGGTCCTCGGCGAACGCCACCAGCTGTCCGGACCCGACGGGCTGGTGCATGAGGAACGCCTTGTGGGCCAGCTGCGGACGGGACTCCTCCCACGCGATCCCGCTGGCCACCAGCTCGTCCACCCCGGCGTAACGGCCGACGTTCACGCCCTCGTCCAGGGTGAGGGGGGTGAACACCCGGCTGCCCTCCACCAGGGCCCCCACGCGGCCGTCCGTCCCGGCGGCGAGCCAGTGGGACGTGTCGAGATCGACGTTGAGGATCGCCCCCGGAACGGGCTCGGGGGCTTCCCGGGCGGGGGCCAGGGAGGCCACCGGATCGATGGGCTGCTCCGACACGCCACCGCCTCCCTCTCCGCCGCCGGACTCCGGGGCGCCACCCCGCAGCTCGGTGGTGGTGGCCAGGAGGCCCGCCCGCCCGGCCCAGCGCGACGACTCGGCCATGGTCACCAGCGTTCCGCCCTCGGCCATCCATGCCCGGAGCCGATCCACACCGGCGTCGCCCAGGACGCCGCCGTAGTTCCCCGAGGGCAGGACCACGACGTCGAAGTCCGAGAGGCGCACCCCGCCCAGGCTCTGGCCCCGGACCGCGGTGACCGGGAGGCCGTAGCGCTGCTCCAGAACGTAGCGGGCCCATCCCACCGAGTAGGTCGAACCGGGCCGATCCCAGGCCAGGAGGATCCTCGGCAGCCGGAGGGTCCGAGTGGCGTTGCTCCCCAGGGAGCTTCCCGAGTCGGTGTAGGCGCTGGCCACGGGCACGACCTCCACCCCGTGCCGGGCGGCGGCCCCGGCGAGGGCGGCGGCCAGGCCCGGGTTCTCCGAAGGCCGCACGATGGCGGTCCCCACCGGGAAGGTGCGGCCGTGGAGCACCAGCTCGGCTCCGGTGGCCCGGACGGTGGCGCCGTCCCGGAGGAGGTCGGCCACCAGCGCAGCGGTGCCGCCCCCCCAGGGCATCAGCCAGGCGACGACCCCCGCCTCGCCCACCGCCGGTCGGGAGGGGGCTTCCTCCAGGGTGACCCGAGCGCCGCCTTCGGCCAGGGCGGCGGGTCCGTCCAGGAGCTCCACGTCCCAGAGCATCGGGAGGTTCCAGGCCGTCACGTCGTAGATCTGGTCCCTGAGCCGGAGACTGCGGCGACGGATCTGCTCCTCCACGAAGGTGGTGTCCATCGAGGTCTGGCGATCGAGCATGTTCCGGATGAGCCGGTGGGAGGGCTGCGCCAGGGGTACGACGAAGGTGGAGCGCGCATCCAGCGTCCGGCCGTCCACTTCGAGCGCTTCGGCGGGTCGGGTCACCTCGATCCCGTTCCGGACCAGGGTCTCGGCCAGGCGGCGGGCCATGGCCGGATCGTGGGCGGAGTGCAGGACGTAGGCCCGCCCCTCTCCCAGGGCGGCGCCGGACCTCCGGAACTCCACGAACTCCCGCAGGAGGCGCTCCCGCTCCGTCGCCGCCCACTCGGTGGTGGCGAAGGTGGCGGTGAAGTGGTGCAGGACCCCGTCGCCGTAGGTCAGGAGGCTGCCGTCGGCGCGGCGGAGCACCATCCCACGGGCGGAAGCCTGCTCGAACGTCATGCCGATGGCGCCCAGAGCCATGGGCCACGACACCCCGTACCCGGGGTAGAAGGCGTCGTACGTGTCCCGGTTGAAATAGCGGAAGCCCCGAGCGTCGAAATTCGCGGCCATCGCCGCTCCCGCGCGCCTCAGCGCCGCGTTCTGCTCGTCGGTGGTCCAGGGGTTCCCCGGGACCGCGTTGGGCGGGAAGTAGTAGGTGGAGTTCCCCCCCATCTCGTGGACGTCCACCACCACCTGCGAGGGCCACGCCAGCAGGAGGGCCGCCCGGGCCCGGGACTCCATCTGGGTCTGGGCGAACCAGTCCCGGTTCAGGTCGAAGAGGTAGTGGTTCGTCCGTCCCCCCGGGAAGGGCTCGTCGTGCTCCGCCGAGAGGGGGTGCGGGTCGGCCCACCGCCCCCGTCCCTGCCGCGTGCCCAGGACGAAACGCGCCCGGCCGTCCGGGTTCTGGGCGGGGTCGATGAGGACGACGGCGTTGGCCAGGATGGTGGCGGCCCGGGGCTCGTCCCGCGCGGCCAGGAGGTGGTAGGCCATCGCCATCGCCGCCCCGGCGGAGCTGATCTCGTTGCCGTGGATGCCGTGGACGAGGGAGACGAGGACCGGCAGGTCGGCCACCAGGTCGTCGACCTCTCCCTCTCCGAGCCCCCGGGGGTCGGCCAGGCGCCGAAGGCCGGCCTGAACGTCGTCCAGGCGAGCCATGTTGGCCGGCGAGCCCACGAGGAGAGCCAGGAGGGGACGGCCCTCCCACGTCTCGCCGTACTCCACCAGCCGGGTCCGGTCCGGGGCAGCCGCCGCGAGGGACCTGAAGTAGACGGCCATCTCGGCCGGGGAGGTGATCTCGTCCCGGATCCCGTGCCCCACCACGCTTTCGAGGGTCGGGATGCCGGGATCGTACGCCGTCCCCGGGACGAAGGCCGGAAGCGGCTCGTCGGTCATCGGTGCGGCGGGAACCACGGGCGCCTGCTGGGCAGCGGCGTCGCCGGCGGCCACGAGGACAGCGGCGGCGACGGCGGCGGCGAGGCGGGACCAGGCCCGGCGCAGGGCAGGGGTCGGGCGGCGCCGGAGGGGGGTGGGGCGGGGTCGGTGCGGCATGAGGCGCGGGGCTCCTGGGGCGGGGCGAATCGGAGACACCACCTTTCTCGCCGCAGCCGCTCGGGGCAAGGAGCGGGGGCAGGCACCGGCCCGCTCGTCGACCCTGGATCATCCGTCCGCCCGTCGGCGCTCGCGGGGGCGGCGGGGGCGGCGAGGTGCCCCCCCTCGCCCTGGTCACTCCACCCGGAGGGCCTCGGACGGTTCGATGGCCAGGGCGCGGCGGGTCGGCACCACACAGGCCAGCATGCACACGACGGTCATCCCCACCAGATAGAGACCGAAGACGGCGAGGCCCCGGAGGGTCGCGTTCGCACCGCCGAGGTTCATGAGCCATCCGGTCACGCCGCCGCCCAGGAGGAGGCCCGCCGCCAGCTGGGTGAGGGGACGGCGGAAGACGGACAGCACAACGCGCCGCCGCGGCGCTCCAAGCGCGACCCGCACCCCGATCTCCCGTGTCCGCCGTGCCACGGTGAAGGACATCACGGAGTAGATGGCACCCAGGGAGAGGAGGACGGCCACGCCGCTGACCATGGCCAGGTTGAGGATCCAGAAACGGTAGAAATCGACCTCGCTGTCGATCACCCGGTCGAGACGAAGTGGTTCGCCCATCCGCAGGGTGGGATCCACGTCGAAGACGATCTCCCGGAGGCGCCCGGCGAAGGCGAGGGCGTCACCCCGGACCCGGACCATGGCGAAGGCCGGGTTCATGCCGCCCCGTGCCGCAGGGTGATAGATGACGGCTCCGCTGTAGCCCGACATGGGCCCCAGGTCGTGGACGACCCCGATCACCCGGTACCACGGACCCGGCTCCTGGTCTGGATCCCGGTTCCGCTCGGTGGCGACGTACCGGAGCTCGACCCCGACGGCGTTGCGGCCACCCAGGACGTAGTCGACGAACGCCTCGTTCACGATCACCGAGCGAGCGTCGGCCTCGATGTCGGACGAGCGGAAGTCCCGGCCGGCGAGGGGCGCCATCCCCAGGGTCTCGAAGAAGTCGGTCTCGACGTCCACCGACCCCATGCGGTGGCCCCTGGCGTCCTGCGGGGGCGCGGTGGGCCCGTCGACCTCGATCTGGTGCCAGCCCGCGTACATGCGAGGCGCCAGCTCCGCGTACGTCAGTCCCGCGACCCCCGGTTCGGAGAGGAGCTTCTCCTCGAGCTCGGAGAGGGTGGCGCGGGTCCTGTCCGCGACCAGGCGCGACGTGGCCGCGGGATCGGCGAGCTCCTCCTCGGTCGGCTGGAGCCCGAGCTGGGCCGTCAGGAACTCCTCCGCGGGAATCCCCAGGTCGAAGTCTTCGATCTCCCTCCCCTCCATCGCGACGGCGAAGCCGATGGCCGGCGCCACCATGGTGATGGCGATCTGGAGGACGATGACCACGCTCCAGATCCCCCCGAAGCGGAGCCCTCCGGCCCCCGCCGCGCTCTCACGCAGACGGGCCCCCAGTCCACGGGTCGCCTTGAGGCCGGGAACGATCCCCGCCACCGCGGCTCCCAGAATGGTGAGCCCGACCACATAGAGGACCGTCGAGAGGGAGAGCTCCGGCTCGAACCAGAAGGGGAGCGGGCCGTTCCAGATCTCGGCCTCGACCACGTGATAGCCCCAGCGGAGACCGTACCGGGCCGCGGCCAGGCCCACGACGGCGCCCGCCGCCGCCAGCACCAGCGCCTCGGCGAAGAGCTGCCCGACGATGCGACGCCGGCCGGCCCCCAGGGCGCTCCGCACCACCAGCTCGCTCTCCCGGGCCGCCGCCCGGGCGAACATGAGCAGGGCCACGGTCCCGGTGACCAGGAGGAGGAAGAGGATCAGGGGGACGTTCCACGCCAGGATCACGGCCGACACCACGCCGTCGGACACGGTGGCCGGGAGGCCGAGCATCGCTCTCGGAAAGGGCTTCACGAAGGGCCGCACCCCCTCACGGACCTCCGGATGCGCCACGGCGAGGCGCTCGCCGATGCGGTCCAGCTCGGCCTGTGCCTCGGCCATCGACACGCCGGGGGCGAGACGGCCGAAGACCCGGACCGACGGGCCCTCCCCGGGATCGGTGGTCCGGGGATCGACCCGGAGGGGCAGCCAGAAGTCGTGGGAGACCGGGAAGGCGAAGCGCTCCGGCATCACCCCCGCGACGGTCGCCCGGGTCGTGCCGACGCCGATCTCCGACCCCACCACCGCCGGATCCTCCGCGAACACCGTCCGCCAGACGTCGTATCCCAGCACGACGACCAGGGGTGCGTCCGGCCGCTCGTCGTCCTCGTTCAGGGCGCGGCCCAGGAGCGGCTCGACGGCGGTGAGCCGGAACCCCACGGCGTCGATCTCGGCGCCGGTGAGGAGGTAGGCCCCACCGGCGCCCGGGATGAGGTTCCGGACCACCGTATCGAACGCGCCCAGCTCCTCGACGGAGCCGAGCTCGTCCTGCCAGATGCCGAGGTCGTAGAGGGCCCGACCCTCCTCGCCGCCCGCCCGGGAATCCCACAGCTCCAGCCCCACGATGCGGTCTCCGTCCGGGAACGGAAGCGAGGGGTACGCCACCTGGCGGAGGAACTCGAAGGTCCCGGCCCCGGTGAGGATGGCGAAGGCGATGGCGAGCCCCCCGAGGAGGGTCAGCCCCGGATACCGGAGGAGCATGCGGAGCCCGAGCTTCACGTCGAGCCAGGACACGCCGATCCCCCGGGAACGCTCCAGGAGGAGGGCCCGGGCCAGGTCCAGCGTCTCGACGCTCGTGGCCAGACCTCCCAGGAGCGGGCCGCGACGTCGCACGTTGAGGCCGTGCGTCTCCTCCAGGTCGCCCACGATGTCCTCGGCGCGACCGTCCGGGGCGAGTCGGCGCAGAAGGGCCCGGGCCCACCGGGGGGCGCTCACGACTGCTCCCGCACCAGGTCGGCCAGCCCCTCCGACATGGCGGCGATGGCGTCGGTGGTCGCTCGTACCGCCGCCACGCCCGCGGGCTCCACCGAGATCAGCCGGGGCGGCCGTCCGCCACGCTCGGCCGTCGGGGTTCCTACGGCACTCGTGACGAGCCCCTTGTCCTCGAGCCGCTGAAGAGTGGTGTAGACGTTGGCCCGCCGCACCCCGCGCCCGGTGCGCTCCCGGATGTCCTCGGCGATCGTGACCGTATACGCGCGGGAAGGGCCGAGGCGGAGTGCGGCCAGCACGACGAGGAGCTCGAACTCCGCGAGGGAATCGGAGGGCATGGGACCCCGGACGAAGGAGGTTTAGTCACGTTGTGACTTTTGCCTTCTTCGGCCCTCACGTCAAGGACGTCGTCCCTCTCGTCGACCCGCGTTCCGGAGCCCGGCCCGGCGGGTGTCCGACGCTTCAACACTCCCCTTCTGCCGCCTGTCCCCTTACCGTCACGGCACCGGTCGGGGCGGACCGTCCCACGACGGGACCTCCGAACCCCCGGACCGGCCGACCACCGGACCGACCCGAGCCAGGATCCTGGACATGAGCCGACCCCGTCCCGCGCCGTTCTTCGGCGCTCTCCTCGTCGCCCTCGCCACCACCGCCCCCGGTCTCGGGGCCCAGGTCACGCCGCAGGGGCTCATGGAAGAGCTCGAGTGGCGCAGGATCGGGCCCGCGAACATGCAGGGCCGGGTGACCGACGTGGAGGGGATTCCCGGGCCGTCAAAGACGTTCTACGTCGCGGCGGCCGCAGGGGGGATCTGGAAGACCACGAACAACGGGACGACCTTCCGCCCCCTGTGGGACCAGGAGCGGGTGGTGGCCATGGGCGACATCGCCATCGCGCCGTCGGACACCCTCCAGATCTGGGCGGGGACGGGAGAGGAGGATTCCCGGAACTCGATCTCCGCGGGCGGGGGGATCTTCAAGTCCACCGACGGGGGCGAGAGCTGGGAGTTCAAGGGGCTCAAGGAGACCCAGGTCATCGGCCGCATCGTCGTCCACCCGTCGAACCCCGACATCGTCTACGTGGCGGCCCTGGGGCACATCTGGGGAAGCAACCCGGAGCGGGGACTCTACCGGACCCAAGACGGCGGGGACACCTGGGACCTGGTGAAGTTCATCAGCGATCGGGCGGGCTTCGTGGATCTCGTCATGCACCCCGACGACCCCGACGTCCTCTTCGCCTCCTCCTGGGAGCGGGTCCGGGGCCCCTGGTTCCTCCAGAGCGGCGGCCCGGGGAGCGGGCTCTGGAAGACCACCGACGGCGGGGACAGCTGGACCGAGGTGGTGGGGAACGGCTTCCCCACCACCACCAAGGGGCGGATCGGCCTGGCCATCGCCCCGTCCAACCCCGACCGCATGTACGCCATGGTCGAGGCCGAGGAAGCGGAGGGGTCCGAGGGCAACGGCCTCTACCGCTCCGACGACGGCGGGAGCAGCTGGAAGAAGGTGAACGACGACAACACCCGGCCCTTCTACTACTCGCAGGTCCGGGTCGACCCCATAGACGAGGACCGGGTCTACTTCTCGTCGACTCCGGTGCGCTACTCGCCCGACGGCGGGGTCACGGCCGGGAACACGACGGTCGGGGTCCACGTGGACCATCACGCCATGTGGATCGATCCCAGCGACCCGGATCGGATCGTCGTCGGGAACGACGGGGGCGTGGCCATAACCTACGACAAGGGCGGGAACTGGCAGGCCCTGAACCACATCGACCTGGGCCAGTTCTACCACGTCACACACAACATGGCCGTCCCGTACCGGGTGTGCGGCGGGCTCCAGGACAACGGGACCTGGTGCGGACCCTCCCGCCTCGCCGGTGGGGAGATCACCAACTACATGTGGGCCACCATCAGCGGCGGGGACGGCTTCCAGACCGCACAGCATCCCACGGACCACGACCTGGTCTTCGCCGAGTCCCAGGGCGGCAACATGTCCCGCATCCGCCTCGACACCGGGGAGCGCATCGGCCTCCAGAAGCCGGCCTGGCGGGACAACTACCTGATGTACGAGGACTCGGTCCTCACGGTCTGGGACGACGAGGAGAACGAGCCGCCGGAGGCGGCCCGGGCCCGCCTCGACCGGTTCCGGCAGCTTCAGGCCGCGGACTCCGCCGCCCGTGAGCTCCGCTGGAATTGGAACACGCCCTTCTTCCTGTCGCCCCACGATCCGTCGGTGTTCTACGCCGCGGCCAACCGGGTCCTGAAGAGCACGAACCTGGGCGAGGACCTCGTGGTCATCTCGCCCGACCTCACCACGCAGGATTCGGCCAAGATCCACGTCTCCACCCGGACCACCGGGGGGATCACGCCGGACGTGACCGGAGCCGAGACCCACGCCACCATCGTGTCGCTGGACGAGTCTCCGCTGGTCCGGGGCCGGCTCTACGTCGGGACGGACGACGGCAAGGTGTGGATGAGCCCGGACGACGGGGGTGAGTGGATCGACCTGACGGAACGGTTCGCCGGCATGGTGCCCGACAGCAGCTACGTGAGCCGCATCGAGCCCTCCAGGGCGGACGCGGATCGCTGGTACGTCACCTTCGACAACCATCGGCGCAACGACTTCACCCCCTACGTCTTCGTCACCGACGACAACGGAGGGAGCTTCCGGTCCATCAGCGCCGACCTGCCGTCGGACGGGCCGGACTTCGTGCACGTGATCCGCGAGGATCCGGTGAACCCGGACCTCCTCTACGTGGGCACCGACGTGGGGATCTACGTCTCCCTGGACCGGGGCGGCTCCTGGCACCGGTTCATGGAGGGGATGGGTGCGGCGGTCCCCGTCCACGACCTGCGGATCCACCCCCGGGATCGTGAGCTGATCGCCGGGACCCACGGTCGCTCCATCTGGGTCGTGGACGTGGCGCCCCTCCAGCAGATCGGTGCGGGCTGGCTGGCCGACGCGCCGGTCCTCTTCGAGCCCGCCCCGGGCCTCCAGTTCGGGCGGTCCTTCGTCGGTGGTGAGTCCACCGGCCAGGAGTTCTTCGAGGTCGACAGCCGGCCCTACGGCGCCACCTTCCACTACCTCCTGCCCGAGCGGCCGGAGGACCGGGAGGTGACCCTCACCGTCGAGTCCCTGGACGGCTCCTTCCGGCGCACCGGGATCAGCGGCGGATCGGCGTCCGGCCTCAACACGGTCCGGTGGAACTTCGAGGGCGACGCGCCGCCCCGGATGGCCCTCTCTCCGGCGGAGCGGCGGGACTCGGCGCGCACCGCCGACATGATGACGGCCGTGGCCGACTCCCTAGTGGAGTTCGAGGGCGCGGACCGGGACCAGATGGACCGGATGGTGGAGAACTTCATGAGCGGCAACCCTCGCCGCGGATTCGGGGGCGGCGGGTTCGGCGGAGGCGGGGGCGGAGACGCCTGGAACGACCGTCCCGGCGAGACGCCCGCCGTGCGGAGCGCCGGCGGTGGCGGAGGCGGGAACAGCGGGATGCGACAGATGTTCGGCGCTCTCCGGGACCGGGGCGTCAGCGTCCAGTCCATCTTCGGCGGCCGAGGCGGGAACGACGGCGCGCTGGCCGAGCCCGGACGCTACCGGGTCACTCTCGTGGTGGACGGCCAGGAGCACAGCCAGGAGTTCGAGGTGGTCCGCGCCGAGGGCTACGTGCCCGACGCCGTGTCCACCGACGCGCCCGCGTTCCAGAGCTGGAACGACGTGTTCCGGGCCCTGCGGTACGCCGAGGCGGAGGCCGCAGAGGGGCGCTGAGGGTCGTGCCGGAGCCGGGGGCGGCCCAGGGTCGCCCCCGGCTCAGCCGGCCACGAAACGGGTGAGGCTCGTCCCATCCAGGGTCCGGGTCACACCTCCGGGGGGCAGCTCGGCGCCCTCCGCCGCCTCCACCACCAGGACCCGGGCGAAGGGCGTCTCCCGCCAGACCTCCACCACCCGGGCGCCCAGCGCCGACGTGTAGGGCGGATCCACGAAGGCGACGTGATAGGCGTCCGGCCGCACTCCCTGCAGGAAGGTGAAGACGTCCCTCTTGAAGACCCGCGTGCACTTCTTGAGCCGGAACGCCGCCAGGTTGGCCTTGAGGGCGTGCAGGGCGGCGGGGTTCCGTTCCACGAAGTCGGCGGTGGCGGCTCCCCTGGACAGGGCTTCGAGCCCCAGCGCGCCGGTGCCGGCGAAGAGGTCGAGGATCCGGGCTCCGTCCAGCTCGTCGGCGACCGACTCGAGGGCGGCGTCCCGGACGGCCTCGCTCGTCGGGCGGACCCGCCCACCGGGCGAGACCAGGTCCCGGCCGGCCCACCGGCCTCGGATGATCCTCACGGTTCCACCTCCCGGGGCTCGTGGGGCTCGATGTGGACCAGGACGTCCAGGATCGGCAGCTCGCTGAGGACGAGGGCCTCCTTCACCCGGTGGGCCACCTCGTGGCCGGCACGGACCGTGGAGTCGGGGTCCACCTCCACGTGGATGTCCACCAGCCAGGCCAGGCCGCTTCGCCGGACCCGGAGCTCCTCCACGTCCGCCACGCCGGGGATCGCCAGCGAGAGGGCGCGCACCCGGTCCCTGATCTCCACCGGGGCCGCGGCGTCCAGGACGTCCCGGATGGAGTGACGGAAGAGGCGCCCCCCGTTCCACAGGATGACCCCGCACGCCAGGAGCGCCGCCCACTCGTCGGCGGCTGCGAGCCTCGGTCCGCCCACCAGCGCCACCGAGATCCCGATGAAGGCCGCCAGGGACGTGATGGCGTCCGAACGGTGGTGCCAGGCGTCGGCGTCCAGCAGCCGGCTTCCCGTCTTTCCGGCCCGGTGGGCCACGACCCGGAACAGCACTTCCTTCACCACCACGACGGCGGCCAGAACCCAGAGGGTGAAGGCGGCGGGCGCGCCATGGGGCTCCCGGATCTCCCGCACGGCCTGCACCGCGATCCCGAAGCCCGCCGCGAGCACCAGCGTGGCCACCACGGCCGCCGCCAGCGACTCCACCTTCCCCAGGCCGTAGGGGAAGTCTTCGCCGCCCGAGCGGCGGCTGAGCCTGAGACCGCCGAGGACCACCAGCGAGGAGACCACGTCGGTGAGGGACTCCACTCCGTCCGCGACCAGCGCGTACGCGTTCCCAGCCACACCCGCGCTGATCTTGATCAGCGCCAGGATCGCGCTGGCGAACACGGTCCACAGGGCGGTCCGGGTTCCGCTCCGGATTGCCGCGTCGAGCTGGATCGGCGTCGGATGCCCCGATTTCGGGACCGTCTCGGCGTCGTCGGGTACGGGCATCGCTCAACCCCGCTCCGGGTGTGCGTGTCGTTGGAATCGTGGATCGGCGGGAGGCCCCGCCGCAGAACTCCCCAAAGAGGTCGGTATGAGAACGTTTGCGCTACTGCTGCTCGCAGGTCTCACCGCCTGTGGCGGTACGGCTCCCGAGGCCATGGCATCCCCCAGGCCGGCTCAAGAGGGGCCGGCGGGCCGGGCCCAGAGCCAGGAAGGGGGCATGCAGCCCTACGAGGACGTCATCACGGACGAGGCCGTGACGGACGAGGGACTCTTCGACGTCCACCGGATCGGTCAGGACCTCTTCTACGAGATCCCGGTGGACCGCCTGGGCGAGGAGATGCTCCTCCTGACCCGGGTCGCCCGGACCCCCGACGGTGCGGGGTACGGCGGTTCCAAGACCAACACCTCGGTGGTGCGCTGGGAGCGGAACGCCGACCGCGTCCTCCTGCGGCTGGCGAGCTACGAGAACGTGGCGGACAGCGCCCAGCCCATCGCCCGGGCCGTCCGGAACTCGAACTTCGAGCCCGTGGTCCAGGCCTTCGACATCGAGGCGATGTCGCCGGACTCGGGCGCGGTGGTGATCGACGTCACCGACCTCTTCACGACGGACGTGCCCATGCTGGGGTTGCCGAGCTTCCGTCGTCAGGCCTACGGGGTCCGCCGCCTGGACCCGGATCGGACCTTCATCGAATGGGCCCAGAGCTTCCCGACCAACGTCGAGGTCCGGCGCGTCCTGACCTACGAGGCCACGGAGGCCCCCTCGAACGCGGCGACCAACACCGTCTCCGCCGAGATGCACCACTCGATGCTGGTCCTGCCCGAGAACCCCATGCAGCCGCGGCTGTGTGATCCGCGGGTCGGATTCTTCGACGTGGAGCTGGTGGACTACGGGCTGGACACCCAGCGGGCCACGGACCGGTGCTACATCACCCGCTGGCGGCTGGAGCCCAGCGATCCCGCCGCCTACGCCCGGGGCGAGGTCGTGGACCCGGTGGAGCCCATCGTCTACTACATCGATCCCGCCACCCCCGAGAAGTGGCGCCCCTGGCTGAAGATGGGGGTCGAGGACTGGCAGGTCGCCTTCGAGGAGGCGGGCTTCAGCAACGCGATCGTGGCCCGGGACGCGCCCACGCCGGAGCAGGATCCCGAATGGAACCCCGAGGACGCCCGCTATTCGGTGATCCGGTACCTGGCCTCGGACGTCCAGAACGCCTCTGGACCCCACGTCCACGACCCTCGGACCGGCCAGATCCTGGAATCGGACATCCAGTGGTACCACAACGTCATGAACCTCCTCAGGAACTGGTTCTTCATCCAGACTGCGGCGGTGAACCCGGAGGCCCGGGGCGTCGCGTTCAGCGACTCGATCATGGGTGAGTTGGTCCGGTTCGTGAGCGCCCACGAGGTGGGCCACACGCTGGGGCTGCAGCACAACATGCAGTCCTCCGCGGCTTACCCGGTGGACTCCCTCCGGACCCGGTTCACCTGCACCATGGGCGTGGCACCGTCCATCATGGACTACGCCCGCTTCAACTACGTGGCCCAGCCCGGGGACGACACCTGCCTGATGCCCCTGGTCGGCCCCTACGACAAGTTCGCCATCGAGTGGGGATACCGACGGCTCCCCGGCGAGAGCATGACGGGCGAGGTGCCGCTGCTGAACGAGATGGTGGCGGAGATGCAGTCCGATCCGGTCTATCGGTTCTCGTCGCCCAACGGCGAGGACCCCTCGGCCCTGACCGAGGCCATCGGCGACGACGCCATGCGCGCCTCGGATCTCGGGATCGAGAACCTGAAGCGGATCGTCGACAACCTGGACGAGTGGACCTACCAGGAAGGCCGGGACTACGACCAGCTCGAGGAGCTGTACCAGAACGTCGGCGCCCAATGGAACCGCTACACCGGGCACGTCCTGACGAACGTCGGCGGCGTCGTACAGACCCGGAAGCGCCAGGGGCAGGCCGGGGCGGTGTTCGAGGCCGTGCCCGCCGAGCGCCAGGTGCGGGCGGTGGACTATCTGAACCGCCAAGTGTTCGCGACGCCGGAGTGGATGCTCCAGCCCGAGCTGCTCAACCGGTTCATGGGCTCCGGGGTGCCGGACATGATCCGGGGCCGCCAGGTGTTCGCCCTGAACGGGCTCCTGAACGTGGATCGCATGAAGCGGCTCGTGGAGCAGGAGGCGTTCCTGGGCGACGACGCGTACGGGCTCGGGGACATGCTCGCCGACCTGCGGGAGGGCGTCTGGTCCGAGGTGGCCTCCGGTGCCGCCACCGACGCCTACCGGCGCAATCTGCAGCGGGCGTACATCGAGCGGATGGCGGAGCTGATGGAGGACGAGGACGCGCTCCAGTCCGACGTCGCGCCCTTCGTCCGTGGGGAGCTGGAGACGCTCCGGGGACAGCTCGACGGCGCGGCCCCGTCGGATCGGGCCACCCGGCTGCACTACCGGGACGCGGTGGCCCGGATCGACGCGATCCTCGACGTCGACTGAGGCACGTCGCCGGCGGCGTGCCGGCGAACGCACGAAGCAGGGTGAAGGGGAACGGGGAGGGAGCGTGGTCGGCTCCCTCCCCGTTCGTTCGTCCAAACGGTCCGGGTTCGTCCGGGGCCGACCTCAGGTGGCCGGTCCCGCCGCCGGCGGCTCGCGGACGGCCACGGGGCCGGCGCGGAGGTTGTCCCTGCGACGCTGGAGGATCAGGATGGTCGTCGCGACGACGAGGAGGGCCAGGACGCCGGCGCCCAGGACCCACTTCAGGGGCTTGGACAAGGGGGAGGAGGAAGAGGGGATGTGAGCACGGCGGCGACGATTCTGAAGCGGGCCCGCATCGATTTCAATGATCTGGTTCGCGGGCCCGGGGGCGGGGCGGGCCCGCCGTGGCTCCCCACCCCGAGACGCACCCGGTAGGAGGGTGGGTCGTGGGGATCAACGTTGGGCCGGCGTCCCGTGTCCTACCGGACGTCGTCGCACGGCGACCGCTCTCGCAGGCTCCTCCCCCGAATGCGTCCGCCATGCCCCGACTCCTGGTGCGTACAGGCCTCGCCGCCTTGGCCGCCCTGCACACCCTCCTGATCGGGGTGCCGGCCCTGAGCGCCCAGGCCGCGGCCGAGCCCGACATCCAGGCACTTTCCCTCGGTTCCGACGTCCGGGTGGACGTGGACGGACGTCTCTCCGAGCCCTTCTGGGCCCGGGCCGTCCCCGTGGACGACTTCACCCAGCAGCAGCCGGTGGAGGGAGCCGATCCGACCCGGCGGACGGAGATCCGGGTGGCGTACGACGAGGACGCCTTCTACATCGGCGCCAAGCTCCACGACGACCCCGACGGAATCCTGGCCTACCAGATGCGTCGCGACGAGGGCCTGGGGACCGACGACCGCTTCATGTGGATCCTGGACACGTTCCAGGATGGCCGGACCGGCTACTTCTTCGAGATGAACGCCAACGGGCTCATGGGCGACGGGATCATGGGCGGGGGCGGGCGGTTCGGCGGGATCAACAAGAGCTGGGACGGGATCTGGGAGGGGCGGGTCGCCCGCCTGCCGGACGGCTGGTCGGTGGAGATCCGCATCCCGTTCTCGACCCTCAACTTCGACCCCCGGTCCGACGCCTGGGGGATCAACTTCCAGCGTACGATCCGGCGGACCAACGAGGAGATCCTGTGGCGGGGTTGGCGGCTGAACCAGGGCCTGTTCAATCCCGTCTTCGCCGGACAGGTGACGGGCCTCCAGGGCCTGTCCCAGGGGATCGGCCTCGAGGTGAAACCCTACGTGACCCAGAGCTGGCGGCAGGTCACCTCCGACCCCGATCCCACCACCTTCCCCGGGGACGTGGGGGGCGACATCACCTACAGCATCACGTCCGGGCTGCGGGCGGCTCTGAGCTACAACACCGATTTCGCCGAGGTGGAGGTGGATCAGCGGCGGGTCAACCTGACCCGCTTTCCCCTTCGCTTCGAGGAGAAGCGGGACTTCTTCCTGGAGGGCTCGTCGGTCTACTCCTTCGCTCCCCGGAGCGGCCCTCAGCCCTACTTCTCACGCCGGATCGGGCTGGAGCGCGGGGAGGCCATCCCCATCGACTTCGGAGCGCGGTTGGGGGGACAGGCCGGGCCCTTCGAGCTGGGCTTCATCCAGGTGGGGACAAGCGCCGTGGGCCTCGAGCCGGAGCTGGACCCCTCCACCGGGCTTCCCCGTGAGCAGTTCACCGTGGCCCGGGTGAAACGGCGCCTCTGGACCCAGTCCAGCGTCGGCGCGATCTACACCCGCCGGGGGACCTCGGCCTGGCCGAATGGAAGCCAGCTTGAGGACCGCCACACGGCGGGGGTGGACCTGGACTTCAAGACCGCCTCGTTCCTGGGGAACAAGAACCTTGAGATGGAGGCGTTCTGGGTGTGGAACTCCAACCCGGAGCCCGAAGTGGACCGCTCCCTCTCCGAGCTCACGGCTCGCGGCTTCCGGTTCAACTTCCCCAACGACGTCTATCAGGCCCACCTGTCGTACCGCGAGTTCGGGGATCACTACGACCCGGCGGTGGGCTTCGTCACACGGAACAACTTCCGGCGGGTGGAGCCTCGCATCGCCTGGGCGCCCCGGCCCGCGTCCATCGACTGGCTGCGACAGGTGCAGTGGTCGCTCCAGTACCGGCAGCTCAGCGACCTGAAGACCGGGGAGCTCCTGGAGCGCACCTGGGACTTCGGCCTGCTCCAACTGGACCTCGAGAGCGGCGACAACATCGAGCTCCAGGCGACGCGCCAGTACGAGTTCCTGGACGACGGCTTCACGATCGGCGACGAGGACATCCCCATCCTGCCGGGGGAGTACGTCACCTGGGAGGGCCAGGTGCAGGCCCGGACGGCGGGGCGGCGGAGGGTGTCCGGGCGGGGAACGGTGGCCTACGGGGACTTCTGGGACGGGAGCCGGTGGCGCCTCTCGGCGGATGTGTCGTTCCGGCCCGCGCCGGGCTACTCGGTCTCGGTGGACTACGAGCACAACGACGTCTCCCTCCCCCGGGGCGACTTCACCACCCATCTGGTCCGCTTGAACGGTGCCTGGGACATAAGCCCGTGGGCTTCGCTGACGGGGAACGTCCAGTACGACGATATCTCGGACGTGGTGGGCCTCTTCGGTCTCTTCCGGTGGATCGTGAAGCCCGGCAACGAGGTGTTCCTGGTCTACACCCACAACTGGGAGCGCTTCGGGGAGGGTGAGGACCCGCTGGATCGGCGGTTCGGCACGCTGTCCCGGGGTGCGAGCCTCAAGGTGAACTACACCTGGCGCTGGTAGGGGCCCGCAGATGAGGCTCTGAGCTCGAGGAAGGGCCGGTGGCGCCCCTGCGGGAGGTGAAATCCCGCGGGTGCGTGAGGCGGGCTCGTCCGCCCGAAGGCATCTTGGGTTCACGGCGCGTGCTGAGATCCGCGCCCCTGAATCGGAGATCCGATGCTGCTCGGCGCCTCGAACCACAGTGCCTACGCCGGTCTCGTCGATCGTGCCCCCCACCTCGAATCGGGGGAGGGCCGGTCGACTCGTCCGCGGATCCTGTTCTGCGCCCTCACCTACCTCGCCGTGGCGTGTCTCTCGGTGATGGGCCTCCAGGTCCTCGGCGACATCTGGGCCTGGTCGAGCCCCGTGCGCCTCTGGACGTCGGTGTTGCTCGGGGCCGTCGCTCTTCCCGCCGGTGCCGTGGCGCTGGTGCGATCACGCTGGCGGCTGTGCGGTCCCGAAGTGGCCATCGTCGCCCTGACCCTGGCGGGGCTGGCCGTCGGCGTGCGTCTGGCGGCGCTCCTGCCCCACTGATCCGGAGCGCGGCGGGACGGACCCCGGCGCGGTGGGAGCGGGCCGGCCGCCCCACTGTTCCCGTCAGCGCAGGCGACCTCTGAAGGCCACCCGCGTGCCCTGTCCCGGCGCGCTGTCCACCGCCACCATCCCGTGCGCGGCCCGGGCCCGCTCCCGCATGAGGCGCTGCCCGCTCCCGCTCTCGGGAGCCGCCGTGTCGAAGCCAAGTCCGTCGTCCTCGACCTGGAAGCGGATCTCCTGTGGGGTGACCTCGAGGGTGATGCGCACGTGCCTGGCACGCGCGTGCTTCAGCAGGTTGTTCAGGGTCTCCTTGAAGAGGAGGTGGACGTGCTGGCGGGTCTCCATCCCGACCTCCCGATCCGGAATCGTCTGGGGCTCGATGAAGTCGTATCGGACCTGTCCGGCGAGCATGACGTCGGCGGTGTCGCGCAACTTGGCCACCAGGCCCGCCAGGGTGTCGTATTGCGTGTTGACCAGCCAGACCGTCTCCCGGACCCGGTGTGCCGTCTCCCGGGCCAGGCGGCTCGCCGCCTCCAGTTGCCGCTTCCTGCGATCGTCGAGGGGCGCGGTGGCCCGGACCAGCTCCGTCTTCAGGGCGATGGTGGAGAGGTCGGCTCCGATGTCGTCGTGGAGCTTCCCGGCGATGTCCAGCCGAAGCCGGGTCCGCGCCGCCAGCTGGGCGTACCGGTAGCGGAAGAAGGTCGCGATCAGGGTGACCGCGGCGGCGAACACCAGGGCCCGGAACCAGAGGGTCTGCCAGAACGCCGGGTGGATGACCACGGGCAGGGAGAGGGCGGGCTCGGGGGTCCACCTTCCGTAGCTGTTCCCCGCCAGGACCTCGAAGGCATACGCACCGGGGGGGATCGAGGTGTAGGTGGCGACCGGGGTGCTTCCCGCTTCCCTGAACTCGGACTCGAGGGGGGCGAGGCGATAGCGATAGCGATTGAGGGCGGGGTCCGTGTAGTCCGAGGCCGCGAACTCGAAGGTGACGAAGTTCTGGTCGTGGTCGAGCTCCAGGCCGCCGCCCCGGGTCGCGAGGGCGAGCGTGGTGTCGCGGCCCATCAGGACCAGGCGCGTCAGCGTGACGGAGGACGGCTGCGCCGACGCCACGGCCGTCCGCACCGGTTCCGGGTCGATGAACGTCAGGCCGTCCTGTCCCCCCAGGACCACCCGCCCGTCCCCGGCCAGGGCTCCGGCGTTGGCGAAGAAGCGATTGCCGGCGAGCCCGTGCCGGCGGCGCAGTGTGAAGACCGGCCCCTCCTCGGGATCGAAGAGCGCCACCCCGTCGTTCGTGGCCACCCACAGGGCCCCGGCCCGGTCCTCGACGATCCGCTGCACGTTGTCGTGGGGCAGGCCGTCGTCGGCGGTCCAGAGCCGCACCTCCCCGTCGGGATCGACCTGGATCAGGCCGTCCCCCTCGGTGCCCAGCCAGAGGGTGCCGTCCCGGGCCCGGGTCACCGTCAGGATCCGGTTGCTGGGCAGCTCCCGCTCCAGCTCCCGCACGTTACCAGTGGCATCGACCCGGAACAGCCCCCGGAAGATGCCGGCCACCCAGAATCCCCCGTCCGGGTCCGGGGCGATGGACCAGTAGTACCAGCTCTCGTCCGGAGGGCTGGGCGCCACCACCCGGAACACGTCGTCGTCGCGGTCCAGTCGCATGAGGCCCAGACCCCGCGCCGCCGCCCACACGTCACCCGCGCCGTCGACGAAGACCGTCAGGATCGCACCGGCCTGTCCCTCCAGGTGAACGGGCTCCGGGCGGCCTCCGAGGGGCCATCGCAGGAGGCCCCGTTCGTCGGTCGCGATCCAGATCGTACCGTCCTCTTCCCGGTCCAGGGACCAGACGGAGATGGTGTCCTCGGCGGCGGTGGTTAGCTCCGGTGGCAGGGCCGCCGGGGTGTCCTGGGACGCGGCCTCCCCCAGGAGGGCCAGGCCGCCGGAGTCCATCCCCACGAGGACGCCGCCCCCCCCCAGGGGCAGAACGCTGAGGACGCCCCAGTCGCCGGGAAGCTCCCGCCCGACGAGGGCCCGGTCCGTGGCCCGCACCAGCGGATGAGCGGCCGCGAGGCCGTTCCAGGTCCCCACCCAGGTGACCCCCGTCCGGTCCACCAGGAACTCGTATACCTCCCTGTGCGGGATCTGCCCCGGACCCCCCACGGGGAGCGCCGAAACGCTTCCGGTGCGCCGATCGAGTCGGTAGAGCCCCTGGCCGGTGGCCAGCCAGAGGATCGAGGTTCCCACCTGGGCGATGTCCCGGACGGCCTGGGCGCCGGGCCCCGGGACCCGACCGATCTCCCGCCAGCCGGTCTCGTCCAGGGCGAGGACCCGCCCGTCGCCGGTGGTGCCCAGGACCTCGTCCGTGCAGACCAGCCGCATGAGCGTGTCCGGTGCGGTGGGCAGCTCCTCGATCCTCCGGCCGAGGCCGTCGAGGCGGAGGATCCGGCCCGCGCCCACCGTGGCGAGGGCGCCGTCGGGTGTCCCGCAGATGTCCCGGGCCCGCCCGGCTTCGTCCAGGATCCGGCTGGCCCGGTGCCCGTCGTCCTCGAGGGTCAGCAGGGTCAGGAACACGTCGGTGCCGCGGGCGAGGGCCAGGACGGCGCCGTCGGCCATGGGGACGAGGCGGCCGATCGCGAGTTCCGCGGCGGTGTCCGGGGGGGCCAGCGGAGGCCAGGACCCGCTGCCGTCCAGCGTCAGATGGCGGGCGGTCTCGGTGTCGGGGTCGAAGAGGTCGAGCCCCGTCTCCGTCCCCACCCAGAGCCGGCCTCCTGGGGCGACGGCCAGGGAGTGCACGTAGTCGTCGGTGAGGCCGGCAGGCCGGTGGGGGCCGGTGAGGAAGGACCGGAAGGTGCGGCCGTCGAAGCGGTTGAGGCCCCGTTGGGTCCCGAACCAGAGCACGCCGGCGGAATCCTGCACCATGGCCCGGATGCTCGACTGGGACAGGCCCTCCTCGAGGCCCCACACGGTGAACGGGACCTCGAGGTCCTGGCCCGCCAAGGGCCCGCAGGCGACCAGGAGGAGCAGGGAGACCGGAACGGAGCGCCTCACCGGCATCGGGCACCGAGGTCGGTGCCCGATGCCGGGCGCTCCGCGCTCGCGGCGACGGCGCGGTCCTTTGCGGGCGATCCCCTCGCCTCCCTTCCTCACCTCGACATCGGGTCAGGGGAACGGCGGTGGGCGCGAGTCCGTGAACACCGGGTTGGCGGCGCGGCCATCGACGATCTCGTCGAGCATGTCTTCGAATCCCGGCGGGCTGGCCGGGAGAGGCGGGAAGAAGAACCCGCGGCTCGTGACCATGATGTCGTGCTCGTCCCACGAGGGCGAGGTCGGGGCGGGCGACGGCTGCTGGGTGAAGGCCATGTGGTCCGCGTCCGGGACGGTCACTTCGAGCCGCTCCTCGAAGATCTCCCTCAGCCCCTCGTCGCCGGGATCGGGCCACCGGGTGCCGTACGTTCCGGTCCCGAGCCAGATCGTGGCCACCACCCGGGGCGTCTCCGTGAAGATGGCCTGGGCCACCGCCCCTTCGAGCTGCCAGCACCGGAAGTCCTGCAGGAGGCAGACGAGGTTGCCGACGCCCTCGAGTCGGATCTGAAGTCGCTCGTCGGGGGGTGCGTCGGGTCCCCGTCGGCGCAGGGCCGCCTTGGCTGCGCGCTCTTCGAGGGCCTTCCGGGCCGGCTTCGAGCGCTCCACCATCCGCTGCACCTTGTCCCGGACTCCTGCGGCTTCGTCGCAGCCGTCCGGCAGGAGGTCGGCGATGTCGAGGATCGCCTGGGGGTCGATCCAGATCTGGCTGGGTCCGGTCCTGGCCTGCGTGGACAGCGCGGATACCGGCTCGTTGAGATAGCCGGGGATGGCGATGGGGTCCTGGCCGGTCCGTCGGTAGCTGTAGAAGTGGTAGAGATCCTCCGCCGTCTCGGGGCGCTCCGGCAGGAAGAAGTCCACGCCGTGGTTGCTCAGGAGGAAGTCGTACGCTCCCTCACCGACGACCCGGATGGGCGCCGCGTCGGCCCGGCCGAGGTAGTCCACGGCCAACTCGGCCCGGGCCCTCCAGGGGCCGCCCCGCGACCAGCCCGGCAGGCCCTGGATCAGAGAGGCGAGCTGGGCATTGCCGGCGCCGAGGACGCAGGGCCCACCCCGCCAGCAACGGGCCGCCAACAGCGGGATCACGTCTCCCCAGAGCACGTTGAGGATTCCCGCCGGGAGGACCCATCGATCCTGGGTCTCGGGGCAGACCGGGCGGCAGTCCTCGAAGTTCGGTTCGGGCGGACTCACGATGATCTCTCCGGGTCGGTGGAGCGGCGGTCAGCCGTCCAGTGAGACGAGATTCTCCTTGATCGCCTTGACCACCGCTTCGGTGCGGGAGTGGACGTGAAGCTTCGCGTAGATGTTGCGGAGATGAGTGTCGATGGTGTGCTCGCTCACGAAGAGGGCCTTGCCCATGTCCCGCTTCGTCTTTCCGTCGATCAGCTCCCGCAGGACCTCCTGCTCCCGGTCGGTGAGGTCGTAGTCCCACGCCGGAGCTCGGATCTGCGTGAAGAGGTTGAGGACGCGCCGGGCGATCTGGGGCGTCATGGGGGCGCCGCCGCCCAGGGCTTCCCGGGTCGCCCGGACGATCTCCTGAGGAAGGGCCGTCTTGAGGAGGTAGCCGCAGGCCCCGCCACAGATCGCCTGGAAGATCCGGTCGTTGTCCTCGTGCTGCGTGAGCATCACCAGGGCGGTGGCCGGCGCCACCTGGTGCAGACGCTGGACCACTTCGATCCCGTCCAGACCCGGGAGACCCACGTCCACGAGGATCAGGTCGGGAGCGAGATTCTGGTTCAGGTGTCCGAACAGCGCCTCACCGGATTCGAAGCCCTGGGCGAGGTCGACGTCGTCGATCTCGTCGAACAGCTCCTGAATGGTCTCCCGGTAGGCTGCGCTGTCCTCTACGATCCACACCTGGGGCTTGTGCCCTGGAGTGTTCCGGGCGGTCATCGACTCCTCCCCGGGAGGGGTACCCAGCGGCGTGGTGATCATGCCGGCAAGATCCGGCGAGCCGGGGCGATCCGGCGTCACGCGATCGCGGGATATCTCCTCCCGTCATGACGCGAAATCGTGTTCGACGGGGTGCCTGAGGCCACAATACGGGGTCCGCCTCCGCCTCGCATTGAACAGGATATACGCACATTCGGGCAGTCCTGCGAATACGGGTGAGGTCGCTCAGACGAAGAGGGAGACCGGGTTCAACTCGTGCTCGCTCCGGGGCCCCGGGAGCCAGCCGAGTCGAGGGGGGACTTCGTACAGGCGACCGGGACCCAGCCGGCGCCAGAAGTGGCGGAGCCCCGGGACCAGGACCCGGACGGTCGGGAAGCCCACGTCCGGGCGTGTGAGGTCGTGGAGCCACACGCCGAGCCCCGCGGTGCCTAGGCGGTCCACGAGCGACCGGATGTGGTCGAGGAGGTCTCCGGGTGCACCGTCCCCCGCCGTCGGGAGTGCCAGGTCGGCCTCCCCGGGATCCGCCAGCGGGTCGGGCATCAGATAGGGGTGCGCATCCAGCGACGCCTCGTCCCACCACGCCAGCGCCTCGGCGTAGTCCGGAAGGAGGTGTCGGCGGCGGGAGGGCGGATCACGCAGGACGGCCGGGAGCATCTGGTTCACCTCGGTGACGGCTCGGCCGAGGGCGATACCGGGGTCGAGGTGGGCTCCGAATCCGAACACGATCTCCTCGGGGTCGGCCGAGGTCCGGCTCGAGATCGCCACGGCCACCGGGACGCCCAGGTCGTGGGTCAGGTCCAGGGCGTGGAGGGACCGGCCGAGGTCCCGGTGGACCTGGCGCATCCGATCGAGCCAGGGATCCCCGGCCGCCCCCAGGTCGATGCCCGGCCTCCGGACCCGGTTGTACCACCAGATCCCCACCGCGTCCCGCTCCACCACCTCCAGCAGGCCCTGCAGAACGGCCTCCTCCAGGCAGTTTCCGCCCGCCAGGCCGTTGGAGTCGGCGCCGACGTACCGGGCGCCCGGATCGGACGTGCCTGCGTACAGCGCGGAGGCGGGTGCCCAGGCCAGGTCGCCGGAGAAGGGGGACCGCACCCGTACCCAGTCGATCTCCTGGTCGTCGTAGGGTTCCGGCACATGGTGGAATGGACCGGTGGACGCCGCGTTCCACGCGTCCCGCTCCCGGTACTGGGCCTCGCTGAAGCCCGTGAGAGCCGTCGGCGTCAGGACGGTCCCGTCCAGCTTCGAGGCCCGGCGCCGGATCACCGGCTCGGTTCCCCGGCGCACCGCGGAGAACCGTTCCATGGCCTCGCACAAGGCGCTGGCCCGGGCCTCTTCGGCGGTGCGGCCCTTGCCGCCGGAGTGGTCCCGCAGGTCGTCACGGAGCGCCCGGAGGCCGCCCGCTCCGTAGTGATGGGCGTGTCCGGCTGTGAATACGTGGACGCCGGGAGCGCCCGGGATGGGGATCGGCCTCACATGCCGCACGATACCGGTGAGCGGGCTGACCCGCCCCTGGAACTCGCCCA
Organism: Longimicrobiales bacterium; assembly: GCA_035464715.1. Taxonomy (GTDB): domain Bacteria; phylum Gemmatimonadota; class Gemmatimonadetes; order Longimicrobiales; family Gaopeijiaceae; genus Gaopeijia. The sequence continues at coordinate 46,310 of DATHRY010000324.1, forward strand.
GGGTCTCCCCCGGGGGCCGGATCCGGAACCCGCCGCCGGAGTGCCGCCCGGCCGGGCGGGAGCGGAGCCGCAGGTCGGCACCCGGCAGTGTGAGGTCCGGATCCCCGCACCGGGGGCATTGGGGAAGGCGGGGGACCGGGTGCGACGCGGGAGGCCCCGGGTCGGCGGGGGCCACCACCCGGAGCTCGTCCGGCAGCGGTCCTACCGCGTCCAGCGCCGTCGAGAGGGCGGCCAGCGTGGGAGGGGACGGACCGGCGGGAAGGGGGAGGACCTCCACCTCACCCTGGTCGACCTCGCGGTGCAGGAGGCCCCTGGCCGTCAGGTTCAGGCGGAGGCGATCCTGCAGACACCTCAGGCACGCACCGTCCGGGTCCGCGAGCCCGGGCCCCACCCAGAGGGTGTTCACGCCGGGCCGGGCGAGCAGCACGGGCGCCTCCCGGGGCACCCGGTCCCGTAGCGCCGCGAGCCGGGGGTCGAGGTAGTCGGCGCAGAGAAGAACCCATCCGTCCGTGGAGGCCTCAGGGGTCCCGGGGGGCAGGAGGGCGCCGCCCTGCGCGGGGACCCGGGACCAGGCGTCCGCCAGCGCGGGTGGCCCCGCCTCCGGGTCCCCGGCGTCGTCCACCGGGACCACGATACCCTCCCGCTGGAGGAGGAGCAGGAGGAAGTGGAGCTCCGCCGCCGGGTGCCGGTCCCGGAGGCCGTCCACGACCTCGGCCGCGGTCCGGCGCCCGTCCAGGGCCGGCAGCAGTGCCCGGGCGAGAGGGGCCTCGACGCTGCGGGCGTCATCCTCGCCCACAAGGGTGACCAGGCCGCCGCCGTGCACCAGATGGGTGAAGCGCGGATGCAGGCGGAGTCGAGGCTCGGTGGGCACGGGACCTCGGGGAGGACCGGTGGGGGCGGGGGGTGGCGCGGGCCCAGTATCGGGGCGGCGGCCGTCCGCCACCAGCCATGCCTCGGCCGCGAGGCTGCAGGAGACGATGTGCGGGCCTATGTTGAAGCCCCATGACCCACCTCTTCCAGGCCTGCACGGCGGGCTACTCCACCCTCCGTCCCCGCGGGCGTGGGACACTCACGTGGGCCGCCTTCGCGCTCCTCCTGGGGGCGCCGGCCGTGGCTCAGGAAGCCGGCGACACCCTGCGCGCCTCCAGGATCCCTCCCGGCACCGCGCCTCCCGTGGTGGACGGCGTCCTGGGGGATCCCGTCTGGTCCGACGCGGCCGCGGCCCGGGGCTTCCGGCAACGGGAGCCTTCCGAGGGCGAGCCGGCCTCCGACGACACCGAGATCCGCATCCTCTTCGACGAGGACCATCTGTACGTCGGGATCCTGGCCCGGGACGCGGAACCGGATCGGATCGTGAGTCGGATCCTCCAGAGGGACCGGGTCCTGGATGCCCGGGGCTTCGGAGGCTTCTCCGCCGCCGGAGACGACGTGGTGGCCCTCCTCCTGGACACCTTCAACGATCAGCGCAACGCGGTGGTGCTGGCCACGAATCCCAATGGCGCCCAGTTCGACGCCCTGGTCTCCGGGGACGGGGACGAGGTCAACGTGGATTGGCGGGGCGTGTGGGAGGTGGGATCGGCCCGGGTCCCGGAGGGATGGAGCACCGAGTTCGCCATCCCGTGGCGTTCGCTCCGCTTCGACGCCGACGCGGTGCAGGTGTGGGGCCTGAACGTCACCCGCTTCGTCCAGCGCACCCAGGAGGAGACCATGTGGCGCTCCTGGGAGCGCGAGGGGGGCGGGTTCGAGCGGGTGAGCCGGGCCGGGACCCTCGTGGGGATGGCGGATCTGCCCCGGGCGTCCCTGAACCTCGAGGCGAAGCCCTACCTGCTGGCGGGGCGCACCTGGGAGCGGGCGGAGGCGGGCGAGCTCGAGGGGGACGGGAACATCGACTGGGGCCTGGACCTGAAGAGCGAGGTCCTCCCGGGACTGGTCCTGGACCTCACCTACAACACCGACTTCGCCCAGGTGGAGGTCGACGACCAGCAGGTGAATCTCACGCGGTTCAGCCTCTTCTTTCCTGAGCGCCGCGATTTCTTCCTTGAGAACGCGGGCATCTTCGAGTTCGGCCAGCGGGGCTTCTTCGAGCCGCCGCCATACCTGATGTTCTTCTCCCGGCGCATCGGCATCGGAGACGACGGCGAGGTCCCGATCCTGGGCGGCGGCCGGCTCACCGGCCGGGCCGGCGCCCAGAGCATCGGGCTCCTGACCATCGCCACGGACCAGGTGCCGGGCCGGGACCGGGAGATCTTCAACGTGGCCCGGATCAAGCGGGACGTGGGGGAGTCCGCCTACGTGGGGTTCATGGCCACGGACCGGCGGGGCGTCGGGGACGCCAACACCGTCTTCGGCGGGGACTTCTCCACCTATCTGCACCCCTCGCTCCAGGCCAGTGGATTCGCGTCCCGCAGCACCACCGAGGGGATCGGCGGGGAAGGGTGGGCCTACCAGGGATCCCTGAACTGGTCCGGCGACCTCTACGGGGGCTTCCTCCAGCTTCTCAACATCGATCCCGGCGTGGTGGCCAGCAGCGGCTTCGTGACCCGGACCGACATCCGCCGGACCCAGGGGAGCCTCCGCCGGACGTGGCGATCGCCGGCCCCCGCCCTGCGTCGGATCGAGATCCGCGGGAGCGGAGACTACCAGAGCACCGTCGGCGGGCGCTTCCAGGACTGGTCGGCGGGTCCCCGTCTGAGCCTGACCTTCGAAAGCGGGGACGACCTGAGCCTGGGCGGGGAGTGGGGCGAGAGCCGGGTCGACGAGGACTTCGACGTCGCAGATCGGGTCCCGGTGCCCGCCGGGCGCTACCGGACCGACGAGATCAGCTTCCGGGGGAGCACGGCGGACTCCCGGCCCTGGACCGTGAGCACGCGGGCCGGGTGGTCGAGCTTCTACGGCGGGGACCTGTGGGAGATGGGGGCCGACCTGACGATCACGCCGAGCCCCGCCTTCTCCTTCGAAGCCGGGGTCTCCCGGAACGACGTGGACCTCCCGAACGGGAGCTTCGTGGCGGACATCTACAGCTTCCGGGCCACCTGGGCGGCCTCCACGCGGCTGGTGACGAACGCCCGGATCCAGTACAACCGCCTGACCGGTGAGGTGTTCACCAACGTCCGGCTGAACTTCATCCACACGCCCGGAAGCGACCTCTTCCTGGTGTTCACCGAGGAGCGGGGCGTGGACGACGATCTCTGGGCGGTGGCGGACCGGGGGTTGGTGGCGAAGGTGACCTACCTCTTCCGCTTCTGACCCGTGGACCCGTATGCTGGCCCCGGGCACGGCCCCGGGTCGCCGGAACCCCGGCGACGGACCGGGTACCGAACGTCCCTGCATCCCTCCCTCCAAGGAGACCGCATGAAGCGTTGGATCACCACCGGCCTCGTCGCCGGGCTCCTGGCCGCCGCGCCCCAGCCCGGGACGGCGCAGGATCAGGAGCAGGAGTTCGACTTCCTGGCCGTGGGCGAGATGGCGCCGGACATCGAGGTGACGGGCGCCACCCGATACGGCGTCATCGAAGAGCCCGTCCGGCTCAGCGACTACCGGGGCGAGACCGTCGTCCTGGCCTTCTTCTTCCGCGCCAGGACGCGTGGCTGAACGATTCAAATGCAAGCGTACCGTGATCAGTACGCACGTCTCTTCCACGACGGCCGCAACGTGGTCCTCGTGGGCATCTCCACCGACTCCGCCGAGGAGCTGGCCTCCTGGGCGAAGGACGAGGACTTCCAGTTCCTCTTCGGGAGCGATCCCGGCAGCCGGGCCTACGCCGCGTTCGGGGGGAACCCCCGGGACAACGGCATGGCGGGCAGCCGGGCGGTGATGGTCATCGATCCCGAGGGCCGCATCGCCGAGATCATCCCACAGTTCAACCCGATCGACCCGGATGCCTACACGGCGCTGGGCGAGGTCGTGGACCGGGTGACGCCTGAACCGGAGGACGACACGGGCGGAGGGTGAGCCGCACACGGTTCCGGTGATCGGATCCGACGGCGGAAGAACGGTACGGGCCCGGGGAGGATGCTCCTTCCGGGCCCGTGCTTCGTCTGGATGCGCGGGTCCCCCGGTGATCGCTCCGTGTCACCGGTGCCGGGCTCCTGGCGCCCGGAAGGGCGAGGGCTCCCCGCTGGACGTCAGGTGGCGCCGAGCAGGGCCTCGACCTCGGAGACCAGGTCCTGGCCCGCACCGACTCCGGTGTAGGCCACCCGGCCGTCGGCGTCCAGGAGGACGATGATGGAGGTGGTGGCGGCCTGGTACGCCCGCACCGCCCCGCCGGCCCCGTCCCAGAGGTAGGGGTAGTCGGCCCCGTGGTCCTCCACGTGCCGCTTCACGCGACGCTGGGACTGGGACACGGCCACCGCCACGGCGATCACGTTCAGCTTGTCCCCGAAGCGGGCCTGGATCTCGTCGAGCTGCGGCTGGAGCGCCTCACAGTTCTCGCACCAGCTGGCCCAGAACTCGATCAGGGCGGGCTTCCCGTCCACGACGTCCAGAAGCTGGACCGGATTGCCATCCAGGTCCTCCAGCGCCACGTCCGGCGCCTGAGTCCCCAGGGCCAGGCTCACGTCCATCTGCTGGGCCGCCACGGGCCGGGGCCCGAGGGTCAGCCCCAGGACGGCCGCCAGGACGAGGAGGAGCCGGGGGGAGGGATTCGGGATCTTCACCAGTTGTATCCTGCTTGGAAGACGTAGTATTCGGCCATCACCAGCATGATCACCGCGGCGAACCGCTTCATCCAGACCATCCACGGGCCGGACCGGGGCAGCTTGGCCAGCGTGCCGGAGAACAGCCCGACCACCACCAGCAATGCGGTCATACCCAGAGAGAACACGAAGAGGTACACGAAGCCCATGAGGCCGGCCTGGGTGGCCGCCACCCAGGTGAGGACGACGGCGAAGGCCGGGGCCCCGCACGGTGCCGCCACGATGCCGGAGGTGGCCCCCAGGAGGAACACGGCTCCGTAGGACCCACCGTCCCGGTTCGCCGCCCAGGCCATGAGGCGCCTGGGGACGGGGACCGGGAGCACGTCCAGCATGACCAGGCCGAAGAGGAGGAGGAGGTTGCCGATGGCAAGCCGCGCCCAGGGAGAGGCGCTCACCGTGCCGAAGAGCGTCCCGGTGAGGCCGGCCAGCATCCCCAGGAAAGCGTATAGAAGGGCCATCCCCACCACGTACGTGAGGGTGAGGCCCACCGTCCTGGAGCGGGGCTGTCCTTCCCGGGCCGTTCCCGTGATCACCGACGCGGTGATGGGGATCATGGGATAGACACACGGCGTCAGGCTCGTGAGCACGCCGGCCCCGAACAGGGTCGCCGTCGCCAGGAGGGGACTCGCCGAGAGGGACTCGGAGAGCCCGGCGGCGGTGTCGAGCTGAAGGAAGGGGAACACGGCGTTCCGCGGCGCGGGGACGGAGGCTGGCCGAGGAGTGAACCCCCGTGCGCGAAAGCGGGTTCCCTGCGTCCGCCGCGCTCTCCCGGGGGGACCGCTAGGCGCGACGGCTTTCCGCGACCCCGGCGGCGTGGGACGGGTATATTGGAGTGTTCCCAGATCCTCCACGCCTCGCCCTGCGCGCGGCCTGGCGGGAGCCTTTCCACGGTGGAGCACCTGTGGGCGCTCCACGAATCCAGGAGCAGCACCGGTGACGACCCGTCGCACGCCCTTGGCGGTCCTGGCCCTGACGGCCGCCCTCGTGTCCAGCCCGCTCTCGGGCCAGGAGCGCTCCCTCTTCTCCCTTCTGGACGCCGGAGGGCGCTCCCTTCCCGCCGACGGCACCGTGACGAACGGCTCCCTGACCCCCGACGACTTCGTGTCCGGAGACGGCTCCCGCGTGCAGGCGTGGCAGCTCGAGCTCGCGGCGGGCGCGCCGGTCCAGATCGATCTCCGGTCCGAGGACTTCGACGCCCTCCTCCACGTGCTGGGCCCCGGGTTGGACGGCGGGCTGCGTGACGACGACGGGGGTGGGGACCTGGACTCCAGGATCTGCTTCGTTCCCGCCGACGCGGGGACGTACACGGTGGTGGCGGGTTCGCTGAACGGGGGCGACGGGGCGTTCACCCTCGTGGCCGGACCGCCCGAGGGCGGCGCGTGCCCGCCGGGGTCCGGAGGCATGGACATGGACCCGGGAAGCCTCGAAATGGGATGGGAGCTGGACGAGATCGTTCCCGACGGACCCCTGGCCCTGCCCGGCGACGTCCGATTCCGCTTCAGCGGCGGGGAGCCCCGGACCGAGGGCCGCCCCCTGCGCGCCTGGACCATCCGCGGGTCGGCCGGCGACCGCATCGCCCTGACCCACGTGGCGCCGGACGAGGACACCTACCTGTATCTCATCGGACCTGGTCTTCCCGAGCCTCTCCGCGACGACGACGGCGCCGGCGACCTGAACGCCCGCCTGTGCGTCGAGCTTCCCGAGAACGGAGAGTACGTCGTGCTGGCCGGGCCCTTCTCCGATCCGACCCCGGGCACTGAGTATGTCCTGGAGGCCCGGAAGGGGGCCGAGGCGGACGCCGTTTGCCGGTCCTACGCGTCGTCGCCGGCCCGGACGGTCGAGCGGATACTGGCCTTCGACACCGGTGGACGCGTGCTCAGGGTGGGCGAAGAGGTCCGGGGAACCCTGGACGGCATCCAGCTCCATCCGGAGACCGGCGGCCCGATCCAGGTGTGGCGCCTCGACGGTGAGCCCGGAGCCCGGGTCTTCGTGGACGTGGTTTCCGAGAGCTTCGATCCCACGCTGCGGGTGGTCTGGGCCGGCCTCGACGCGGAGCTGTACAACGACGACGCCGGCGACGGCTGCAACAGCCGCCTCGAGTTCGTCCTGCCGGCGGAGGGTCCGGTGCTGGTGCTTCCCGGCGCGTGGTCCGACGAGGGCTCGGGTCCCTTCACGCTGCGGGCCTCCGTCGACCCGGGTCCGCTGGAGGTCGGCGGCTGCGGCTCCGGCGCCGACCTCGAGGGCTTCGTCGGGGCCGAGAACGCGGCCTGGGAGATGGTGGGCCGGCTCGGGGAGCCTTCGGAGTCGCTGGCGGCGGGGAACGAGACGCTGGCCGAGCTCGACGCCACGGCGCCGGTGATCCAGGGCATCCGCGCCCGGTCCTGGCGCCTCGAGGTGGAAGGACCGGGCGCCCTGGTCGTGGAGGCGGTCTCCGACGACTTCGACCCCGTCCTCTACGTCACGGGCCCGGG
>DATHRY010000325.1:0-18372 GCA_035464715.1 Longimicrobiales bacterium
CCGATCCCCATCCGGAGGACCGTCCCTTGCGGGTTCTGCTCCTGATCGCCCTGGTCACCGTCGCCCAGGCCCCGGCCTCGGCCCAGATGACCTCGACCCGGAACGTCCCCTACGACGGGGTCGCCGACCACCCCGAGGGCCGGGATCTCCTGGACGTGTACATGCCGGAGGGCGCCGAGGGCGTCCCGGTCATGGTCTTCTTCCACGGCGGTGCCCTGATCATGGGGCAGAAGGACGACGGCGAGGCGTTGGCCCGTCGGCTCACCGCCATGGGAATCGGGGTGGTGAGTGCCACCTACCGGATGTCGCCGGAGGTCTCGCACCCCGTGCACACCCAGGACGCCGCCCGGGCCGTCGCATGGGTCTCGGAGAACATCGCCACCCACGGGGGCGACCCCAGCCGACTCGTCCTGGCCGGGCACTCGGCGGGGGCCTACCTGGCGGCCCTTCTGGCTTTCGACCCCCATTACCTGGAGGCGGTGGGCGTGGATCGCGGCCAGGTCGCCGGCACCCTACTGGTGAGTCCGTTCCTGTACGTCGAGGAGACGGCCCGGGACCGCGTGGCTCGGAACCCGGTCTTCGAGACCATCTGGGGCACGGATCCGGACGCCTGGCTCGCTGCTTCGGTGACCCCCCACATCGGGCCGGAGCGGGACGACGTCCTGCTGATCTACGCCGACGGCGACGACGACTGGCGCAAGGCCCAGAACGAGGCCCTGGCAACCGCCCTCCGGGCCGCCGGAAACGAGAACGTCCGGGCCGTGGAGGTCCCGAACCGCACCCACGGCTCCCTCATCACCGATGTCGGCGCCGGGGACGACCAGATCGGGGAGCTGGTGCGGCGCTTCGTCTTCCGGGAGGACGGACGGCCCCGGTGATCCCCCGAGCCGACGCCGATGTCATGCGCCAAGGAGGGAGGAGGATGATCACCCGCTCTATGGGAATCCCGTATTCGAGGCTGCTCCGTCATCTCGGGGCGGTGGGGGCTACGGTCCTGGTGGGTTGCGGTCCGAAACAGGCCGGCGCCCCACCCGCCGTCGGTACGGACGCAGTCGACGTGGGCTACGGCGCGGTGGAAGGAGACGAGATCACGGGATCGGTCTCCACGGTCGACATGGAAACGCGGGGCGGGGGTGTGCCGCGGACCTTCGCCCAACTCCTTCAGGGTCAGCCCGGCGTCATGGTCGTGGAACGGCAGGGGCACATGACCGTCCGCATCCGGGGAGGTTCCGGATCCTTCATGGCCGACCAGGAACCACTCTGTGTCCTGGACGGTGTGATCCTCTCCTCCTCCCAGGAGCTGATGGCCCTGCCCCCGAGCATCGTACGATCCGTCACCGTGCTGAAGGATGCCGCCTCCACCGCCGCCTACGGGAGCCGGGGTGCAAACGGCGTCATCGTGGTGCGGACGAAGAAGGGGGGCGGATAGCCCGGTCACGATCCGTCCATCGACCACGACGTGGTTAGGAAGAGGTCCAGAAGGCGGTCTCTCTCTGCCCCGGGCGGCGATCCCCCTGGCCCTACTCCGCCGGGAATGCCTCCGCCAGCACCCGGAGTCGGTGGAACCGGTCCCGGATCCAGCTCCGGGTGGCCTCCAGGTCCACCTGATCGTCCGGAAAGCGCCGCTGCCGCCGGAAGTACTCCGCCGGATCGGCCCCGTCGGGCTCGACGTTGATCCGCCAGCGCGTCCCGTCGAAGACCTCCACCAGGGGGAAGAGCCCGCTCCGGACCGCCAGCCGGACCAGCTGGACCGAGTCCCCCGGCTCCGACTTCCAGCCCGTGGGACAGGGGGAGTGCATCAGGAGGAAGCGCAGCCCCCGGGTCGTGAGGGCCGTGCGGAGCTTCCGTTGGAAATCCTCGGGGTGGGCCACGGAAAGCGTCGCCGCATAGGGGATGCCGTGGCCGGCCATGATGGCCAGGATGTCCTTCTTGGCCTCGGTCTTTCCGTCGGGCGTCGTGGTGGTCCGTGCCCCGGGGGGCGTGGCGGAGGAGCGCTGTCCTCCGGTGTTCCCGTAGATCTCGTTGTCGTAGCAGATGTAGAGGATGTCCTCGTTCCGCTCCGCCGCCGCCGAGAGGGTGGCGAAGCCGATGTCGTAGGTCCCCCCGTCGCCGGCCCAGCAGATGACCTGGTGGTCGAGGCCGTTGAGGTCCCGGATGCTGGCGAGCCCCGCCGCCACCGCCGGCGCCGCAGCGAAGGTGGTGGCCACCGTGGGCATGGCGTAGCTGGTGGTGGGGAAGGCCCCCGCCGTGACGGCGCCGCAACACGCCGGGATGGCGAGCTGGGCGGTTTGATCGAGCTCCGCCAGGGCGTTCCCCAGCCAGGTGAGGCCGATGCTCATCCCGCACCCCCCGCAGTTCGTGTTGCCGGGGCGGAGGAGGGGATCGGAGCTGAGGGGTGGGGACGCCGGCGGCCGGATCGTGGTGGGCGCGTTCATGACCGGACCTCCGCGGGCTCGGGGGAGGGTGGGTGGCGGCGACCGGAGGTGGGGGATGCCCCGAAGTCCGTGGGGATCACGGGTGGCTGGGGCGTCGGGGGCACCGTGGCGGGAACCGCGGCCCCCTCGTCCAGGCCGATCCAGACCGGGTCCCCGGGGAGCTCCCGCTGCGTCAGGTCGGTCAGGACCTCCTGCACCCGCTCCACGGTGACGTCCCCGCCGCCGATCCCGGTGAGGTAGCCCTGGATCAGGAGGTCGTCCCGTCGGCCCTGGAGGGCGGCCCGGACGTCCTGGGCCCAGACGCCCCCGATGGCGGCAGCGTAGTCCCGGTCCATCACCCCCACCCGGGTCGCGGAGGCGCAGGCCTCCACCAGCGCGTCCGCAGGGAAGGGCCGGAACATGCGCAGGGTGACGAGCCCCACCCGCTCTCCCGCGGCCCGCCGGGCCCGGACCACCTCCCGGGCGGTCGTGGCGATGGTGGCGCTGGCCACCAGGACCGTCTCGGCGTCCTCGGTGTGGAGCGTTTCCACGGCGTCGGCCGGATCCCGTCCGAAAACCTCCCGGAACGCCGTCCGGCATTCCTGGAACACGGTGGGCACCCGCTGGAACGCCTCGTGGATCTCCTTCCGCAGCGAGACGGTGGCCGCCGGCCAGACCAGTCCGCCCAGCGTCGTCGGCGCCTCGGTCCGCATTCGATGAGGCAGCTCCAAGGGGGGCAGATAGGCGTCCACCTGGGCCTGGATCGGCAGCTCCGTCTCCATCTGGGTGTGGGAGACGATGAAGGCGTCCATGCTCACCAGGACCGGAAGCAGGATCCGGGGGTCCTCCGCCAGCCGGAAGGCCAGGAGCGTCAGGTCCACCACCTGCTGATTGTCCTGGGCGTAGAGCTGGATCCAGGGGAAGTCCCGGAGCATGAGCGTGTCGCCCTGGTCCGCCCAGATGTTCCAGGGAGGACCCAGGGTCCGGTTCACCGCCACCATGACCACGGGGAGCCGGTAGAAGCCCGTCACCATGATGTTCTCCACCATGTAGGCCAGCCCGTTGGAGGAGGAGGCCGTGAAGGCCCGGGCCCCCGCCAGGGATGCTCCCATGGTGACGGCCATGGCGGAGTGCTCGCTCTCCACCGGGACGATGCGCCCCTTGGTGAAGGGGAAGGCGGCCACCCGCTCCACGATCTCGGTCTGGGGGGTGATGGGATAGATCCCGGCGGCGGTCCCCAGCCCCGCCCGGTTAGCTTCGCCGGCCATGCTCAGGGCCAGCCCCGCGGCGTGGTTCCCGGTGACGATCTCTCTGGGCATGGGACCCTCCTACAGGTGACTCATGAAGACGACGTTCCGGGGGCACTCGGTGACGCAGATCCCGCACCCCTTGCAGTAGGCGTAGTCGAAGACCAGGCGGTGACCCACGCGCTTGAGCACCCCCTCGGGGCAGTAGGTGACGCAGAGGTCGCACTCGTTGCACACACCGCAGGAGAGGCAGCGCCGGGCCTCGGCGGTGTCCGGGAGTCCCGCGTGGATCTCCTGGAACCCCGAGAGGCGGTCCTCCGGCGGGACGGCCTGCCCCTCCTCCCCGGGGGTGCGCTCGAAGAGGTGCATGCGCAGGGCGTCGGCCCGGATCACCTCGTCGTTCCAGACCTCCACGTCGGAGCGGACCCTGGCCCGGCCCCCGCTCTCCACCACTTCGCCGGTGAAGGTCTGGTGGATGTGGAGGGCGGCCCGGCGGCCGCTGCCGATGGCGGCGGCCACGGTGCCGTCGCCGGTGGCCAGGTCGCCCACGGCGAAGACGGGGTGCTCCAGGAGGCCCAGGAGGTCCTCCTTCTCCCGGACCTCGGTGCCCTCGGGGAAGACCTTCAGGTCCGGGGACTGGCCCAGCGCCAAGATGATCCGGGTGCAGGACAGGGTGAACGCCGAGCCCGGGATCTCCACCGGCCGGCGGCGACCCGAGGCGTCGGGCTCCCCCAGCTCCATGCGGATGCACTCCAGGCCGTGGTGTCCCGAGTCGCCGTCGGCCTGGGCCTCGGGATGCAGCGCCAGGGGCTGGACGAGCTCGTCGAAGACGACCCCTTCCTCCAGCGCCTCCTCGATCTCCTCGGCGATGGCCGGCATCTCGGTCCGGGTCCGGCGGTAGACCACCCGGACCTCCCGGGCTCCGAGCCGGAGGGCGGACCGGGCGGCGTCCATGGCCGTGTTCCCACCGCCCACCACCACCACCGTCTCCCCGTCCAGCCGGACCTCGTCGTGCTTGACCCTGTCCAGGAAGTCGATCCCCTGGACGACCACGTCGGAGCCGCCGGTGCCCAGCCGGAGGTCCCGGAGCTCCTGGAGCCCCGTCGCCACAAGAACCGCGTCGTAGGCCCGGGCCAGCTGCATGAGGCGGGCCCGGTCCACCCGGTGCTCCGTGACCACCTGGACCCCGGTCTCGAGGATCCGGTCGATCTCCCGGTTCAGTACCCAGGGCGGAAGCCGGAAGTCCGGGATCCCGGTCCGGAGGAGGCCGCCGGCCTCGGGGGCCCCTTCGTAGACCGTGACCCCGTACCCGAAGCGGGCCAGGTGATACGCCGCGGCCAGCCCGGCGGGGCCGGAGCCCACCACCGCCACCCGCTGGGGCCTGGGCTCGGGCCGGGGCAGGGTGACCCGCCCGGCGTCCCCGGCCAGCCGCTCGAGCTGCCGGACGTTCACGGCGCTGTCCAGCTCCCGGCGATTGCACTGCTCCATGCAGGGCGCGGGACAGACCCGGCCGCACACGGCGGGGAAGGGGTTCGTCCGGAGGAGGATCTCCAGCGCCTCGTCCACCTCGTCCTGGGCCAGGGCGTGGAGGAAGGCCTGCACGTCGTTCCCCGCCGGGCAGATGTGGTTGCACGGCGGCACGTACTGTCGCCGCCTCGGCTGTTCGGTGGCCCAGCTCCCGGTCCGGATCGCCGGGGGATCACCGCCGGCCCCGGAGAGGAACGAGGCGCCCCGCGCCTCGGGCGTCGGCCGGGCCGGATCGACGTGGGCGTCCGGGTCCACGGCGTCCCGGGTCTTCACGGCGTCCCAGGCAGCCTGGGCTGCGGTGACGTTCCCGCCGCCGAACCCCATGTGGGCCATCCCTGCCAGCATCTCCTCCAGGGGGATGTCCAGGATCCGGGCCACGGCTCCGGCCAGGGCGGTGTTCACGATGGGCACGCTCCGGGTCCCGAGTCCGTTCTCCAGGGCCAGGGCGGTGGCGTCCACCGTGGCCACCCGGTTGTGGGGGAAGTCGGCGGCCACCCGGTCCAGCGGCTCCCCGGTGTTCACCAGGATCCACCCGCCGGGCTCGAGGCCCTTCGTCACCGCCGGACCGACGAGGGTCGGATCCAGGACGATGACGTGGTCGGGCTCGTAGATCAGGCTGCGGTCGGTGATGGGCTCCGGGGCGTAGCGGCAGAACGCCTGGATCGGCGCCCCGGACCGCTCGGCGGCGTAGAGCCCGAAGGCCTGCACCGAGTCGTCCGCCAGGAAGCGGGAGGTGGCGATGAGCTTGGCCAGGGTGACGCCGCCCTGACCTCCCCGGCCGTGGATCCGGATCTCTACCATGTCGATCCCTCCCCCGGGCGGGGAGGGCACGCCCCGCGGAGTCGGCCGACCCGGGACTGGAAGTGGATGTTGCTTCCCCAATTGATCACCGGGCGGGCCTACGGGGATGCGGGGAGACCCTTGGTTCATGGGTAGGGAAATCTGCCCATCCCCCTGGGACGCCCGCATGCCGGCCCCGCCCGCCTGGTGTCCCCCCGGACCTGCTCTTCCTACGTTGGGCGTCCCCCACATCCCCGGCACCGACCCCCGTGAGCCGATCCATGCCGACGCCCCGATTCCCGTATCCTCCATCAGTCCGGCGCCTTCGCCCCTGGCCCGCCGTAGCGTTGGCCGTCCTCCTCCTGGGAGGAACGGGCCCCGCCGTCGCGCAGACCGGCTACGACCTCCCGATCCGGGAGCACGTCTTCGACAACGGACTGCGGCTGCTGGTCCTCGAGCGGCCGGGGGATCCCCGTGTGGCGGCCAAGATCTTCACCGACATGGGGGCCATCCACGAGACCCCGGGACTGCTCGGGGCCGCCCACTTCCAGGAGCACATCATGTTCAAGGGGACCCCTACGCTGGGGACCTCGGACTGGGAGGCGGAGCGGCCCATCCGGGAACGGATGTGGGAGGTGGAGGCGGAGCTCATCGAGGAGCGGAACCGGGCCCGGAACGCCATTCGCCAGCGGGGGGTGATGGACGACTACCGGCACGCCGAGAGCACGCCCCGGATGGACGAGCTCGCGGCCCGGCTGGACTCCCTCGAGCGGGAGGCGGCCCGCTACCGGGAGAGCGGCCCGACCAAGCGGTGGTACCAGGCCTTCGGCGGCACCGGGCTCACCGCCACCACCGAACAGGAGTACATGAAGTTCGACATCAATCTGCCGGTGGAGCGGGTGGACCTGTTCCTGCGGGTCGAGGCCGACCGGATGTCGAACACCGTCTTCCGGGAGTTCGAGCAGGAGCGGATGATCCTGGTGGAGCAACGCTTCGGCGACCTCAACAACCCCTCCACCCCCTACTACGAGCAGATGAACGCTCTGGCCGGCGTCGTGCACCCGGTCTTCTGGCCCGAGGGGTATCCGACGGACTTCTACGAGTACACCCGCACCTCGCAGCGGGACCTGTACGAGGAGTACTTCGTGGTGAACAACACCACGCTGGTGTTCATCGGCGGTGTGTCGCTCGAGGAGATGATCCCCCGGGTGGAACGGTACTTCGGGTGGATGGAGCCGGCGCCGGAACCCGCCCGGACCCCGGCGGTGGAGCCCCGGCCCGCTGCGGAGCGCCGGCTGGTCTACCGGAACGAAGACATCGAGCCTCGGGTGGAGTTCCGCTACCAGATCCCCGGCGTCGGACACCCGGACCGGCCGGTCTTCGACGTGCTGGGCGAGGTGGCGGCGGCGCGTCTGGGTGAGCTCCTGGCCCGGGAGGGGATCGACGGACGGGTGTCGGTGAACACCCGGGTGGTGCACACGTCCCGCTTCGGGGTGCCGGGCACCCTCAACCTGGAGGTCATCCTGGCGGACGAGGGGCAGCTCGACGCGGCGGAGGCGGTACTGGAGGAGACCGTGGAGTGGCTGAAGAGCCCCCCGGACCCGGGGCGGGTGGAGCACGCGCAGAAGGTGCTTCGGACCGACTGGTACCGCACCGCCCGGGACGCCGACGCCCTGGCCTTCGAGATCGGGCACTTCCAGACGATGGACCGTTGGCAGACGCTGCCCGCGTATCTGCAGGGGCGGGACGACACGACCCCCGAGGACATCGCCCGGGTGGCCGGCACCCACTTCGTCCCCGACAACCGGTCGGTGGGGGTGGCCCGGTCCCGGACGGAGCGGCCCGGCGTGTCGGAGGACGGATCGTGAGGCGGGGGGCGAGGGTGGGACGTACGGTGGCGAGTCTTCCGGTCATGGCGGTGGTTCTGGCCCTCGGGACGACCGCCCCCGCGTTGACCGGCCAGGTCACGCCCCACCCCCGGGAGATGAACCTCCCGGAGCCCGCGTTCGAGCGGCCGGACCCCGACGGGATGCGCCTCACGCTCGACAACGGGCTGACCGCCTACGTGGCCCGGGACGCCCGGGCGCCCCTGGTGACCTACACGGCCTACCTGGGTGTGGGCTCCGGGCACGGCGAGCCCGGCGAGGCGGCGGAGCTGGCCGCGGCCCTCCGGCGGGGCCCTGGGGAGATGGCGCCCGGGGCCTTCCGGGAGGCCCTCGAGGGTATGGCGGCCGTCTGGTCGGTGACGATGAGGCACGAGGAGACAGAGGTGGTGCTCGAGGTCGGCACCGATGACGGATGGGAGGCCCTCGAGCTCCTGGCCGCGACGCTCCGGGCCCCGGCGTTCCAGGGGGCCGGGGCCGTCGCCCCCGCGCGAGCGGTGGCCGCCGAGGGCATCGACTACGCCAGCTCCCTGGCCGGGGCGGTGACCCTGTTCGAAAACCGACTCTACCGGGGGCATCCCTTCGGCCGGCGGGCCACGGCGGCCCAGACGGCGGCGGCCCGGAACGGCGGCGCCGCCGCCCTCCACGGGCGGTTCGTGGTGCCGTCCAACGTCACCCTGGCGGTGGCGGGGGACTTCGACGAGGCCACGGCCCGCGCCCGGGTCCGGGACGCCTTCGGCGCCTGGTCGGCGGCAGCCCGCCCGGACGCCACGTCCTTCCCGGAGGTCTCCACCTCGCCGCCTCGGACCGTCCTCACCGCCGAGGCGGCCAAGCTCCAGGGGTGGATCGTCATCGGCCACGAGCTTCCGGTGGTGCCCCCCGAGGACGAGGCGGCGCTCCACGTCATGGACTACGTCCTGGGCGCCTACCACCTGGACTCCCGCCTCTTCCGGGAATCCCGGGAGAAGCGGGGGCTCACCAACGACAACAGCTCGTTCCTGGAGCCGGGAGTGCGGGGTCCGGGTTCGTACAGCTTCCGCACCTACGGCCGCCCCGAGGCGGTGCGCCTCCTGGTGGACGTCACCTTCCGGGAGATGGAGAGGATCCGGGAGACCGTCCCTTCCGAGGACGAGATCTTCGTGGCCAAGGGGGCGCTGGTGGACGGACTCTGGGCGACCCGGTACGCCACCGGCCTGGACGCCGCACGGAGCTACGCGCTGGAATGGCTTCGGCGGGGGGACCACGACGCGTCGGCGGGTTATCCGGACCGGATCCGTGCCGTGACGCCGGAGCAGGTCCGGGACGCCGCCCGGCGCTACATCCACCCTGAGCGGATGATCGTCTCGGTCGTGGGGCCCCTGGACCGGATCCGGGAGGCTCCGGCCCTGGAAGGGGAACCAGCGCTGGCGGCGTGGGGGCGGGTGGAGCCGGTGGGTCGCGCAGACGGGGGCGCCGAGGACGGGCCGGAACCTGGAGCCGGGACGTAGCCTCGACCTCGTCTTTCCGGTCGCGGCTTCAGACCCCCATGGCCTGGCGGATCCGGTTCTCCAGCGTCCGGGGGTGGTCGCTCCCGATGTAGACGGTCCGTCCGTCGGTCAGGGAGAGACGCACCGCCTGGTTGCCCCGAGCCGACCAGACCCGGCGGCGGCGGCTTCCCCGCACGCCCCAGCCTCCGAAGTCCCGAAGCGGCCGGTACTCCACCGATTCCAGCGTCTCGATGTCCTGGAGCAGGATGGCCGTGCGCACGGGCCATCCCCGGCCCAACCCGACCCGCAGCCGGTCCGGTTCCAGCACGACCGTGAGGCCCCCCAGGAAGAGGTAGAGGAGGCCCACCAGCGCGACGGTGGCGACGATCGTAGGCATGGGCAAGCCGGTCGCCGACGCCCCCTGGCCCCCCTCGATCCAAGCCCCGTACAGTACGCCGCCGACGGCCACGAGGACCACGAGGTGGATCCACCAGGGCCACCCGGTCCGCTCCCGGTACAGTTCACGCGCGCGCATCGCTTCCGTCTCCTCCGGTCCGGTCCCGGTACAGCTCCCGCGTGTGCATGCCCACGTCTCCTCCGATCCGCTCCGTCTCTTCCGATCCGCTTCCGGTCCCGGCGCGGTCCTCGCCACCGGGCCTCCTTAGCGGCCTTCCGGCTAGGCTCCGCCTGCCGCCGTCACCGCTTCCCCGAAGTGCTCGGCGATCCAGTCGATCCAGCGGCGGTACACGTCCTGCTGGTGCACCGGATCCGGCGGGAAGTGCCCCGGCACCGGGTAGGCGATGAACTGCACCTCCACCCCGTTGTCCTTGAGCGCGTGGTAGAGCTTGTAGGACTGGCTCACCGTCACCCGCTCGTCCCCGGTGGTGGAGAGGATCAGGGTGGGGGTACGGATCTGGTGGGCGTAGGCCATGGGGGACTGGCGCCAGTAGTTCTCGGCGTTGTCGTTCAGCCAGGGCGAGCCGCCCAGCCCGAAGCCGGCCCAGACGTTCATGTCCGCCATGTTGTACCAGTCGAACCAATCGGTGACGGCGGCGCCCGCCACCGCGGCGGCCCAGCCGTCGTAGTGGGCGGTGAGCCAGGCGGTCATGTAGCCCCCGTACGACCAGCCGGAGACGGCGATCCGGTCCTCGTCCACGATTCCCCGGGCCTTCAGCGCCTCGATCCCGGACATGACGTCCCGCCCGGGGCCGTCGCCGGCGTCGTTGATCACGGCGCTCTGAAAGGCCTGGCCCTGGGTGTTGCTCCCCCGGTAGTTCGGACTGAAGACCAGCCACCCACGGGCGGCCATGGCCTGGTTGACGAGGCTCCAGGATTCGGTGGAGGCGCCCATGGGCCCGCCGTGGATGTTGAGGACCAGGGGGTACCGCCGTCCCTCCTCGTAGTTCGGCGGGTAGATCAGCACGCCGTTCTGCTCGAACCCGTCGGGCCCGTCCCAGAGCACCGTCTCGACCCGGCCCAGCTTCATCCCGGCCAGGCTGTCGTTGAACGAGGTCAGCCGACGGACCCCCCAGTCCCCTGCTTCGGTCACGTACAATTCGGACGGTCGACCGGGCTCGTCCCCGGCGATCACCACCCGCCCGTCCGGAAGTGCTTCCTTGGCGAACACGTGCAGGTCTCCCAGATGGACACGCTCGGGCGACCCCTCCAGGGGCACGTGCCACATCGCCCATTGGGTCAGGTCCGGCCCCGTCACCAGCATGGATCGGCTGTCCGGGAGCCACTCCACCGCCCCCAGGTCCCGGTCGATGTCGGCGGTGAGGTCCCGGACGGGCCCGCCGTCCATGGGAGCGAGGAAGATCCCGTCGGGGTTGAAGCCGGGCTCGGGGCCACGGGGACGGGAGAAGGCGAACCAGCGGCCGTCCGGGGAGAAATCCCGCAGGGACGCGGGCGGCGGGACGTCCAGGTCCCGGGTCTCACCGGTCTCCAGGTCCAGGAAGCGGATCCGGGACAGGATGCCCGTCCCGCTGTGGGCGGACGGATTGAACGCCAGGGCCAGGGTCCGGCCGTCCGGGGATACCCGCATGCCGGTCAGGCTCTCCTCCCCCTGGGTCAGTCGCTCCGGCTCCCCGCCCTCCAGCGGGAGCCGCCAGAGGTGGACGGGCCGGGGGGCGGCCCGGGTCAGGTAGCTGTTGTCGCCCACCTCGAACGACCGGTTGTGGCGCTCCTCGCCCTCCGGCGGCTCCGCTTCGGGCTCTCGCATCGCGTAGAAGAGGGACCCGCCGTCCGCCGACCAGCGGAAGGCCTGGAGTGCGCCTTCGGCCCGGCTCACCTGGCGCGCCTCACCCCCGGCCATGGGAAGGACGAAGATCTGCCGGCCCTCTCCCTCGTCGGCCTCGTCCATGAAGGCGATGGCGGACCCGTCGGGGGCCCAGAAGGCCGCACTCGTGGAGGTCCGCTGGGGAGTGAGCGGCCGCTCCTCTCCCGTGGCCAGGTCGATCAGGACCAGCGTCTCGTCGTACTCGTTGTCGTCGTAGTCCCGCACCGCCTTCAGGACCACCGCCCGGGTCCCGTCCGGGGAGACCGCCGGGGCGTCCACGAAGGTCTCGAGGCGCAGGTCGTCGAGGGTTACGAGGTCCTGGGCCGCGGACGCGGGGTTCGTGCCCCCGGCGGCGAGGAGGAGGGTCCAGAGGATGGCCGTGACCGAGGTGGTGGAGGAACGGCGCATGCGAGATCTCCTGCAGGAGAGGACGGTAGGCCACGAATCTGCGTCCAGGGTCTCCGGTCGGCCACTTCCGTTGCCGTGCGCTTCAGTCCGGATCGCCGGCGCCACCGCTCTCGAGCTCCGCCGCCTGCAAGCTGACCCGGAACTGGGTCCGGCCCGGACGCGACTCCACCGAGAGGTCGCCGAGATGCTGCCGGAGGATCCTCCGACAGACGTCCAACCCCAGGCCGGTTCCTTCCCCCGGCGCCTTGGTGGTGAAGAAGGGATCGAAGACGTGGGGGAGGACGTCCGGAGGGATGCCCGGGCCGTCGTCCGTCACCCGCACCACCACGCGGTTCAGCTCCACCCCCACCCGGACCTCCACCCGGCCGCCGGGATCCACGGCGTCGAGGGCGTTGTCGAGGAGGTTCAACCACACCTGGTTCAGCTCCCCGCCGGTGGCCAGGGCCAGGGGGGCGCCTTCGTCGACCTCGAGGAAGACCCGGGCGTTCTTCTCCCGAGCCCGGGCGGTGAGCACCGAGATGGTGTCCCGCAGCCCCGCCGCCACGTCCACGGGCTCGGGCCCGGCCATGCGGTCCATGTAGGTGAAGCGCTTCACGGCGCCCACCAGTTCGTGGATCCGGGTGGCCGCCCGTGCGATGTCCTGGGCCAGCGCCCGCGTGGAGCAGCCCACGGCGATCCGACCAAGGGCCGGGGCGAGGTGCTCGGGCGTCAGGGCCTCGGTCAGGGTGTCGAGCTCCTCCAACGTCACCGGGGTCTCGGCCAGGGCCGAGGCATCGGCGGGATCACACCCGTGGCGGTCCAGCCAGTCGGCGATGGCGTCCTCGCGGTCCGCCACCTCGAGAGGTGAGAGGGCCCGCTCGGGGCCGGGGCCGGTGCATCGGGCCAGGAGCCGCTGCAGCGCTTCCTTCTCCGGAGCCGACAGGCCTGCCTCCCCCAGCTGCGTGGAGGCCTCGTCCGCGTCCTCGATTCCCCGCAGGAGCAGGTTCGCGGAGCGGACCGTGGCGGACGCAGGGTTGTTGAGCTCGTGGGCCAGTCCCGCCGCCAGCTTTCCCAGGGCGGCCATCTTCTCGGCCTGCAGGTCGCTGGCGTTGAAGCGCCGGGCCCGGTCCAGCATCAGGTGCACCGTATGGGCCGTGAACACGGGGCAATGGGTGATCAGCTCGGGGAAGAGGCGGTCGGGTATCGACAGCCACTCCGACGGCTCCACCAGGACGTTGTCCCCGGGCGGGCCCGTCATCCGCGAGTAGGGCAGCATCCCGGTGACCTCTCCCGGACCCCACACGATCACCCGCCGGGGTCCCGCCCCCCGATCGACGTGGACCGCCACCTTTCCGGACACGATCACCCAGAGGTCCGGGATGGGCTCGCCGGCGGGCCCGATGACGGCCCCCGGGGGACCCGACCTCAGCTCGCCCTGGGCCACCAGCCACTCCAGCTCCTCTCCGGGCACCCAGGAGAGCTCGGGGAGGGCGGAGAGCCGATCGACCAGCGTGGGAGGGCCTTCCGGCGGCGTGTCGTCGCCGCGTGGCTCCACGTCGCGGGCCCTCATCCTCTCCCTACCGCCCGATCACCGGGTCGAAGAGCGCCTTCCTGGGATCCGTCCACCCCTCCTTCGACTCCGCCACCATGCGGAGCACCTCCTCGATGAGGACGGCGTTGTCGAAGACGATCCCGTCCTTGATCGTCCAGCGGACGCCACCCCGGCGGGTCAGGTCCCCGGACCCGTCGGCGTCGAGGGCCCCGAAGGCGTACAGGTAGCGGAGGTTCTCCAGGGGGTTGCCGTCGACCACGATCAGGTCCGCCGTGGCCCCGGTGCGGACGAAGCCCAGGTCGGGCCGCTTGAGCACGCGGGCGCTGGTGTAGGTCGCGGCCCGGATCACCTCCAGCGGGTCCAGCCCGGCCTGGTGCATGAGCTCGAGCTCCCGGACGTTGCCGAGTCCCGAGGTGTTCCACAGGTAGGGGTCGTCTACGGCGTAGCCCAGGCGCCCGCCCCGGTCGTGGAAGGTCCGGACCAGGTCGCCCCACTTCCGGAACGTCTCGGACCAGCGCTGCTCGTCTTTCGAGGTCCAGTCCCAGTGGTGCGCCGCGTGGAACTCGGCGGTGGGCATGTACCAGTCGATCAGGACCCGGTGCGTGTAGCGGTCGTGCCAGGGCAGCCCCACCGACCGGTTGAAGTCCCGGTTGACCTCGTAGGCGCTCATGGTGGGGATCAGCGCGACGCCCGACGCCACCAGCCGGTCGGCCACCTCGCCCACCAGGACCTCGCCGTCAGCCTCCTGCCAGACCGCGCCGGCCTGCCGGAAGCGATGGGCCTCGTCGTTGTAGTTGTAGCCCGGCGGGACCGCGGGGAGGGCTTCCTCGCCCAGGGCGGCCTCGGCGTAGCCGTAGTGGTGCTCGATCATCGTCACGCCCAGCTCGGCGGCCTTCACCGCATCCACCACGGCCAGGTCCTCCGGCGGCAGGTGGACCGTGGTGATCCCCCCGGCCTCGTCCACCGCCCGGGCCACGGCGGCGAAGAGGGAGTCGTTCCAGGCCAGGCTGCCGATCCGCACCACGTGCGCCCGCCCCGGCCCCACCACCTGGTCGATGAGCTCCGGCACACGGGCCGGGTCGTGCCACGGGGCGATCTCGTCGGCGGGGGGCGCGTGGCCGGGATCCCGGGACCGGGGCGGGCCCCACTCGCCGATGGGGTACATGCGCGGGGCGGTGATGCTTCCTTCCTCCGCCAGGCGTTGCTGCTCCAGCGCCGCCTCCCACCCCCGCCCGGCCCCGTTCACCATGGTCGTGACGCCGTGGGCCAGCTTCAGGTTGTAGACGTACTGGAGGGGCAGGGGATCGGTGCGGATGTGGGTGTGGAGGTCCACGAGTCCCGGCATGACGTACATCCCGGTGGCGTCGATGACCCGGTCCGCACCGTGGTCGCCGGCGTCGGCGGGACGCCCCAGAACGCCGTTGTACGAGATGATCCGCTGGATCACCCCGCCCTCCACCAGGATGTCCGCCGGTCGATACGCCGGGCCACCGTGCCCGGGGATCACCATGGCGTTGACGATCGCCAGCCGGCCGTAGGGTCCCTCACGGGCCTCGTCGGAGGGCGTCTGGGCGGCGGCCGGGGATGCGCCGGCGATGCAGAGAAGGGCCGCGATCGAGAGGATCGAGAGGAGCCGCTGCCTGCGGGCGCGAGCGGACCGCCAGGGACGCGAGGGACGGAGACAGCGGCGCGTCGACCTCATGCCCACACCTCCCCGAGCACCCGCACGGCGTTCCCGCCGAGCATGGCCCCGATGTCCTCGTCGCCGTACCCGCGTCGGATGAGCCCCTCGGTGAAGTCGAAGACCCGTTTGGGGTGATCCAGGTCGGTGATGGTCTCCCGGTTCTCCTCGTTCAGATGGATGCCGTACCGGTCGAAGTTGGGGCGGCCGTCGAAGTTCGGCGGGTCGTCCGGGGGTCGTCTCGGCGACGCGTTCCCATAGAGATCCAGGTCCGATCCGAGGGCCACGTGCTCCACCCCGACCAGGCGCACGACGTGGTCCACGTGGTCCATCACGTCGTCCACCCCCACCGGCGGCTCGCCCCGCACCATGAAGCGGATGAAGTTGATCCCCATGACCCCACCCGTGGCGGCCATGCCCCGGATGGCCTCGTCGGTCTTGTTCCGCAGATGGCCCGGGAGCACCGCCCGGGGGTTGGCGTGGGTGAAGATCACGGGCCTGGTGGCGGCGGCCAGGGCGTCGAGGGTGGTGCGGTCGCCGCAGTGGGACAGATCCACCGCCATCCCCACCTCCTGCATCCGTTCCAGGATCTGGTGGCCGAACACCGTCAGCCCCCCGTCCTGGTGCTCCAGGAAGCCGGCGCCGAGGAGGTTCTGGTAGTTGTAGGTGAGCTGGGAGATGCGCTGCCCCAGCTGGTGGAAGGTCTCGACGTCGTCCGGGCTCCGGAAATGCGTCGAGTCCTGGTAGCTGAGGATCACGCCGACCTTCCCGGCGTCCCGGGCCCGGGCGAAGTCGTCCCCGGAGTCGATGCGGGCGAAGCGGCGTCCGTTGGAGGCCAGGAATCCGTTCCACCGGGCGATGTGGCGCAGGGCCCCCTCGAAGTCCCCGGGCCCGTGCCCGAGCGCCAGGGTGTCCACGCCCGATTCCTGGAAGACGGCCCAGTCCCCCTCGGTGAAGGCGTCGGGGTCGTCGAGCCAGAGCCGGCTGGTGGGGAGGTCCCCGTCGCGATAGTCCGCGAAACGGAACTGGGACAGCAGGTCGACCACCGTGGACTCCCGCACCAGGCGGATGCAGCGTTCCGAGTAGTCGTCGGCGAAGCCCGGGAAGAGCCGATGGCGGCTGCGGACGTAGGTGGGGCCGCACAGGGCGGCGGCGGCCATGGAGCGGAGGGCGGTGCGTCGGTCCACGGGATCTCCGGATGACTGCGAGTGGCGACGGGCGAAGGGCGACGGATCGGGGAAGACTAGGCCCGGCGCGGGTGTTTCGCACGAAGCTGTGGCTCTTGGCTTGACAGCTAACCCGCTGAGATGTGGATTGGCACGGCCGTGCCACCCTCTCCGGAAGCGTCCATGGCCCGCTGCCACTCTCGCCAGGTTTCGCTCGCCCCCCTCCTCTCCCTCTTGGCGGGCGCCCTCGTCGCGCCTGGAGCGGCCTGGGCCCAGCACCAGGGAAATCCGCCGGAAGCGGGCCCCGTGATCGCCGTGGTCGAGGCGGCGCTCCAGGCCATCTCCGACGAGGACATGGTGGCGTTGACCGACCTGATGCTCGAAGGTGCCGTCGCGTGGTCCGTGACGCCCTCGGGCGTCGTGCGCATGACGCGGCTCGAGGAACGGGAGAAGGTGATCGAGCACGACCTCCTGGAGCGGGGATTCGATCCGCAGGTCCGGATCGCGGGCGGTGTGGCTACGGCCTGGGTGCCCTACGACTTCCATCTGAACGGGGCCTGGTCCCACTGCGGCGTCGACGTCTTCACCATGGTCCAGGTGGACGGGGTCTGGCGCATCGCGTCCATGGCCTGGTCGGTGGAGCAGCCCCCGGCCTGCAGCCCGCATCCCGTCGGTCCTCCGGGAGGGACCCGACCCCTGCGGAGGTGACTGCGTGACCCGGCGGCCCGAAACCGATTCCGTGCCGCTCGCTTCCCCGACCTGGGACTTCCCGACCGGTTGCGCTCGGTGATCCGGGGTCTCCGCCGGACGACGTCCGGGCGTGGAGCTCATCGGGTCCGGGACGGCGTGGTGGCCGGGCAGGTGGCTCTGGCCGTATAGGTCCTGGCCACGGGCGGGCTGCTGGTGCGCACGGTGGTCAACCTCCAGGCCCTGAACCCGGGCTTCGATCCCGACGACCTGGTGGTGGTGGCGCTCGATCATCCCCTGGGGGGTCCTCTCGGCGACCCGACCGACGCCCGGGTCCTCGAGCAGGTGACCCGCCGCCTGGAGTCGAGTCCCGGAATCCTGGCGGTCACGCCGGTGCAGATGGCGCCCCTGCCGGGGAACGGCGCCTGGCAGTCCATCCTCTACAAGGACTCCCAGACCCCGGAGCAGGCCCTGGACGAGAACGTGTACCTGTTCATGGAGTTCGTGGAGTCGGATTTCACCGAGGTGCTGGACGTCCCGGTGCTGGAGGGGCGGACCTTCACCGACGCCGACGACCGCGACGCGCCCTGGGTGGTCATGGTCAACCGTGCCGCGGCCCTGGCGTACTGGCCCGGGGAGGACGCCGTCGGCCAGCAGGTGACCACCGGCTTTCCCGGGGCGGAAGGTCGGGCCCTCACCGTCGTCGGTGTGGTGGCCGACACCCGCTACGGGGCCCTCAGGGAGATCGAACCGGCCGTCTACTTCCCCCTCCGCCAGACCGGGGTCTTCCAGTCCCGCCACCTCCTGGTCCGGACCACCGGGGCGCCGGCTCCCGTCTTCAGGCTCGCCCGGGAGGCCCTGGCGGCGGAGGGCTCCGCCTACCGGGCCATCTCGGCGGAAACGGTCCGGGACCGCCTGGCGGAGCCTCTGGTGCGGCCCCGGTTCGCGGCCTGGCTCCTGACCACGCTGGCCCTCACCGCCCTGGTGATCGCCGTGGCCGGCGTGTACGGGACCATGGCGTTCAGGGTCCGGGCCCGGCGCCGGGAGCTGGGCGTGCGCATGGCCTGCGGCGGCTCACCCCGGACCGTGGCGGGCCGGGTGGTCCGACGAGGCCTGGTCATCGCCGGCGTGGGCGGGCTGACGGGTGTCGGTGCGGCGGTGCTCAGCGGAGGGCTCTTCCAGAGTCTGCTGTTCGGGGTGGGGCCCTCGGATCCGGGCGTCCTGCTGGCCGCGCTGGTGGTGTCGCTGGCCTGCGCGGGGCTGGCCTGCGCGATCCCGGCTCGTCAGGCGGCGGCCCTGGATCC
>DATHRY010000326.1:0-2107 GCA_035464715.1 Longimicrobiales bacterium
GACGAATCCCTGTGACCCGTTCAGGCGGATCTCATCGGCTGGGAGTTGAGCGTCGGCGGTGAACGCCTCGAACATCGGCTTCCAGAGCTGGTCCGCGATCATGTCCGCGCCCTGCACCGCAGGCGAGCCTGGCGGGATGACATTGAGCCAGATCTCGATCTTGGGTCCCCGGGCGAGCCGGCGGAGCTCGTTCCAGTCGTCCGCAGCGGGCGCCTCCTCTACCACCTCCCGATCTGCGACGGCCAGGAGCGAGTATGGTAGATCGGGGTTTGGGTAGCGTCCCGGTTCAGGACGAAACTCGTCCAAGAGACTCCCCCAGAGCCGGTATCGCTGGGAGGGGTCAACATCCTCCGACTTCGGCCTCGGCGACCTCAACGGAAAGGATGACCTCTTTGATCGTGTAGACGTACTCGCCCCCGGCAATCGCGGTGCGCAACGGACCCCGCATGCTGAGTTGGAGGGCGTCCGGCTGCGGTGGTCGGTCACTGATCCACCCACGGGAGCAATCGTCGATGCCCCACGGTTGCCCGCTCCCACCCCGGGTCCACGTGCATCGACGGCCGCTCCCCCAAAGGCCCGCTAGCATGACGGAGACGTAGATCTCAACTCGGTCTGGACCATCGAACTTCGGCCCGGAAAGCCCCACTCTGGCCCCTAGCTCGTCAGTCGAAGTCCGATATCCGTCGCACTGGTCGGCGGGCGTAAGACCGAACTCCGCCTGTAGGATCGTCATCGCAACTTCGCGAAGGCGAGGCGTTAGATCCGGAAGGGTGTCCCGACGCTGGTATCTCGGGTCGTCTGAAACCATCACGAATCCGGCCTCCGAGGAGAAAAGCGTGCAGAGATACTGGACCTCACCCTCGGGACCGACGAACCGTCCATCCGGGGCATGTGAACCCAGGGCAGCCTGATAGGCAGATAATGTGTCCCGTAGACTCTGGCTCTCGACCCCGGCCCCTGTCACGAGCACCGCGAGTAAGGCCCACGCGGATAATACCATGCGATTCATCTGCTTCGCCCTCTAACGTGTGGTGCACATCGGCGGAGCTCCGGGCCCGGAGACCAGTGTCTTGCCCGAGGAGCTGGCCCCGGACTCCCGCATGATCATGCTGAGTTAGGTGGCCTCGCCGCGTCCGGCCCGGGGCCCCGCTGCGTCGGGGCCAGAAGGTGTCAAAGCTCCGGCAGCCAGGAAGGGCTGGAGCATGTTCGCGGCTCCGCCGTGCTCGACGATCTTGCCATCGACGAGACGGTCTAGGTTTACGCCGCTGAAAGTGAGCGTCTCCCCCGTCGGTGCCATTCCGAGCCATTCGCCCGCGTGAGTCCCTTCAGCGAGGACGGCAGTCGCCACCCACTCCCCTTCGGCCACCTGGAGGACAATCGACACTTCGAGGTCCGGGTAGACTGTTCGGACGCCCCGGATGTGCTCGGCCATCCCCGACAGGCCGCTTTCGATGCGGACCTTGCCGTCCGTCTCAACGCAATGGTCGGACACGAGTTCGGGTAGGATGTCGACGTTGCCCTTGTTCACCGCCTCTTCGATGAATCGGCGCACGACGCGCTTGTTCTCCTCGATGGCGCTCATCGGACCTTCCGGATCGAGTCACCTGACGTGTGGTGCATATCGTGCGGAGCTCCCGGGCTGGAGACCAGTATCTTGCCCCCGAAGCTGGCCCCGGACTCCGCATGATCATGCTGAGTCAGGTGGCCCGCGCCCAGTCACAGGTGCGCCCCCTTCTCGTCGCCATCCACGCAGATCATCTCACCTGACGTCTCGGAATTCTGCCGCCGCAGCTGCTGGCAAACAAATGACGAGGTGTTACCCGACGGTCCTCGACGCCCTCGCGGACAGTAGCAATTCCTTGTTGGGACGCATCCCCGTCCGTCCCACTCCGGCTCGTGCCGGCGCGTTGATTGACAAGGGGCATCTCCGGCGCCTCGGATAGCCAGCTGTCGACCTCTAGTTGAGACTCTTCCGAGAACCAATGTCGGCGCTCCGTCCAGTACATCTGAAATCCGGGCATGCCCAATAGATCGATCATCGTGGCTCGGTGGCTCACGGCGCCCCAATCGGCCACGCTACCCTCTCGATGGAACTGAAACAGCGCCT
>DATHRY010000327.1:0-6295 GCA_035464715.1 Longimicrobiales bacterium
CCAGATCTTCGTCAGCGTCTCGTCCTCGTAGAGCTCCCCGTTCTTCATCACCCAGCGGATCGACGTGGTGTTGCGGATGTCGTCCAGGGGGTTGGCCTCCAGCACCACCAGGTCGGCGAGCTTCCCCACGGCCAGGCTCCCCAGGTCCTGCTGGATGCCGATGATCCGGGCCCCGTCGATCGTGGCCGCCTGCAGCACCTCCCGGGGCGTCATCCCGCCCATGGCCAGCGCCCACATCTCCCAGTGGTAGCCCAGGCCCTGGAGCTGGCCGTGCCCCCCGACCCCCACCAGCCCCCCGGCCCGCTGGATCTTCGCGGCCTGGGCGGCGGCGTCGTCGAAGACGTGCTCGTCCTCCCGCACCCAGCGGCTCCGGCGCCGGGTGTTGCGGTCGATGACCACGTGGGGGGTGAAGCGGTTGAGCTTCTCGTCGTCGTGGACGTCGGCCCCGTCCTGCGTGTAGAACCACTCCTCGGCGATGACCCCGCCGTACAGGACCAGGAGGGTGGGGGTGTAGGCGGTCCGGGTCCGGGCGTACAGCTGCACCACGTCCTCGAACAGCGGGTTCACGGGGAGGGTGTGCTCGTTCCCGTGCATGCCGTCGATGGCGTGCGTCAGGTCCAGCCGCAGGTTCCGGCCGCCCTCGGTGGTGGGCATGAGGCCCAGCTCGTGGGACGCCCGGACCACCCACTGCCGCTGCTCCCGGGTCCCCACCATGTAGGACTTGATGTTGGGGGTGCGGTAGTGCTCGGCGTAGCGCCGCAGGTAGGCCAGCACCTCCTCGTACGAGTTGAGGTTGTCCCGGCTGAAGATCCCGGGGCCGGTCATGAAGGCCCGCTGCCCCCAGCTCTGGCCCGTCTCCACCAGGTCCTGGTAGGCGAAGTAGTCGTTGGTGCTGGTCTGGACGTCCAGCCCGGCGGTGACCCCGTAGGCCAGGTTCGCCACCAGGCTCCAGTTGTGGGGCTCGAGCACGTCGTGGGTCCGGAACTCCCAGTGGGCGTGGGTATCCACGAAGCCCGGCACGATGAAGGTCCCCGAGGCGTCGATCTCCTCGGCGCCGGCGGGCACGTCCACCGTCCCGGCGGGGCCCATGGCCACGATGCGGTTGTCGGTGACCACCAGGTCGTGGTTCTCCAGCGCCTCCTCGTCCCCCTCCATGGGGATCAGGGTGGCGCCCCGGAGGACGACGGTGCCCTCGGGGGTGGCCCGGGGAGCGGTGATCTCGGCCCGGAAGGCTTCGACGGCCTCGTCCAGGTCGGCTGGGGGCTCGGGGGCCTCCTCGTCCTCCTCTTCGGCGGCCTCTTCCTCCTCGTCCTCATCGGCGCCCTCTTCGTCCTCCGCCTCGTCCTCTTCCCGGAAGGAGATCGAGTCCACGGACCGCCGATAGAAGGTCGAGCCGATCGCCCAGGTGAGGGTCTCCCCCCCGTCGGCCCAGGCGAAGTAGTCGGCCCCGATGTCCGTCAGGCGCTTCACCGGCACCGCCGGCCCGGTCAGGGACACCGTCGGCGCGCTCCCGGTGGAGGGGGGCATGGTCACCAGGTAGAGCTGGTTCGCCGAGGCGGCGAGGGCGTAGCGGCCGTCGGGGCTCAGGACGACCTCGTCCGCAGGCGGCGAGGTGGTGGCCCCGGGGGTGCGGCGGCCGGTGACCTTCAGGTGGGTGCGGCGGTCCGTGCCGTCGAAGCGCATGGACTGGAGTCCCTCCCTGGAATAGACCCAGATCCGGTCCGGGTCTCCGTCCACGAAGTGGGGCACCCCGGCACCCCGGGCCGGCACGATGAGCTCCACCTCGCCCCCGTCCGCCGGCAGGTGGACCAGGTCCAGGGGGATCCGCAGCCCCCCGAACTCCGAGTCCGTGTAGTTCCGCTGGTAGGTGCTCCCCCGCAGGGCGACGATGCGCTCCCCGTCGGGGGACCAGGCCAGGTCGGTGTAGAAGGCCGGCAGGTCGCTGAGCCGCTGGGGGGCGCCGCTCCCGTCGGCGGGGCGCCTCCAGATGTGGCCACCGTCGGTGGACCAGGTCACGTAGGCGATCCACGCGCCGTCCGGAGACCAGACGGGGTGGAAGGCCCATTCCCCGCCGGTATCCAGCGGCGTGGCGTCCAGGACGGTGGGCTCGGCGGTGGACCCGGCGTCGTCCAGCTCCGCGACGTAGAGCCGGGTCAGCACGCTCATGACCAGGCGGGAGCCGTCCGGGGACTGCCGGGGGCTCTGGATCAGCCGGGCGAGGACGGGGCCCTGGGGCACCCGGTAGGGCTCGGTCAGGTCGGGGCCCACCGCGAGGCGGACCTCGGCGGTGAAGGGGATCGTCGAGACGGTGCCGTCCGCGACGCTCACCCGGCGGATCTGGCCCCCCTCGGTGTAGAGGACGTGGGCGCCGTCCGGGGTGAAGGCGTAACCCGGGAAGAGGTCCCGGGCCGGCGCCCCGCCGGTCTCGAGCTGGTCCCGCTGCACGGGGTGGACGAGCCACTCGTCCGTCCCGGTCTCCAGGTTCCGGATCCGGAGCCCGGTCTGCGCCTCGTAGCGGGTCCCGTAGACCATCCGGGTGCCGTCCGGAGAGATCGCAGGCCGGAAGGCGCTCCACTCGTTCTGGGTGAGGGCGTCGGTCTCGCCGGTCCGGAGGTTCCGCCGGGAGATCTGCCAGCCCGGGACCCCGCCCTGGGCCCGGCCGGGGGTGTGGAAGTAGAGCCAGTCCCCGTCGGGGGAGACGGCGGCGCCCAGCTCGGTGGGCCGGGAGCCGGATCCGCCGCCCGGGCCATCGTCGGAGGCCGACCCGCCCTCGGGGCTCGCCGTCACCTGGATCCCGGTGCCCCCGTCGATGTGGTACATCCACAGCGTGGTGCCCCGGTTGCTCCGGGAGGCGATCACGTACTTCGAGTCCGGCGTCCACACGGGCGAGTACATGGCCGGCCCGTTCTGGGACGATAGCTTCCGGGGCTCCGGGGCGTCGTCCCGGTCCGGATCCAGCGGGGCGATCCAGAGGTTGTCCTTCCCGTCCCGGTCGCTGATGAAGGCGACCCACGCCCCGTCCGGGGAGACCGCCGGCTGACTGTCGAAGCCCATCCCCTCGGTGATCCGGGTGGCCGCGCCGCCCTCCATGGGGAGGGTGTAGAGGTCGCCGAGGATCTCCAGGACCATCCCCGTGCCGTCGGGGAGCGGGGCCAGGGAGAGCCAGGTCGCCTCGTTCACCGTGAAGGTCAGGGAGTCCAGCTCTGGCGCCTCGTCCTCCAGGAGGGGGAGGTCGTGGCCGTCCTTGGCCTCCTCCCGGTCCTGGGCGGTGACGGGGCCGGCCGTCAGGAAGGGGGCGGCCAGCAGGAGGACGAGGGGAAGGGCGGGGCGGGAGAGGTAGAGGCAGGACATGGGAAGCGCGCAGGGGGGAACGGGTCCGAACGGCCGAAGATGGGTCGCAGCGGTCGGACGGCGCTACGGGGTGGGGCGGCACGAGGGAGGGCACCGGGCCGTGGAAGCGCGCTGCCGGGTGCCGAGTCAGGACCGCGCGCGATTGGTTCGGCCTCTCGCCAGACCCATGGGCTCCCGCCCGATCCGGGACCCTTGCCGCCGGGCTTCCCGGACCCCTTCGTGTCGGCCGAGTCCCCCTCGCGCCAGGAGCCGATCATGCGTTCGTCCCCCGCCTGCCGTCGCCGTTCCGAAGCTCGAGCAGCGCGTCGACCGGCTGCCCGGGGACCCCTCCCACGGCTCGGTGTCCTGGGAACCGGCCTCGTGGTGGCCGGATGCCTGGCCGCCGGCTGCGACGGCGCCCGGTCCGGAGGCGCTGAGGCCGTCACCCGCGCCACGACGCCCGGCGGATGGGAGCGGGTGACCTACGACGTCCCCCCTGAGGGCGTCGAAGGGGAGTTGTCGCTGGATCTCGAGCTGGGCTCCCTGGAGGGTGGCGAGGGCGAGGTCTACTTCGGGGACATCCGGGGCATCGAGATCGACGCCGAGGGCGAGCTGCTGATCCTGGACTATCAGGCCAGCGAGATCCACGCCTTCGACCTCGCGGGCAACCACCTGGGGGTGCGCTACGGCTCGGGGGAGGGCCCCCGGGAGGTGGCGGAGGCGAACGGGCTCTTCGTCGACGACGGGGGCGACCTCTGGATCAACGACCACGGCAAGATGCGGCTGACCCGCATCCGCACCGACGGCGAGGTCGCGACCTACGCGTTCCCGCTGCCGCGCTACGGCTACCTGTGGAGCGGGGTGGTGGGGAGCGACGGCCGGTTCTGGGAGACGTTCACGTACAGAGATCCGGACCAGACCCGGCCGGACCCGGGCTATGTCGAGAGCACCTCCAGCGTGGGCGTGCTGGCCGTGGACCCCGCCTCCGGCGCTCGGGACTCCCTGCCCATCGGGGAGGCCACGTCCCGCGGGATCGCGCTGGAGCGCGGGTTCGCGGGTGTACCGTTCGCCCCCGCCCGCCTGCAGGCCCTCGACCCCGACGGGTACCTCTGGACCATGGCCTCCAGCGATACCTACCACCTCACGCGCATCGAGCTCGCAACGGGCGACACCCTGGTGGAGGTGGACCTTCCGGTACGGGGCCCCGTGGTCGAGCCCGCGGAGCGCCGGGCGGAGATCGAGCGGGTGGAGGAGTTCATGGAGCGTGCGGGACGGACGTCGGTGGACTGGGACGACGTGCTGCCGGAGCGGAAGCCGGTCGCGTACCAGATCTCGGTGGACGCCGACGGCAACGCCTGGGTGCTGCGCCAGCGGGAGGCCGACGCCCGGTGGGTCGCCGACGTGGTCGCGCCGGATGGCCGGTGGCTCCGGACCTGGGTCCTGCCGTTCGAGCCGCTGCGGTACTACGTGCCGGTGATCCGGGACGGGTGGTTCTTCACCGTGCGGACCGGGGAGTTCGAGGAGCCGTACGTGGTGGGGTCGCAGGTGCACGCGCGGTGAGGTCCGGGGACACGCGCGCAGGCAGATCGTCCATCGCCTCCTGGCGGAGGCTGGGGCTGCTGGGGTTGTGCGTTGGGTACACCGCCGCTTGCGGTCCGTCCGGAGGCCGGGGGGCCGGAGGGGGGAGTACGGGGGGCGCCACGTTTTCCGACGTAGTCCGGTTCGTCGCCGCTTGGGAATCGTTCGAGCCCTCCGACTCCACGTGCGCCGCCCTGCGTCCGTATTGGGAGGCGCCGAGCGAGGGCCTGGAGGCCTACCGCGCCAAGTTCGGCGTCTCGTTCCAGGACCTCTGTACGGCCGTCCTGCGACGGCCGGGCGCCTACGCACGGCTGGATACGCTGCTGCCGGCCTTGGACTCCCTCTCTCCCGTCCTGGACGAGGTGTACGCCGGGTTCGACGCGCTGCACGCGCTTGCGAACGACCCTTCGGTCTACCTGGTCGTCGGGACCGGCATCTCGGCCGGGAGCACCACCGGGGGCCGGCACCCGATGATCCTGTTGGGCATGGAGCGCCACGGGAGCGTCGCCGGGCTGCCCTGGACCATCGCCCACGAGCTAGTGCACACGCAGCAGGACCATCCGCGGCTCGGGTCGCTGACCGGCGGCCCACGGCTCCTGCGGGGCACGCTACTGCGTCACGCCATCGTCGAGGGGGCCGCCGACTTCATTGCGGAGCTGGTCACGGGCCGACCGGTGGTGAACCCCTTCGGCGAGGCGAACGAGGCGATGCTGCGGGAGGAGTTCCTCCGCGACGCGCCCGGCAAGGAGTACGGGAAGTGGCTGTACAACGGGGGCAGGGACCGCCCGGAGGGATGGCCGGCGGATCTGGGCTACTGGATCGGGTATCGGATCGTGAAAGCCTACTACGACGGGTCCGCGGACAAGGCGGCCGCTCTGGACCGGATTCTGACCATCGACGACTTCAAGGCCTTCCTGGAGGACAGCGGGTACGCGGGCTCGTAGCCCCGTTCACCTTCCACCGCCTCAACCGACCGCGTCCGGCGCACCGGAGGGTTCATCCGCCCGCGCCCACAGAAACGCCGGCAACGCGCACGACAGCCCGATGGCCAGGTTGAGCGCCACGTACAGCCACGGCCACTTCACACCACTCTTGAAGACGAAGACCCAGAAGGCGATCGAGGCGATGGCCAGGTCCGCGGTGAAGCCGCCTGTGAGCCCGTTCGAGAAGAGGGTCTCAAGGACCTCGCCCATGCCGGGCCCGTCGGAGAAGTACGGGATGAAGAAGGCATAGGGGACGACCGCACCCGCGATGGCGAGGAGGAGGGAGACGGCTCTCATCGCTCCACCTCCACCCGGACCACCGGCTCGCCGGGCCCCAGGACGCCGGTCTCGATCGCCGTCACGCGATCCCCCTCCCGTTGGAAGCGGATGGGCCCCTCGGGGTC
>DATHRY010000328.1:0-18043 GCA_035464715.1 Longimicrobiales bacterium
ACGGCGGACAGGATGGCGGGCACCCAGGAGGGCCCGGGAATCGCGGCTCCGGCGGCGCCGGCCACGCCCCCCAGCGCCATGTAGGTCGCGAGGCGTCCGGCGTGCCAGGAGAGGCCCCGATCCCGTCCGGCTCCGCAGGCCACGGCGAAGCCCCCGCACATCCCCATGCAGTGGGGAGAGCCCACCAGGCCGGCCAACGCCGCGGCGGTGAGGGAGGGGATCATCGCTCGTTCACGGTTCGTGTGTGTCGTCCGCGTCTGAGCGGACCTGGGACTAAAAAGGCAAGATCGGCTGCCGCCGATTCCTCCTCTGTCGGATCAATGACGCCGCACGGTGTGGGAAACCTCCCCACACCCGGGAGACCTCCTCACGATCGGGGACCCTCGTCCCCTGGAAGGCCGCGCCTACATCTCCTTCAGAAGCCCCACGCGGAGGGCGAAGCGGACGAGCTCCGAGCGGTGGTTCAGCCCGAGCTTGTCCATGATCCGGGACCGGTAGGTGTCCACCGTCTTAGGCGAGATGAAGAGCTTGCCGCCGATCTCCCGGGAGCTGAACCCCTCGGCCGTGAGGGCCAGGACCTCCTGCTCCCGTGACGACAGCTCGTGAAGCCCCATGGTGTCGGGATCCGACTCGGCGTGCTTGTACTTCTGCAGGAGCAGGCGGGTCGCCTTGGGCGGGAGATAGACCTCGCCCCGGGCCACGACCTTGAGCGCCTCCACCAGGTCCGTGTCGGCGCTGGTCTTCGTCAGGTAGCCACTGGCGCCGGCCTCGACGACCGGCACCAGGTACTCCTCTTCCGCGTGGACCGTGAGGACGAGGACCCGTGTGTCGAGGCCGAGGGCCCCGATCCGGCGCGTGGCCTCCAACCCGTTGGAGTCGGGCATGGAGAGGTCCATGACCACCACGTCCGGCTTCAGCGCCCGGACCTGATCCACGGCCTCGTCGCCGCTGGAGGCCTCGCCGACGACGGACATGCGGGCCTCGGCCTCCAGGAGGGCCTTGATCCCCGCCCGGAACATGGCGTGGTCGTCCACGAGCAGAATGCGGACCTCAGACACGTTCCACCTCCCGTGGCACGTTCTCCACCGGCACGGAGAGCCGCACACGCGTCCCCCCACCCGGTTCGCTCACCACCTCCAGGCGCCCCCCCACCATCACCGCCCGCTCCTGCATCCCCATCAAGCCCAGCCCCGACGCACCGCTCGCCAGCTGAGACGGCCTGAATCCGCGCCCCTGGTCTGTGACATCCACCTCGATCATGTCCTTGTTCGTGTGAATCGAAACCACCGCGCGATCCGTCGCCGCGTGACGGGCGACATTTGTAAGGGCCTCCTGGATGATGCGATAGACCGCGAGCAGCCCGTCGGCGCTCAGTCGCCGGTCCGGAGCCTCCACCGACAGCTGCACTTCGAGCCCGTGGCTCTCCCTGAGCCGGCGGGCGTGGGCCTGAAGGGCGGCGTGGAGTCCCGCGTCAGCCAGCTCCGGCGGCCGAAGCCCCCTCGCGATCCGTCGCACGCCGTCGATGGTGGCCTCGAGCCCGTCGCGGAGAAGCCCGAGGTGCTCCGCCCGCTCCTCCTCGGATTCCGCCCTCTCCAGGAGCCGGAGGCGAACCATGTGGGCCGCCAGCTGCTGAGCGGTGTCGTCGTGGAGGTCCCGGGCGATCCGGGCCCGGACCTCCTCCGCCGCCCGGAGGGCCCCCGCGCTGAAGTCCTGGAGTCGTCGGCGGGCCGTCACGTCCCGGACGATGGCCATGGTGCACGGTCGTCCGTCCAACGTGATGCGGTTGAGGGAGATCTCCACGGGGAAGGTGGAGCCGTCCTTGCGCCGGGCCTGAAGCTCGAGGCCGATCCCCATGGGACGGCGTACCGGGGCGGCGGCATAGCGTTCCCGGTGGCCTGCGTGTGCATCCCGGCCCGTCTCAGGGACCAGACGATCCACGGACGATCCCACCAGCTCCTCCTCGTCGTACCCGAACTGCCTCAGCGCCTCCGGGTTGACCCGGCAGATCCGACCCTCCTCATCGACGACGACGATGCCGTCCGGGGCGCTCTCGAACAAGGCTCGATGGTCTTCGATCGACACGTTGACGGGTGGGTCGGAGGTGTGGCAGTTCTCCCCACACGATCAGGGAGCGCTCCCGACAGACGGTGCGCACCCGGGGCCGCATCTTTGCGCCCATCGACCACATTGGGAGGGAGGTCGTGCTTCGCCGCAAACATGCGGCGCTCAACGACGATGCGCCAACCGAGGGTCCGGTCATGTCCACCCACCCCGACGCGTCCCTCGCCGCGGACGCCCCCCAGAGGGAGGAGCCGGGGTCCGTCCTGGCCCAGACCCTGCGGGTGCCGCTCCTGTGGAAGCTGGTGCTGTCCAACGTGGCGCTCCTCAGCCTCGTCGGGCTCGCCGTGGCGGTGCTGGAGAACGACCCGGGGTTCACGGGACGGGCCCGGCTGTTCGTCCTCCTGGCCGTTGCCTGTGCCGGTGTCGTCTCCTTCGCCATGGTGCACCTGGCCCTCCGCCCCCTGGCCGCCCTGGAGCGCACGGCGGAGCGCGTCGAAGCGGGAGACGCCGACGCGCGGGTCCCGGCATCGATGCTCGCGGATCCCGATCTGGATCGGCTCGGCCACACCGTGAACGGCATGCTCGACGCCCTCGCGCAGGCCCGGGAACGGCAGCGGGAGCTTTCGCTGCGGGCGCTGCGGTTCCAGGAGCGGGACCGGGGCCGCCTGGCGGGCGACCTCCATGACCGGACCGCCCAGACGCTGGCCGGCGTCCTCCTCGAGCTCCGGCTGCTGGACCGGGCCGCGCTCTCCCCGCCCTGCCTGGAAAGCATCGGCCTGGTGCGGGAGCATGTCCGCGGCGCCCTTGAAGAGGTCCGGGCCGTCGCCCGGGACCTGCGGCCGCCCGAGCTCGACGAGCTCGGCACCCGCTCCGCTCTGGACGCCTATGCCCGGGGCCTGTACGAGTCCGGTGGGCCGCACGTGCGGTTCGTCGGCGCCTTGCCGGAGCGGAGGCTCTCCGAGGATGCCCGCCTGGCCCTCTTCCGGGTGGTCCAGGAAGCCCTGAAGAACGTGCACCGGCACGCCGGAACCGCACAGGCGACGGTGAGATTCCACACCCGGGACGACGAGTTGGTGGTGGAGGTGGGCGACGAGGGCGTGGGCTTCGACCCGGAGCTTGCCGAGGATGGGGACGCCGGGCGCCTCGGACTGGCGACCATGGCGGAACGTGCGGGGTATGCAGACGGGAGGGTCACGGTCGAATCGGCACCGGGCACGGGGACACGCGTGCGTCTCCACCTCCCGCTGGGCGGGAACCTGGACGGTCTCGGCCGCTCGGGGCTCGCCCCCCCGCTGGACCCGCCGCCGGTGCCCGACCGAGACCACCCGAACACCCGAAGGGAGCCGATCATGTTCGACAAGCTGCTGGTCACCCTCGACGGTTCAGCCTTCTCCGAGTGGGCCCTGCTTTACGCCGCCGGCATCAGCCGGCGGACGGGTGCCGCGGTGGAGCTTGCCTCCGTCCACGAGGCCGTCACGGGATTCGCGTACGAGGAATGGGAGTCCGCTGCGCTGGAGTGGACCGAGGAATATCTGGCCAGGATCCAGACGCGTCTTTCCGAGGATCTCTCGGTTCCGGTGGGCGCCTGGGTCGGCTCCGGCCCCGTCGTGGACGCGATCCTCGCCCGAGCCGAGGCCGTCGACGCGGATCTCCTCGTCTGCGCCACCCACGGTCGCGGCGCCATCACCCGCGCCTGGCTGGGAAGCGTGGCCGACGGCCTGCTCCGACACACGGACCGACCCCTTCTCGTGATCCGCCCCGAGAAGGGGGAGACCCCTCCGGAGAACCCCACCTTCCGGCGCATCCTGGTGCCCCTGGACGGCTCGGAGTTCTCCGAATCGATCCTCGGCATGGCCAAGGGCGTGGCCCGGGCCTTCCAGGCCGAGATCCATCTCATGCGGGTGGTGGCCTATCCGGTGGAGATCGCCTCCCCCTACCTCCCCCACACCGTCCAGATGAACCAGGCGGTGGTGGACGAGGCCCGGGACGCCGCCCGAACCGAGCTGGAGAAGGTGGCCGCGGACCTGCAGGCCGAGGGTCTCACGGTGAAGACCCACGTCCTGGTCGACAGCCAGGCCGGCCACGCGATCTGCGCCGAGTGCAGGGATCTGGGCGTGGACCTGGTGGTCATGGCCACCCACGGACGGGGGGGCCTGAAGCGGACGCTCCTCGGGAGCACCGCCGACAAGGTGATCCGCTCGGCCCACACCCCGGTCCTGGTGCGCCGTCCGCCGGACATGGACTGACCGAGGCGTGGCACCCTCCCGCCCGCTTCCGGTCCGGGGACGGCGAACCGGCGCGGCAAAGCGCCTGGCGGTGCTGGGGCTGGTCGCGTTGATCGCGTGGCTGTGGTGGGATCCGGAGCGGGGGCTCCCGTTCTTCTGGTCCGGCGTCCTTCCGCTCGTCCCCCTCGTCCTCCTGATCCACCCCGGGCTGTGGCGCAACGTGTGCCCGCTGGCGACGCTGTCCATGGGCCGGGGGCCGGGTCGTGCCTCGACCCCTTCCGGGCCCGGCGGTGTCGTGGCCCCGGTACTGCTGCTCCTGGCCCTGATCGCCCTGCGGCCGCTCGGCCTGGAGGACAGCGGCCCCGCCACGGCCGGCCTCCTCGCGGGACTGGGAGGCGCCGCGCTGTGGGGGCGGCGATCGGACCGGAAGGCGGGGTTCTGCAACCGGCTCTGTCCTCTCCTGGCCGTGGAGCGCCTGTACGGACAGGCCCCCCTCACCGAGGTCGGGAACGCCCGCTGCCCCATGGTGGCGTCGGTGACCCGCCTGCTCCGGCCCCGATGGGAGGTGGCGTTCCGCGCCGTCGCCGTGGTGGCCGTGTGGACCCTTCGGACTCCCCTCCGCCCCCGGATACACTCCCACGACGTGGCCCCATGACCTTCGACGGCCCCGACTCCGACGCCCTCCACGCAGCCGGGGGACCGCCCCTGCCCGACCCGATCCCGCCCCAGCCCCGGATGGGATGGCGCAGCTTCGTTCCGCTCGCCGCGGGGGGCGCCGTCGCCCTGGTCTTGCTTTGGTACGGGCCCGGGAGAAGCTCGGTGGACCTGGACGACTGGAGCCTGCGCATCGCCCAGAGTGGAGGGGGCGAGGCGCTGGCCCTGCCACCGTCTTCGGCCGTCCGGCTCCCGCCGGGGGAGCTCGAGGAGCGGGCCGGGATTCGCTGGGTCGACATCCGGATCGCTCTGTTGGCGGGACGGGCCGCCGAGGCGGACTCCCTCCTCGGGGTCCTGGCGGGCGAGCTGGGGGACCGGGCCGAGACCCGGGAGGCCGTTCGGCACGTCGTGGGCCTCGAGGGAGCCGAGCTGGAGCTGGATCGCGGTCGGGTGGAACGGGCTCAGGGGTCGCTTGC
The DNA here is from genome assembly GCA_035464715.1 of Longimicrobiales bacterium. GTDB lineage: Bacteria > Gemmatimonadota > Gemmatimonadetes > Longimicrobiales > Gaopeijiaceae > Gaopeijia. The sequence goes on from DATHRY010000328.1 coordinate 5,417, forward strand.
CGACGCCCTGGGTCCCGGGTTCGAGGAGGCCGTGGTCCTGGAATCGCTCCGTCGGGCGGCCCGGACCGGCCTGTCCGACCTGGCCTCCTACCTGGTGAACCACCCGCTCCTCTCCGACGGCGTCGATGAGGATCTGGAGCCCCAGGTGGCTCGCCGGCTCCATGAACTCGGGGACGGGCCTCCGTCGGCCGGGGAGCTCGCGGAGATCGAGGAGATCGTCTCCGGGATCCTCCGACGCCGGGCGGGCTGAGACCCGCCGGCGCGAGCGGCGGCGCCGGGCACGGAGCCCGGCGTGCTCCGGGGGGCGACCTCCCGACGACGAGCCGGGTAGTGCAGGAAATGCCCGGACTCCCTCCAACCCATGGACGCATGCGCGCCTCCCGTTCATCCTCGCCGGTCCCCCCGACCCTCCGACGCTCCGCAGGGACCGTCGCCCGTGCCGCAGTCCCCGCCTTCCTGGCGCTGATCCTGGCGTCGGGTCCGGAGTCATTGCAGGCCCAGATGCCCGGGCCACCCGGTGCGGGCTCCACCCCGTTCCTCATCGGTGCGCGGGGCGGTGTCGAGATCAACAACAGCGACTGGATCCTCGGTGCCCACACCCGCTTCGGGATTCCGGGCGTGCCGATCCTCGACGTCCAGGTGGTGGGCGAGCTCACCTTCGTCGACCCGCCGGCGATCGTCTCCGGAGGTGGCTTCCAGGAGCGGAGCCTCAACGCCGATCTCCTCTTCGGCCGGGGGCCCATGGCCCTGGGCGGGGGGGTGGTCGTGCGGAACTCCTACTGGGTAGACCTGAACACCCCGCGTGAGACCCGGACCGGCTGGTCGGGCGTCCTGGTGTTGGGCGGCGTCCCAGGACCCCGATCCGCCTTCACCGGACAGATCGAGTACCGCTACAGCCGGGTCAGCGGCATCGGCTACTCGGCCTTCACGGTGGGGGTGAACGTGGCACCGACCCGCCTCTTCCGGTAGGCGACGGTCACGCCCCCGGAGGGGGGCGGGTCAGGATCACGAAGTCCCCGAGGCCCGTACGCTCGGCGCCCAGTGCGTCCCGGGCCTCGGAGGGCTCGGCGACCACCACGACGGTCCGGGTGCCGGGCCGGTAGTGCTGCAGCGCCTCCGGGGTCCCGGTGAAGGAGGCCACGTGGAAGCTGCCCGCCAGGTGGAGGACCAGGGCGTCGGGATGGCTGTCCACCGCCTGGGCGATCTTCTGCCCCATGCTGGCGTCCCAGAGCGTCTGGGCATCGAAGGGCGACCCGGGCATGTGGGCCGCCTCCGGCGCCATCAAGGAGTCCCACTGTGCGCGGTACCGTTCCGACCCCTCGGGGTACGGGAGCGGGGGGAGCATCGCCCGGGCCTCGGGGGACAGCTCGGCCAGGCCTTCCCGCCCCAACCGGGACGCCCGGTTCACGTACCGGCGGGGGGCGTTCGCCGCCACCACCTCGAGGCCGTGGACCCGCGCGAACTCGACCATGGGCCGATAGCGGGTCTCGTATTCGTCCCAGGGCCGTGCGCTGGCCAGGAAGTGGCTCTCGGTGATCAGGTCGGCCAGGTACTCGTCCACCACGCCCTGGACGTCCCGCTCGAACATCTCGAGGCTCAGGATCACGGTGCGGTTCCCCCGGCTCGACGGCGTGGACTCCCCGGGCGCCCCGGGGTGTACCGAGGGCCCCCCGGCGGAGGGACGGTGGTAGGTGGTGTAGAGCCGACCCAGGAGGAGGGCCTGGACCTGGTGCGTCACGGGGTCGTCGTGCTGCTCCCCGAAGAGGACCGCGTCCGCCTCCTCGGCAGCCGCCACCACGTCCGCCAGGGTGGCGGGGCTGCCGTCGCCTCTGAAGACGGCGAAATCCCGCCCCTCCTCGGGAGGGGGCGCCGCCTCCGGAGCCGCGTCGGCTCCGTGCGGGGAGGGTGCGGGAGCGGAGGTGCCGGCGGAGGCGCAGCCGGCGACGGCCATCGACAGGATCAGGGCTGGAGTTCGCATTCCGGAAAGCTACCACAACCCGCGGGAGGGGTCAGCCGGCCTGCGCCTCGACCTCCCGGCGGGACGGCCGGGGAGGCGCCGCCTTGGCCCGGCCCCGCCACCACACCCGGAGGCCGAGGAGGACCGCCAGGATCACCCCCGCGATGATCGGTCCCCGGAAGTCCGCCTTCTGCTTCCACACGAAATGGAGGAGTGCGAAGCCGGACGCGGGGTAGATCAGCCAGTGCAGCCGCACCCAGTTCCGGCCCAGGCGCCGGATCCAGCCCCGGGTGGACGTCAGGGCCAGGGGAAGGAGACAGAGAAAGGCCGCCGTGCCGGCGATGATGAAGGGTCGCTCCGACACGTCCTCCCAGATGAAGGTCCAGGCCAGCCCCTGGTCCAGGTACAGGTAGATCCCCACGTGCACCAGGGCGTATGCGAAGGCCCAGAGCCCCACGAGGCGCCGCACCTTCTGCAGGTCGTTCCAGCCGGTGAGCCTGCGGAGGGGCGTGACGGCCAACGCCGAGAAGAGGAGCACGAGGGTGCTCATCCCGGACCACAGGAGGAGCTCCTCGATGGGGTTCACCCCGAACCGGTCTCCCAGGAACCAGCGCTGGGCGAACCGGGCCACGGGGATCAGGGCCGCCGCCCACACGGCGGCCTTGAGCAGCCGCACCCGCGTGCGATGATCCATGGAGGTCCGGTGGGCTCGGGTGCGGAGGGCGGCGGTGGAGACGGGCGTCAGTACCAGCGTGTCAGGTCCATGCCCCGGTAGAGGGACGCCACCTGCTCGCCGTAGCCGTTGAACATGAGCGTCTCCCGGCGCTGGAACTCCCCGATGCGGCGCTCCCGGGCCTGGCTCCAGCGGGGATGGTCCACGTCGGGGTTCACGTTGGCGTAGAAGCCGTACTCCCGGGGGTTGGCGATGGACCAGGAGGTGGGCGGCATCTCCTCGGTGAAGGCGATCTTCACGATCGACTTGATGCTCTTGAAGCCGTACTTCCACGGAAGCACCAGGCGCAGCGGTGCCCCGTTCTGGTTGGGGAGGTCCTCCCCGTAGACCCCGGTGGCCAGGAAGGTCAGCTCGTTGGCGGCCTCGTCGATCCGGAGCCCTTCGACGTAGGGCCAGTCCAGCACCGCCCGGTTCTGCCCCGGCATCTCCGAAGGCCGGTAGACCGTCTCGAAGGCCACGAAGCGGGCATTGGCCGTGGGCTCCACCCGGGTCAGCAGGTTGCGGAAGGGCGCGCCCCGCCAGGGGATGACCATGGACCAGGCCTCGACGCACCGGAGCCGGTAGATGCGGTCCTCGACCTCGTCGGGACGCACCAGGTCCTCCACCGAATAAACGCCGGGCTTCGCGACCTCTCCCACGACCTCAACGGTCCAGGGCTCCGGCTCGAACTGGCCGGAGTACCGCGCCGGGTCCTCCTTGGCCGTCCCGAACTCGTAGAAGTTGTTGTAGGTGGTGATCTCCCGGTACTGGTTCAGCTCGCCCCGGATGTCGTCCCCGAAGGCCACCTCGCCGACCTCCTGGGGATCCTGGGCCCGGCCGACCCGATCCCGGACGGCGGCCCGCACCGCGTCGGGCCCGAGGGCGGCGGCCGCCGCGGCCGCGCCGGCGGCGCCCATGAACTGCCGCCGATTCAGCCAGGCGTCGTAGGGCGTGACCTCGGACTCCGGGGTGTGCCAGGAGGGCTTCTTCTTGAAGAACATGGTGGGCTCCGGGAGGGTCGGGCCCGACATCCTGCGTCGGGATTCGCGTCTGCCACGTCTCGAGCGGTTCGGCTTACCTAACCGACGGACCCGCCGCCTTGTTCCCCGATGCCGGCTCCCGGCCTCCCACGCCTCGGGCTTTGCCCCACCACCGTGAAGGTGCGGTGACGTTCCAGTCCCCGGAGCGCGAAGGAGAGGTCCTGCCGGAGGACGTCCCACCCGTGCCCGGAGCCGGGGTGGGTCGACGACGACGCAGGCGGAGGATGGGACGGGGCCATGGCCGCCAAGGTGCGCGGGCCCCCGGGAGCAGGCGACGCCGCCGGGGTCTCCCGGCTATGGGGACCCCGGTGGCACGACCCCTGGATCCCCCGCCGGGGCTCCCTCGCCCCGTCGCGGCACCCCCGCCATCACCCACTCCGCCAGCGCCGTGATGGTCAGGCTCGGGTTCACCCCCAGGTTCACGGGGACGATGGAGCCGTCCACGACGCGGATGTCGGGATGCCCGAAGAGGCGTCCCTCCCGGTCCACGGCGCCCTCGTCGGGCGTGTCTCCCATGGGACACCCCCCGAGGAGATGCGCCGTGATCGGCGCCCCCAGGAGCACCTCGGGCCAGGTGCTCCACGCGTGCCCGCCCATGCGCCGGGCCAGCCGACGGGTGGCTTCGTTGGCCGCCGGAATCCAGGGCACCGGCCGGGGCTCTCCCACCGGGAGGCGGCTGCGAAGGCGCCGCCGCCACGGCGCCCACCACGGGCGGGATCGGACCAGCTCCAGCTCCCCCTCCGACGTCTGCATCGCCAGCACGATCCCCGTGCGTCGGGCCCGCCCCAGGGGCCAGAGCCCCCGGAGCGCCCGGATCGGGTGCCGGACCATCGCCGCCAGGAGCCGGAGGGGACGGGGCACCCGGCCGCCCCCATCGGTGAGGGGGACGGTCAGCCACGCCAGGGCGTCGCTCCCGTCGTTGAAGCGGACCATCTCCAGGTGCGTCTCCGCGTCGAGCTGGACGCCCGAGGTGATGGCGACGTGGTCCGACCAGGACTCGCCGCCGGGCGGGGCATCGGCGGCCAGGAGCGACTCGGAGTTGGTCCGCACCCTCCGGCCGACCCAGGAGGACAGCCCGGAGAGGCCCCCGGAATCACGGGACCGGAGCAGGAGGTCCACGGTGCCCACCACCCCGGCGCCCACCACCACCTGGCGGGCCCGCCATGTGCGCCGGCCCCGCCGGAGACCGAGCGACCGCCGGGTCTCCACCTCGACCCCGCCCCCGGGCAGGGGCCTGAGGATCCTGGCCTCGGTCTCCGGGACGATGCGGGCCCCCCGGCGCTCGGCCAGCCAGAGGTAGTTGCGGTCCAGGGTGTTCTTGGCGCCGACCCGGCATCCGACCATGCAGGCGCCGCACCGGGTGCAGCCCGTCCGGTCCGGCCCCTCCCCGCCGAAGTAGGGGTCGGGAACCGTGCGGCCCGGCGTGCCGAACCAGACGCCGACGTCGTGCACCCGGAACGTGTCCCGTCCCGTCATCTCACGCCCCACGTCCCGGAGGATCTCGTCGGTGCGCCCCACCCCGGCGCACGGGGTGGCCCCCAGCATCCGACGGGCCGTGGCGTAGTGGGGCGCCAGCCGGCTCCTCCAGTCGGCTCCCCCCTGGTCCCACCCGTCGAACACCTCGGGCTCGGGCTCCACCAAGGTGTTCGCGTAGACCAGCGACCCGCCGCCCACCCCGCACCCGTGGAGGACCAGGGCGTGTCGGAAGGGGGACAACACCTGGATCCCCCGGAGGCCGAGGCGGGGCGCCCACAGGTAACGGCGGAGGGAGCGATTGGTCTCCGGGAAGTCCTCGGGAGCCCAGCGTCGCCCCTTCTCCAGCACCACCACGGAGTACCCCTTCTCCGAAAGCCGCAGCGCCGACACCGCCCCGCCGAAGCCGGACCCGATCACGATCACGTCGGCGTCGAAGCGGGGGTGGGCCGCGGCGAGCGGACCCGACTCCTCCGTCCTCGTGCCGGCTCCATCTCCTCCCTTCACCCGTCCTCCCCCCTCCCCGTCCACAGGTGCCGGAGGAAGCGGTCCGGGGCGGTGAGCACGTCGCGCCACAGCCGTACGGACTCCAGCTCGTCCCAGGCCACCGGGGCCAGAGGCTCCCGGTCGAAGGACAGCCGGAGGGCTTCGGGGATCGCCAGCAGGAGCGGCGAGTGGGTGGCGATCACGAACTGGCAGCCGTTCCCCACCGCCTCGTCCATGAGGGCGATCAGGGCCAGTTGGCTCGTAGGGCTGAGCGCCGCCTCCGGCTCGTCCAGCAGGTAGAGGCCCTCCGGCACGATCCGTTCCCGGAAGAGATGGAGGAAGAGCTCGCCGTGGGAGCGGGCGTCGGGGTCCTCCCCGTAACGGGCCTTCATGGCCCCCAGGGAGGCCCTGTGGGGACCCAGGGCCAGTCCCATGGCATAGTCGGAGGCCCCCTCCATCCGCACCCGGGTGGCGGCCAGCTCGGCCTCGAGCTCCCGACGCTGGGCCCGCAGCGCCAGGATGAAACCGAACACGTCCTCGGCCCGGAGGAAGAAACCCCGACCCGGCTTCCGGGACCAGGACAGCCGGAGCCGCGCCGCCAGCCGGGCGGAGCCCGCCAGGGTGGGATCCCTGTGTGCCGGCTCCGAGCCCAGCGTGGGCAGGGTCGTGGCCACCGCCAGCGCCTCCAGGAGAGTCGACTTCCCGGATCCGTTCTCGCCGACCAGGAAGACCACCGGGGCGTCCAGCCCCACCTCCTCCACCCCTTGCAGGGCCGGAATGTGGAAGGGGTAGCCCGGCCCCTCCCGGGCGGAGCCGGACGCCCCGTCCGTGCCCTCCTCGCCCAGGGGCAGCCGGAAGTGGATGGCTCGAAGCATGGCCCATGGTAGGCAGCGCCGACGTGCCGGGGTAGGTTCCGGGCTCACCTCGCTCTCGACGCCTCTCGGAGACCCGGAAATGGAACTGGACTACCGCGTCCTCGACGTCTTCACGGACATCCCCTACGCCGGGAACCCCCTTGCCGTCTTCCCCCGGGCCCGGGGGTTGGACGACGTCCAGATGCAGCGCATCGCCCTGGAGCTGAACCTGTCCGAAACGGTGTTCGTCTTCCCCGCCGAGACGGCCGAAGGGACGTGCCGGATCCGGATCTTCACCCCGGGCCGCGAGGTCCCCTTCGCCGGACACCCCACCGTGGGCACCGCCTTCTACCTCGTCGCCTCCGGCGAGGTGGATCTGCCCCCCGAGGGCGGGACGCTGATCCTGGAGGAGAACGTCGGGCCGGTGCCTGTGCGGGTGGAGTGCCGGGACGGGGTGCCGGTCTCCGCGGAGCTCACCGCCGCCGACGAGCGCTTCGAGGCGCCGGTGGACGCCGGCCGGGATCGCCTCGGCGCGCTGGTGTCGCTGCCGGGATCGGCGGTGGGGGCGGACGGCGCGGCGCTGGGCGCTCCCGAGCCTCTCGAGCCCGCCTTCGCGTCGGTGGGGCTCCCGTACCTGGTGCTGCCCCTGCGGGACGTGGCATCGGTGGAGGCGGCCCGGCTCGATACCGCCGTCTGGCACGAGCTGCTGCCCGCCGGCGCACCCAGCCGGATGGTGTACCTGGTGGCCCCCGGCGGACGGGGAGAAGGCGTGGACCTCCACGTGCGCATGTTCGCGCCCGACGCAGGCGTCCCCGAGGATCCGGCGACGGGAAGCGCCGCGGCGGCCCTGGGGGCCTACCTGGGCCGGCGGGTCCCGGAAGGCACCTGGAGCTGGACGCTGGAACAGGGCCTGGAGATGGGCCGGCCGTCGCGCCTCTCGCTGGGGATCGACGTGGCCGACGGGGTCGCCACCGCGGTCCGGGTCGGTGGGGCGTCCGTGCTCATGAGCCGGGGCTCGATACCGGCGCCGCCTCCGTCGGCCGGGGCGTGAGGTAGGCGAGGGCGCTCTCGGGACAGGCGCCACGGAGCTCCCGGGAGGCCGCCAGGTCGCCGGGCAGCTCCGCCCGGGACACGGGCCGGAACCCCATCGCCGCGAAGAAGTCCGCCGCCGTCTCGGTCAGGAGCGAGACGGAGGTGGCCTCGCCCCCCCAGGCCCGGGCCAGCGCCGCCCGTGTCAGGGCCCGCCCCAGATCCCGCCCCCGTGCCTCGGGACGCACCACCAGGGACCGGAGGAGGGCCGCCTCGCCGTGACGCTCCAGCGCCACGCCGCCCAGCAGGCCGCCGTCGTCGGTGGCTGCCAGGACCACGGGGGTGTCGCCGGGAAAGCCGTCCCGGGGGAGCCCGGCCTCGGTGAGCAGCCCACCCAGGGCCTGGAGCTCGTCCGACGTCGCGTCCCGGATCTCCCCTCGGAAGCCCGTAGCGTTCTGGAGGCCGATCCGGGCGCCCCGCCCCAGTCCCGGAAGCCCAGCCAACCGCACGCCCACGCCGGGAGCCCCGTCCCCCAGGGTCAGCATGCGGAAGACCTCGGGGATCGTCCACCGCTCCGGCGCCCGGTCCACGATCCGGACCGGGTCCCCGGCTGCGATCGCCCCTTCCCGGAGGACACGGAAGTAGACACCCGGGCGGGTGGCCGCCACGAACAGCTTGGGGAGGTCGGCCCGCCGGTGCCGGGCGGCGAGCTTCACGCACGGGAGTCGGGGTTGCGCGACCTGGAGGACGGCGGTGCCCACCTCGAGGGTGTCGCCGATGGCGAGGTCTCCCTCCACAATCCCGCGACTCGTCAGGTTCTCCCCGAACGCCCCGGGCCCCACGTCCGTGCCGAGCACCTCCTCCCAGTACGGGGCGTGCTCCGCCGGATACAGGTACACCGCCTTGTCCACGCCACCGTGGACCCGGAGGTCCGCCTGGGTGTCGTCGACGAATCCCAGGGCCTCCACCCGAGCCGCCCCCTCAACCGGCCCCTTCCGGATGGCCGTCCGGAATTCCCGTCCCTGCCACTCGAGGGTCTCGGGCCGCCCCACGTTCACCGACTCGATCCGCATCGCTTCCCCCCTGGTCCGCTCACGATCCCGACCGCTCCACTCGATGCTCCTCCAGCTCCTCCAGCGTCCGGGGCCAGTCCTCGCCGAGAAGGCGACTGATGGCCCGGTCCGCCAGGAGCTTCCCCCCGGTCTGGCAGGTGGCGCAGTAGTTCGTCTCCCGCTCCGCGTAGACGATGCGCTGCACCGGATCCCCGCACACGGGACACGGTTTCCCGTACCGCCCGTGGACCGCCATCCCGGGATGGAAGGCGGTGATCTTCTCCGGGAAGGCATCGCCGGTCTCCTCTGCCAGAAGCCCGGTCCAGCGCTCCAGGTTCCCGCGCACCGCAGCGAACAGGCGCGCCACCTCGTCGGCGTCCAGGTTGCGGGTCCGCTGCACCGGCGAGAGCCGGGCCTCGTGGAGGATCTCGTCCGAGTGGGCGTTGCCGATCCCCGAGAAGATCCGGGGGTCGGTGAGGGCCCGCTTCAGGGTCCTGTTCTCCCGGACGAGGCGCTCGGCGAAGACCTCCAGCGAGAGGTCGAGGGGCTCCAGCCCCCCCGGATCCAGGGCCGCCAGCGCCTCCGCCCCCCGGACCAGGTGCAGGGCGGCCTTCTTCCGGGTCCCCCGCTCGGTGAGCAGGAAGGTCTCGTCCGGGAAGTCGAAGGCGGCGTGGGCGTGCTTCCGGGGAACCGCGGCCCCCGGCGCCCGGCGATGGAACCGGCCGGTCACCATGAGGTGCACGACCAGGTGCAGGTCCTCCTCGAGGTGCCACACGATGCGCTTCCCCACGCGGCCGACCTCCAGGACCCGCTTTCCAACCGCGGCCGACACCGGCGGGTCGAAGGTCCGGAGGAGGGAGGGCGAGCGGATGCGGATCCCGACCAGCGGCTCCCCCACGATCCGGGAGCGGAACGCGCGCAGGTAGGTCTCGACCTCGGGCAGCTCGGGCATGACCAACCATGGGCCGACGACGACGGTACGGGAAGTGGGCGAGGGCCGTGTCGGCGGCTAGCTGATCGACCCACGCGGGGCGGGTCGCCTACGTCGCCTCAACGGGCGTCGTCGCCCTCGTCGGCGTCGGGCCGGCGCTCCACCTCGATGGAGCAGTTGCCCAGCAGGGCGGCCACCGCTCCGATCCCGGCCCAGACCGGCAGGAGCGCCGCCCCCACCACGCCGGCCGCCAGAGGGAAGGTCAGGACCACGTGGTCGTCCTGGTTCCGGATCGTGATGCGCCGGGCGTTCCCTTCGCGCACCAGCCGTCTCACGGTCTCCAGGAGACGGTCGCCGGTGGTCTCGTGGCGCTCGCTGCGGGCCTCGCCGGACCCGGTCTCGTCCCGGGGCGTCCCGGGCTCGTCGGTGTAGGTCATTGCCTTGTCCTGTTTGGTTGGAGGAGGTCTCTACCGACCTCCGGTCCCTGACCCTACGTCGGGGGATGGGCGTGGGTTCACCCGCCCGGGGCCTCCATGAGGGGAACCCGGTCCCGGGTCACCAGGTCCGTGTACCCAGCGTACCCGTCGGCGGCCAGGACACGCCGGAGGTCCTGGAGACGCACCAGGGTCTGGGTGGAGGCGTACCCCTGAACGGCGTCGGGATGCCGGGCCGCGCTGGGGAACACGCTCCGGATCAGGACGCCCCAGCGGTCCACGGGCAGGGACGACACGTTCTCTCCGAAGCGGTCGAAAGTCCGGCCCCGGACCAGGTAGTACTCCACGTTCGAGGCATAGAAGGCCCGGACCGTGAGCCCCCGCGCCCGGACCTCGTCGCCGATGGCCCGCAGCGCGGTGGGACCCGCCAGGTCCCCGACCACCGGGACGACGCGGTTGGCCTCCTGGAGTCGTTTCAGGAAGAGGAAGTCGTCCCGCGTGGCCAGATAGCTGCCGGCCTCCCCCTCCAGGTCGGTCTCGGCGAGGAGCTGGCCGTAGGTCGGGTACCAGGGACGGGGTGGACGGCCGTGGCTGGTGAAGCGGAGGGCCGCTCCCCGGCGCACGAACTCCCCGTGGAACCGGATCATGGTGCCCAGGTCGTCCTCCGTCAGGGGAAGGCCGAAGGAGCGGATCCGGGCCAGGACCCTCGACCGGGCGTCCAGCGAGGCGGGGTGGTCGGGTCCCCCGGCGGCACCCTCGACACCGGCGAGCAGCTGGCGGACCGACGCCCGCTCCCACGCTCCCGGAAGCGCCTCCGGGACTTCGCGCCCGAAGAGCAGCGCCAGGTATTCGATCCGGGTGTCCGCTTCGTGGAAGAGGGCCTTGAGGAGGATGTGGTGCAGGAGGTTGTCCCGGCGGATGTCCACGATGAAGGCCAGAGCGGGACGCTGCGCCGCGACGTAGCTGAAGCTCTGATCCGGGCCCACGCCGACGTAGGCACCTCCCCGCACCCCCAGGCGCCGCATGGGACCCAGCACGTGGAGGTAGGAGGTCTCGTTGGAGATGAGGTTGTCGGTGTCGAAATATCCGCCGGGCTCGGACAGCGACGTCACCAGCCGGACCCACTGGGTGTCGGGCAGGGGCGTGAGGTCGCGGATGTGGACCGGTTCCGCCGGCGGCCCGGTGTCCGGCAGGGGACCCGGATCTCCGCACCCCACCAACACCAGGAGCGGGAAGAGCCAAGCCGCACGCAGGCGGACCCTCGGCCGGGCTCCCCGATTCCGGTGCTTGATCACCCGTCTCTCCTCCCGATGAACTTCATGGTCGCTCCGAGGTACCGCGCGACGCCCCCCGCGATCCCTCCCAACGGACCGTCCATGAGCGAATCGTCCGCCGCCCCCGAGTCCTGGCCCGCCCTCCCCTACCCCGACTGGGCCGACACCGTGGCCACCCTCCACCGATGGACGCAGGTCGTGGGCAAGGTGCGCATGGTCCGGTCCCCCTGGATCAACCACTCCTGGCACGTCACGCTCCACGTGTGCCCCCGGGGCCTCACCACCGGCACGATCCACGCCGGCTCCGGAGGGTTCAGCGTCGATCTGGACCTGGTGGACCACGCCCTCCGGGTGGAGGCACCCCACGGGCGAGGCGGCTTCGCCCTGGAGCCCATGCCCGTGGCGGAGTTCTACGCACGGACCCTGGGGGTCCTGGACGACCTCGGGCTGGCCACCCGGATCCACCCCCTCCCCAACGAGCTCGAGGACGCGACCCCCTTCCCCGAGGACACGGAGCATCGGTCCTACGACGCGGAGGCCGTGTCCCGTTTCTTCCTGGCGCTCACACAGGTGGACCGTGTCTTCAAGCGGTTCCGCGCGGGCTTCCAGGGGAAGTGCAGCCCCGTCCACTTCTTCTGGGGCAGCTTCGACCACGCCGTCACCCGGTTCAGCGGCCGGACCGCACCTCCCCACCCCGGCGGGTTTCCCAACCTCCCCGACTGGGTCACCCGGGAGGCCTACTCCCACGAGGTGAGCAGCGCGGGGTTCTGGCCCGGCGGAGAGACCCACCCGGAGCCGATCTTCTACTCGTACGCCTACCCGACCCCGCCGGGCTTCGCCAAGCAGCCCGTGGGCCCGGATGCGGCGGTCTGGGTCGAGGAGCTCGGGGAGTGGGTCCTGCCCTACGAGGCGGTGCGGACGGCGCCGGATCCGGATGCGGCCTTGCTCACCTTCCTCGAAGACACGTACGCCGCCGCCGCCGACACCGCCGGCTGGGACCGGGCGGCGCTGGACTGGAACGGCGACGGCGTGCCGGAGGACCGCCGGGATCCCTGAGGCCCCGGCCCACGACGTCGACGACCCCTCAGGGCACCTGTCGCCGGAGCACGCGCACCCGGACCGCACCCGTCTCTTCGCGCAGGGCGCCGACCACCACGAGCCAGGACCCGGCCTCCACCGCCGGGATCTCCACCCGGGCGTCCAGTGATCCGGCGGAGTCGTCGTCGAAAGCCGGCTCCTCCATTCCCGGGCCCGTGACGTAGAGGACGGGGTCGAAGTCGTCGGAGACCGCCTCCACGACCAGGGCGCCCGGTCCTTCCACCTCGAGGCGCCAGGACCGGGCGCGGATGCCCTGGATCACCGGCGCCGTGGCGTCGAGCTCGGCC
>DATHRY010000329.1:0-5245 GCA_035464715.1 Longimicrobiales bacterium
GGCAGCGACCGGGAGCACCGCCCCATCCCCGACACCGCCGAGGAGCGCCCGAAGCTCGTGGACGAGCTGGCCCGGCTCTATCCCGATCCCGCCACCGCCCCGCCAGTGCGGTGGCCGTTCTTCCTGACGGAGCTGACCCACCCGCGCCGCATGGAGACCATCCACGAGGGCCTGCTGGGACGGGGCTTCACGCCCCGGGAGGCGGAGAAGATCCTGTGGGGGAACTGGTACCGGCTCTTCGGGGAGGTCTGGCCGGCGTGACCCGGGGCGTGAGGCGAGCCGCCTTCGTCACGCCCGACGTCGCCCTCGTCGCAGTGCCCCTGGTGCCCCGAGGGACGACGGATCCGCCCGCGGGGCCGCCGCCACCACCCCGCCGGCACGGGTCCCGTCTGGCCTCCCCTCCGTCGCCCCCCCACTATCCGGAGGCGTATCCGATCCCCCGGGAGGTCCCATGAAGCGCGTCGCCCTCGCCCTGACACTCGCCGTCCTGGCGGTCGCCCCGGCAGCGATCCCCCTGGCGGCCCAGTCCACCCAGAAGCCTGTCCTCCACGGCCGCCACTGGATCGCCATCACCGGCAAGCCCATGGCCGCTACGGCCGGGTCCATGATGTACCAGCAGGGCGGGAACGCCGTGGACGCCGCCGCCGCCATGCTGGCAGCCACCGCCACCATGTGGGACGTCCTGTCGTGGGGCGGGGAGACCCAGGCCCTGATCTGGCACCCCGGAGAGGAGCGGGTCATCGGCATCAACGCCCTGGGCGCGGCCCCCACCGGGGCCACCCAGGCGTACTTCCGAGACCAGGGGATGCGCTATCCGCCGGAGTACGGCGTCGACGCCATGGTGACCCCCGGGACGCCCGGAGGTCTGATGACCATGGTCGCGGAGTGGGGCCGGCTCTCCCTGGCCGAGGTCCTGGCCCCCGCCATCGAGATGGCCGAAGGCTACCCCATCGAGGCGGACGCCGTGCGACGCATCCAGGGCAACCGCGACCGGATGATGGAGTGGCCCTACACCGCCGAGGTGTTCTTCCCGGACGGCGGCCCGGGACACCAGCCCGGAGAGATCCTTGTCCAGGCCGACCTGGCCGGGACCCTGCGGAAGCTGGTCGAGGCCGAGGCCGACGCCCTGGCCGCCGGGAAGAGCCGGGAGGAGGCGATCTACGCCGCCTACGACCGCTTCTACCGGGGGGACATCGCCGAGGAGTACGTCCGGGGCGCCCGGGAGCAGGGATCCCGGGTCACCATGGAAGACCTGGACGCCTGGCAGGTCCACGTGGAGGAACCGGTCCGGACCACCTACAAGGACATCGAGGTCTACAAGCTCACCCACTGGGTGCAGGGGCCCGTCCTGCTCCAGACTCTGAACATCCTGGAGAACTTCGACCTGGCGGCGATGGGCTACAACAGCGCCCGGTACGTCCACACCCTCTACCAGGCGATGAACCTGGCCTTCGCGGACCGGGACTTCTACTACGGCGACCCCTACTTCCCGCCGGAGGAACCCATCGAGGGCCTGCTGTCCAAGGACTACGCCCGGGAGCGGGCGGCCCTGATCGACCCCGCGCACAACGACCCCGACGCGGGTCCGGGGGACCCCTACCCCTTCCAGGGCGGGACCAACCCCTTCGAACGGTACCTGGACCAGTGGAGCGGGGCCGCCACCGAGATGGACCCGGAGGCCGGGACCGACGAGTGGGCCGAGTTCGAGGAGGACTTCTACCAGGGAACGACCTCCATCCAGGCCGCCGACGCCGACGGTTGGGTGGTCTCCGTGACCCCCTCCGGGGGCTGGGTGCCGGCGGTCATCGCCGGGCGCACCGGGATCGGGATCAGCCAGCGGGCCCAGTCGTTCGTCGTGGAGCCCGAGGACGGTCCCTACAACGTGATCGAGCCGGGAAAGCGACCCCGTGCGACCCTCACGCCGTCCCTGGCGGTGAAGGACGGCCGCCCCTTCCTCTCGTTCGCGGTGCAGGGGGGCGACTCCCAGGACCAGAACCTCCTCCAGTTCTTCCTGAACGTCGTGGAGTTCGACATGAACGTTCAGGAGGCGGTGGAGGCCGCCAACATCAATTCCTTCCAGATGCGCTCGTCCTTCGGCGACCGCGACATCGCCCCGGGCCGCCTCCTGGTCCGGGAGGACACTCCGCCCTGGATCCGCCGGGAGCTCGGGGAGATGGGCTACGACCTCACCTTCTCGGACCGCACCTCGGGCCCCATCACCGCCATCTTCTTCGACTGGGAGAACGGCGCCTTCTGGGGTGGGGCCAGCAATTTCGGCGACGACTACGGGGTGGTGTGGCAGTGACCCGTCCGTCGGCAACGCACCTCTCGCGACCCTCGTGAACCTCAACCTCTCGACAATCATGCCCCAGCGCAGCCGCGCAGCCGGCCTCCTCGTTCCGATCGTCCTGGTCCTCGCCACCTCACCGTCGGCGGGCCGGGCCCAGTCCCCGGACCTGGCCGATCCCCCCGGCCTCGACGCCCTCGCGGCCTTCGACCGGGGCCAGAGCGAGATGCGGGCCGCCCTGGTCCGCTACGAGGAGGATCGGGACGCCCTCATGCGGCGCTACGACATCCCCCTCTCCCCGATCCGTCGGGACCGCCTGCGGACCTTCTACCGCGGGTGGGAAGAGGCGCTGGCGGACATGGACTTCGACGCGCTGAGCCACGAGGGCCGGGTGGATTACGTGCTCCTCAGGAACCGCCTCGAGTTCGAGCTCGAGATGCTCGAGCAGGAGGAAGCCCGAGCCGCCGAGATGGCGCCCCTGGTGCCCTTCTCCCGCACCCTGCAGCGTTTCCAGGAGTCGCGGCGGGACCGGGAGGACGCCGTGGGACGGGCCGCCGCCGACACGCTGAACCGCGTCGCCGCCGACGTGGAGGCGCTTACGGCCCGGATCCAGGACGGGGACTCCACCCTTCCGGAGATCCGTGGGGTCGTCGCGGAGCAGGCCGCGCGTCACACCGAGGCACTGTCCCGTACCCTGGGGGGCTGGTACGGCTACTTCGCCGGCTACGATCCGGACTTCACCTGGTGGGCGGCCGCGCCCTACGAGCGCCTGAACTCCGCCCTGGACGCCCACGCCGCCGCCATCCGGGGACGCTGGGTCGGCGACCTGGCCTCCGGCCCCGTCATCGGCGAGCCCATCGGCGAGGAAGGGCTGCGGGCGCATCTGGCCAACGAGATGATCCCCTACACCGCCGACGAGCTCATCGCCATCGCCGAAGCCGAGTTCGCCTGGATGGAGGAGGCGCTGGTGGACGCCGCCCGGGAGATGGGCTACGGGAACGATTGGCGGGCCGCCCAGGAGGCGGTCAAGCAGCTGGCGGTCCCCCCGGGAGAGAAGCCCGCGGTGGTCCGGGAGCTGGAGCGACAGTCCATCGAGTTCATCGGGGACCGGGACTGGATCGACATCCCGCCCCTGGCCCACGAGGTCTGGCGCATGGAGATGATGCCGCCGGAGCGGCAGCGGATCGCGCCCTTCTTCCTGGGGGGCGAGGTGATCCGTATCTCGTACCCCACGGACGACATGACCCACGAGGAGAAGCTCATGTCGATGCGGGGGAACAACCCCCACTTCAACCGGGCCACGGTCCACCACGAGCTCATCCCCGGGCACCACCTCCAGGGCTTCATGACCTCCCGCTACAACGAGCACCGGGGGATGTTCTCCACCCCGTTCTGGGGCGAGGGGTGGGCCCTGTACTGGGAGATGCTCCTGTGGGAGGCGGACTTCCCCCGGGGTCCCGAGGACCGGATCGGGATGCTCTTCTGGCGCATGCACCGGGCCGCCCGGATCATCTTCTCGCTGTCGTTCCACCTCGAACGCATGACGCCCCAGGAGGCGGTGGACTTCCTGGTCGACCGCGTCGGCCATGAGCGGGCGAACGCGGAAGCGGAGGTGCGGCGCTCCTTCGCCGGGGACTACTCCCCCCTCTACCAGGCCGGCTACATGCTCGGCGGCATGCAGTTCCGGGCCCTGTACCGCGAGCTGGTGGAGTCGGGGGAGATGACGGCCCGGGACTTCCACGAGGCCGTCCTCAAAGGCGGCCGGATGCCGGTGGAGATGGTCCGTGCGCGGCTCACGGGTCAGGACCTGGACCGGGACCACCGGGCCAGCTGGAGGTTCGCCGACGGGGGCTGAGACTGCGCTCGAGGACGGTCATGATTCAGATCAGGTCGCAGGCGAGGTAGACGGTCCGCGAGAAGGTCCGTGTGTTTCCGCCGATGTCGGTGGCGACCAGGCTGATTACGAACGGGAGCGCCGTGGTCGTGCAGGTCGGCCAGTAGTCGGTCACCCGGGGATCGGCCGACGGCGTCCAGCTCAGGAAGGCGTTGTTCGGGGGCAGCAGGCTCCCCGAGGCCACCACGAAGGGATCGCATCCACCGAAGCAGGGCGGCCGGACGGTCCACTCGTAGGTGATGGTCGTCGCCGGCGTGTCGGGATCGCTGATCAGGGCCGTGGCCTGCAGCTCCGTGTCGATCAGGTAGCCCGGGCCGGTGAAGGCCGGATCGTAGAGGCTCCCGTCGAGCTGCGGGGGCGTGTCGAACTCGAAGCTGACGTCCGGCGCGCAGCCCGCGGCCCCGCAGCCCTCGACCACGAGGTTGACCGAGGCCGATCCGACGCCCCCGTCCACCTCCACCTCCAGGGTCAGCGTGCGCGGGCCCGGCGCGCCCAGCGTGAGGGTCCCGTTGCAGCCGTCGGTCAGGTCGATCACGTCGGACGGATCGCTGCTCGACCAGTCGTAGAGGGACGGGTAGCATGGAACCACGCCCGGACCGGGGCCGGGCCCGACGTTGGGATCGGTGGCCGATCCCCTGAACCCGACGACGGAGCCCGCGCTGAAGGTCAGGCCGTTCGGTGGCGTCTCGATCACCACCGTCGGCGGGGAGTTGACGACGTTCACGAGCAGGTCGTCGCTGGCGGTCGCGCCGGCGCCGTCGGTCACCATCACCGAGATCGTCTGCGGCCCCTCCTCGTCGAAGAAGTAGACCGCCGCCCCGCCTAGATCGGACTGCGGCTCGGGCGTCCATTCGTACGTGCATTCCGTGGGCGGACACGATCCGTCCTCCGCGTCCGTGACGTCGGCGAAGACGTTGAAGCTGCGGTTACGGTCGACGTCCCGGTCGGCCCCCAGGTCGACCGTGGGCGCTTCGTTCGCGATGTCGAAGCGGATGATCTCGGTCGTGACCTGGATGCCCCCGATGATCAGCCGGGCCCAGACCCAGTAGTGTCCGTCCTCGAGG
>DATHRY010000330.1:0-11925 GCA_035464715.1 Longimicrobiales bacterium
GAGCTGGGCCTCCCCTGGGAGCTGTACCGCTTCGACCGCCTGGAGTGGTACGGGAAGGTGAACATCCTCAAGGGGGGGCTGGTCTTCTCCGACATGATCACCACGGTGAGCCCCACCCACGCCCACGAGCTGCGGACGCGGTCCGGCGGGTTCGGACTCCACGATGCGTTCAACCACCTGCAGGACCGGTTCGTGGGGGTGCTGAACGGGATCGACTACACCGTCTGGGATCCGGAGCTCGACCCGGTCCTGGCGCAGCGCTACACCGCCGCCGACCTCTCGGGGAAGGCGGTGTGCAAGGCGTGGTTTCAGAAGGCGGTGCGCCTGGACCTGGAGCCGGAGACTCCCCTCTTCGCCCTGAGCGCCCGACTGGTGGAGCAGAAGGGGCTGGACCTGATCCTGGGGGCGGACATGATCCCCCGGCTCCCGGCCCAGTTCGTCTTCCTGGGGGAGGGGGAGGACCGGTACAAGGACGCCATCGCGGCGCTTGGGAAGTCGTTCCCCGGGCGGGTAGGGTACTCCTTCCACTTCACCGAGAAGCGCGAGCACAAGCTCCTGGCGGCGGCGGACTTCCTGCTCATGCCCTCACAGTACGAGCCGTGTGGACTCACCCAGATGCGGGCACAGCGCTACGGCGCCCTTCCCGTAGCCCGGCGCGTGGGGGGGCTGGCGGACACCATCGACGATCGGAACACCGGGTTCCTCTTCGACGAGTACGCGCCCTGGGCGCTGGAGGAGGCGGTGCAATGGGCCATCGACCTGTACCGCCAGCGCTCCACCTGGGAGGAGCGGGTTCGGGACGCCATGCACCGGGACTTCAGCTGGACCCGCTCCGCCGCCACCTACGCTGGTGTGTACCGCCGGGCCCGATCCATCCGGGACGAGTGGGTGGCGGAGACGGGATAACCGGGCCACAATTCGGGGATGTCACGCGCATTCGCAAGGGAAGACGACGCCCTCCCGGAGCCGGACTACCGGCTGCCGGAGCCCGACTCGGAGTACTACGACGAGGCGGCGGCGTGGGCCCTGATCCAGGGGGCCGATGCCGGCGACACGAAGTCCGCCGAGCTGGCCACGGGATACCGGTGGGGCGAGAAGCGCCTCCTCCCCCACGTCCAGGTCATCCTGGAGCGGGCCCGGGAGGAGGACCAGCCCCGGGTCGCCCAACTGGCCCGCAGGTTCATCCGGGCGGCGGGGGGCTGAACCCGCGCGTCACGCCAGCGGCTCGAAGACTCCCGTCTCCCGGTTCTTCCGCACGTTGTCCCAGGGGAAGATCCGTCCGTTCATGGTGATGTAGACGCCGGCGGGAAGGGCCTGCACGGCCGTCAGGGCGCCCCCCAGGTTGAACAGCCCGTCGGAGCTGCCGAACGCGATGGGGATCATGGCGCCCGTGAGGACGATGGTCTTCCCGGGCACGGTCTCGGCCAGTACCCGGGCCGTTTCCACCATGGTGTCGGTGCCGTGGGTGATGACGATGCGGTCCTCGGGCACGTCCCGGCAGTTGCGGGCGATGAGGTCCCGGTCACCGTCGCTCATCTCCAGGGAGTCCACCATCATGAGGGTGCGGATCTGGACGTCGGCCCGGTTCCGGCCCATGCGGAGCATCTCCGCCAGGTGGGAATCCCGGAAGTAGAGCCGTCCCCGGATCTCGTCGTACTCTTTGTCGAAGGTGCCGCCGGTCACGAAGATGCGAATGGCCATGGCGGAGAAGATACATCGTGGGCGTTCCTCGCGGTGCCCCCGTCCGGACGCGGGCCCGCGGGCCCGCCCCGCTCGTCACGCCCGCCCGGCCGGAGCCTCTCCATGATTCCCGAGACCTTCCACATCGAGCGCTTCTTCGCGGCCCACGAGTTCGACACGCCGCACCTCCTGGCGGTCTCGGACTGTCAGTCCATGACCGTGGGCGAGCTCCTCGACCTGGAGCCCGGGTCCCGACGGGAACTGGAGGAGGTCTGGTTGGGCTACACGCCCAGCGAGGGGAGCCTGGCCCTCCGGGAGGCGGTGGCCGCCACCGTTCCGGCCCTCGGACCCGAAGACGTCCTGATCCACGCGGCCGGCGTGGAGGTCATCCTCACCCTGACTCATGCGGTGCTGGAGCCGGGGGACCATGCCGTCGTGCAGTCGCCCTGCTATCAGGCCCTGCGCTCGGCCCCGGCCATGGCGGGGGCCGAGGTGACGCTGTGGGAGGGCGAGCCCGGAGCGACCTGGGAGTGGGATCTGGACGCGCTTCCGGGGCTCCTGCGGCCGTCCACCCGGCTCCTGGTGGTGAACTCCCCGCACAACCCCACGGGCCACGTGTTCAGCCGAGCCGAGCTCCTCCACCTCCTGGAGCTCTGCGACGGCCGCGGCATCCAGCTCTTCGTGGACGAGGCCTACCGGGGCACGGAGCGGACGCCACCCGCCGCCCCCTCCGTCACGACCCTGTCGGAGTCGGCGGCGGCGCTGGGCCTTCTCTCCAAGAGCTACGGCCTCCCGGGGCTCCGTCTCGGATGGTTGGCGTGCCGGACGCCAGCGTTGCTGGAGGCGGCCGGCCGGGTCAAGGACTTCACCACCATCTGCGCTCCGGCGCCCTGCGAGTTCCTGGGTGCCCTGGCGCTGCGCCACCACGAGATCCTCCTGGACCGCACCCGCCGGCTCCTCACCCGTAACGCCGCCTTGCTGACCGAGACCATGTCCCGGCACGAGGATCGGTTCGTCTGGTCGGATCCCGGCGCCGGATCCGTGAGCTTCCCGCTCCTCGAGGGCGACGACGCGGAGGCCTTCTGCCGGGCCGCCCGGGTGGAGGCGGGGGTGCTCCTGGCACCGTCTCGACTCTTCGGAGGCCGTGGCGAGGCCGTCCGGGTGGGCTACGGGCGGGCCACCTTCGAGGAGGACCTGGAGGCGTTCGAGAGGTGGCTCGGGACGCGATAACGGCCGTGCTCCGTCCGGCGCGGGTTTCGACGGTCGTGGCGGGTTCCTGCCCGTTTCTACGTTCAAAAGACTGTCGGAACGCGCGTCATGCTCCTAAGCTGAAGACCTTGCGCAGCCCGAAAGGGGTTGCGGGGCAGGGGGCCGCTCCGACCCTGTCTTACGAGCAGGTGTTCCCTCACCCCACGACGGGACCCCACCGATGTACAGACTGCGTTGCTTTGGATATCCGGCGATCGAGGCTTCGAACGGCGCACGGCTCGAGGTGATCGAGCGACATCCGAAGCGGTTTGCAGTGTTGATCTACCTGGCGGGCCGGGACCGCGTCCCCAGGGCCCAGCGGGAAGCCCTGCTCCCCGTGTTCTGGCCCGACTCCGACGAGCCCCACGCCCGTAACGCCCTGCGCCAGTCGATCTTCTGCCTCCGGGAGTTCCTGGGCCCGGGCGTCCTGATCGGGCGCTCGGACGGAGAGCTCTCCATCAGCCCGGAGCGGTTCCACTGCGACCTCTGGGACTTCCGCGAGAGGGTGAGAGCGCGGCGATGGGACGACGTGTGCGCCGGCCAGGTCGCGGAGTTCCTGCAGGACTTCGTCGTACGGGACGCCGAACCGTTCATGGACTGGATCGATGCCGTGCGACTCGAGGTGGCCACCGCGGCCACCCAGGGCTGGGCTCACCAGGCCCGGGCCGCCGAGGCCTGTGGAGACTACGCCTCGGCAGCCACGGCGTGGGAGCAGGCCCTCGCCCTGTCGCCGCACAGCGAGGCCTACCTCCGCCAGATGGTCAGCGCGTACGTCGCCGCCGGCGATCGGGCCGCGGCGGCGGACGCCTACGATCGTTTCGAGCGGAGACTGGCCGTGGAGCTCGACCTGGTGCCCACGACCCTCACCTACCGCCACGTCCAGGCCGCCCTGGGGAGCGGGGTGCCGGCCCCCTACGCGTCCAGTCGTCGGGGCCCGATCCGGGAGCCTGCCACGGCGATGTACAACGGGGTCGGAGGCCGGAACAACGGGCGCTGACCCTTTCAGCCCGGACGTTCGGCGGCGGTGGGCCCCGACCCGGGACGTGACCCGGTAACGCCCCTCAGCCAGGGTCGGGAACGGGCCCGCCACTGGGCACCGCCGGGGATCCGTGCCCCTGGACGGGGTCGTCGGCCAGAGGGGCGAGGTGCCGCCACGTATCGGGCCGGACCTCGTCCCGCACCCCGTCCCAGAAGCTCCGCCACAGGTCGGCGAAGGCGAGGGGGTCGGCCACGGTGGCGTCGGCGGCGTCTCTAGCGAGCTCGATCCGTCGCTCGGCCTCGGAGGCATGGCGGTCGAGGGCTGCGGCCACGGCCTCCGACTCCGCCGGTGTCAGCTCCGCCGCCCGCCGGATCAGCTCCGCGTAGAAGGCCCGTCCGCCGTAGGCCAGCGACACCCCGCGAGCGGCTTCCATCGACGCGTGCGGCGGGGCGAGCCCGACCCGCACCCAAGGCAGCCGCCAGTTGTTCTGGGCCAGCACCCCGTCGGGATTCTCGAGATCGGTCCAGACGTGGACCATCGAGAGCCGTGGGCCGCCGGACACCCCGTGGGCGGACGACGGGTGGTTCAGGAGGAGCGTCTCCTCGTCGACCGCCCCACTGTGGTCATGCCAGACATCGATGCCGAAGGGCCCGGTGGGCGGTGCGTCGTCCGGCCCGAGGGGCAAGGTGAAGGCCAGCCCCACCAGGACCGGCTCCCCCTCGATCTCGACGTAGCTCAGGACCGAAGGACGGCTCGGGTCCAGAACGCCCCGGACGATGCGGCCCGGGTGGATCCAGTGCTCTCCCATCCCTGGAAAGTCCGGCCCCAGTCGCCGGTATCCGGCCCGGATCGCCTGGCCCCGGTCGGCGAACCTACGGGTGGCGAGGGTGGCCGAGTCGACGAAGGCCCGGGCCGCGGGGTCCGCTGCGACGTCGGGGGGGTGGGCGTGCTGCGGAGCGGCCGGGGCGGGGGCCGCGGCCAGGGCGGCCACGACGAGGGCGGCGGCCTTCGAGACCCCCGTCGCGGTTCTGCGGCCGCCCGCCGCCCCCACCTCGCCAGGCCCCCTCACCGGAGCTCCAGGACTTCGTCCTGGTCCAGGCTCTCCAGGAGGGTCGCCAGCTGATCGTCGGGGAGGCCGAAGGGGTAGCGGCTGGCCAGCTGGATCTGGCGGAGCCAGTCGCCGGTCGGCACCGCGCCGTCGGCGACGTCGTCCACGGGGCGGTCCCTGAAGTCGAGCTCCTCCAGGGCACTCCAGGACGCCCGGAAGACCACGAAGTCCTCCGACAGGAGGAGGATCCCCGCCTCGTCGGCGAGGAGCAGCTCCCCCTCGAGGTCGCGATCGGCCAGCTCCACCTCGACGAAGCCTCCCTGGGGGACCGCCAACTGGTTGGCACTCCAGCCTCCCATGCGGCACGAGCCCACCACCAGGAGGGTCAGGAGGAACGGGTGCCGGAGCCCTCGGTTCGTCGTCATGATCAGCGCACCGGGATCCGGGTGTCGTGGAAGGCATCCTCCATGGGCCCCTTCCTCTCCAGCCAGCGGGCCATGAGCTCGGGGAGGAGATCGTCCGTGGGCTCGAAGGGCACCGGGTCGGCGCCCGCCCGGACCCAGATGGGGCGGACCCACTCCGAGTAGTAGCCCTGGGAGCTCAGGAGGAAGGTCCTCCGGATCCCCTCGGCGACGGGCCCGGTCTCGAAGCGGAGCTCGAAGGCGGAGCCGCCGGTGGTGACCAGATAGCGCTCGTCGGGCTCGGCCACCCGCTCGACCCCGTCCTCGAGGGTGTGGCCACCCAGGGGGAGGACGGCGGCCGGCGGGTGGATCCGGACGTCCGGGCGCTCCACGTCCGGCGACCAGGCCAGGTGGTCGATGCGCCATTCGTCGGCCAGGAACGAGAGGCGGAGCCGGGTGGGCTCCCCGGCCCGGACCGGGACCACGAAGGCGACGTCCTTCCAGGCGATGGGTCCGGTGTCCCCCATCCGCGCCACCTCCACGTAGCCGTCCGGGCCCTCCACTGCGAGCCGCAGGCCCATGGTGTCGTGGAACCAGCGCCCCAGCTCCACGGCCGTTCCGATCTGCTCCACGTCCCGGGCCATCCAGTCCAGAGCCGTGGCGCCCTGGCGGCCCAGCATGAAGTCATAGAACAGGACCGTGTTCAGGAGGCTGTTCCGGACCCGGAGCACCACCGCGACCGAGTCGGCGGGCGCCGCCGGCAGGGTGAGGTCCATCCAGTCCCGGGCGTCGGTGGGGGACACGGCCGCGACCCGGGCCTCCGTCGAGGCGAAGGCCCGGCCATCCCGGTGGGCCACCTGGTCGGTCACGTCCCGCCCGTCCCGGTCCCGGACCGGACCCACCGGGCGGAGGGCCCCCACCACCAGCGGCTCGTTCTCCCGGTCCGGAAGCACCGTGCGGTCCTGGCGGTGACGTACCTCGAGGAGCTCCAGGTGATTGATGAAGTGGGTCTCCAGCGCCTCGTTGCGCACCTCCAGCGACACCCTCCCGCGGGCGTCCGCCGTCACGCCCAGCCGATCGACGTCCCGGGCTTCCAGGAGAGGGGAGATGCTATAGGAGAAGGTCTCCGCCTCCAGGACCTCGCCGGCGTCGTCGTAGGAGTAGACGGTGGGACAGGATCCGAAGCACTTGGGATCGGCGGCGCAGGCGACGCCGACGAAGGCGCCGGCCACCAGGGCCGTGGCCCCCAGGGAGGCGAGGATGCTCAGTCCCGGGTCGGTCGTCGCATCGAAGGCCTCCATTCCCACGACGCTGTCCATCGGCACCGAGACCTGCGAGCCGATGAGCGCCCGGGTGACGTCGAACCGCTGCCCTGCCTGGTACCCCGTCACCGCCGAGACGCCCACGTCGGCGCCCTCGGTGAAGACGAGGACGGAGCCGTCCACCAGGAACACCCGGAGGGCCGACTCCACGGGCCGGGGCGCCGGCGTGAGCTCGGTCTGCCGCTTGTGGACCACGAGGCAGGCCGAGACCGCCAGGGGGACGAGCGCCAGCACGAGGCTGCGACGGAGGGTCATGGTCGCTCCAGGGGTGGGAGTGGGTCGTACCCCACCATGGGGCCCCGACGTCATGCGCTCCCTACGTATGACGACGTAGCGGGCCCGCCCCGTCGCCCCTTGGCGACTTCGCGCGGGATGGACAGTTTTCCGGACCCTTCCCCGCACCCTGCGCCACACGTCGAGAGCCGTTTGGATCTCCCCTATCCCGCCGCCGCCGCGATCCTGGTGTGCGTAGGCACGATCGCCGGCACCCTGAACGTCCTCGCCGGGGGCGGGTCGCTCCTGTCCCTCCCGGTCATGATCTTCCTGGGCCTGCCGCCGGGGGTGGCGAACGGGACGAACCGCGTGGCGATCCTGGTGCAGACCATGGGCGCCTCCTGGGCCTTCCGCCGGCGAGGGTACCTGGATCCGGCCTGGGTCCGGTTGGCGGCGCCCTCGGCCCTCCTGGGTGCGGTGGGCGGAATCTGGACGGCCGTCCAGGTCGACGACGGCGTGTTCCAGCGGATCCTGGCGGGCGTCATGGTGGTGGTCGCCCTGTGGACCCTGTGGAATCCCCTCCGGGCCGAGACCGTGGCCGCTGCCACGACACCCGAGGGCTGGACCCATCGTGCGTTCCTGGTGGTGGGATTCTTCGCCGTGGGCTTCTACGGCGGGTTCATCCAGGCGGGCGTGGGGTTCATCATCCTGGCCCTCGTGACCTCTGCGGGGCTGGACCTGATCCGGGGGAACGCCATCAAGGTGACCCTGATCATGCTCTTCACGCCCCTCGCGCTGGTGGGCTTCGCCTGGAACGGGATGGTGGAGTGGGGGTTGGGGTTCGCGCTGGCCGTCGGGGGGTTCACCGGCGGGCAGATCGGGGTGCACCTCAACATCCGGAAGGGGCAGGAGTGGGTCCGTCGCGTCATCACCGTCACCATCGTCCTCTTCGCCCTTCGGCTCTGGTTCTCGGCCTGAGCTCCGGGGCCGGCGCCCCCCGGGCGATTCCCCGCGGGCTCGCGCGCCGCCCCCGCCGTCGGGGGACCACCCTGGGCCTGGCCCTCCTCCTCGCCCTGCTCCCCGCCGCCGCCGAGGCCCAGGAGGGCGCGCTCCGGGGCCGGGTGGTGGACGCGCTGACCCAGCGACCCCTGCCCGAGACCGAGGTGACGGTGGCCCCCGGCGACCGCACCGTCCTGTCGGATGCCCAGGGGGAGTGGGTCGTCCCCGGGCTGTCGCCGGGCCTCTACACGGTTCAGGCGAGCGCCCTGGGGTACGCCCCGGCGGTCCGGGCCGAGATCCGGGTCCAGTCCAGCCGCTCCAGCTTCGTCCTCCTGGAGCTGGACGTTCGTGCGGTGCAGCTCGAGGGGCTCGTGGTGGAGCGGGGCGCCTTCGCGGTCCCCGCCGAGGCCCCGGTGTCGGCGGCGCTCCTGTCGCCGGCGGAGGTGCGGCGGACGCCCGGCGGCATCCAGGACATCTCCCGGACCCTCCTGTCGCTTCCCGGCGTCATCGGTGGGGTGGACAACCGGAACGACCTCCTGGTCCGGGGTGGCGGCCCCGGGGAGAACGCCTACTACCTGGACGGCATCCGGATCCCGCAGATCAACCACTTCGCCACCCAGGGCGCCACCGGTGGGGCCCTGGGGCTCGTGAACGTGGACTTCATCCGGGAGGCGGAGTTCTACCGAGGGGCATTCCCGGTCCGCTATCCCGACGCCCTCTCCTCGGTGCTGGTGATCGAGAACCGGCCCGGGAGCGCCGAGGGGGTGCGGGGCGACGTCACCCTCGGGGCCTCGGAGGCGGGTGTCACCCTGGACGGGCCCCTGGGCCAGAGCGCGAACTGGCTCTTCTCGGTCCGGCGCAGCTACCTGCAGTTCGTCTTCCAGGCCCTGGACCTCCCCATCCGACCCGACTACTGGGACGCCCAGACCCGCCTGGAGTGGACGCCGACCGACCGGGACCGGATCGTCGTGGTGGGGATCGGCGCCATCGACGACTTCGACATCGTGGCGCCGGAGCCGGGCGACACCGAGAACGAGGAGATCTTCCAGCGGGTCATCGACAACGACCAGCGGAGCGGTACGCTCGGGGCCACGTGGCAGCGGCAGGTCGGGGGCGGGATCGTCCGCCTGGCGGCGAGCCATTCCCGGACCGAGTACCGCTTCCAGGACCTGGACGGGGAGGGGGACGTGGTGCTCCGGAACCGCTCCCTGGCGGGAGAGACGCCGATCCGGCTCGAGGGCGAGGCCCGGCTCGGCGGGGTGGAGTGGGCCGGGGGCCTGCGCCTGTCCCGGGAGACGCTGGACGCCGACGTCCTCCAGGTGGCGACCCCCGGGGCACCCTTCGACGAGGACGTGGTCTTCGACACCAGGGCGGCGAGCTGGAACCCCGGGGCCTTCCTCCAGGCCGGCGTGGGCCTGGCCGACGAGCGGCTCCGGCTCACCGGAGGTGTCCGGGTGGACGACGTCGGGGCCCTCGAGCGAGGGTTCAGCGTCTCGCCCCGGCTGGCGGTGGAGCTGGAGCTGTCGTCCGCCTGGTCCCTGGGACTGGCCGGTGGCCTCCACCATCAGTCCCCGGATCTCTTGAGCGTGGCGGTGGAGGAGGAGGGGATGCCGGTGAACACCGGGCTCCGTCCGATCCGCAACGTCCAGGGGGTCGTGGGGCTCGCCTTCCAGCCCGACGCGCTCACCCGTGTCTCGCTGGAGGGCTTCTGGAAGCGCTACGACCGCTATCCGGTGCTCCGGGACGATCCCCGGATCTCCCTGGCGAACCTCGGTGGCGACTACGGATTCGTCGGCGCCGAACCCCTGATCCCCGAAGGCGAGGGGAGGGCCTGGGGGGTCGAGCTCTTCGGGCAGCGGAAGCTCTCCGGGTCCCTCTACGGACTGGCCGCCTACACCCTGTCCTGGAGCGAGTTCAGCGGGGCCGACGGCGTCTTCAGGCCTTCGAGCTGGGACGTGCGGCACGCCCTCGACCTCACCGGCGGGTGGCGGCCGGGAGATCGCTGGGAGCTCGGGGCCAAGCTGCGCATCCTGTCGGGCCGCCCCTTCACCCCCTACGACCCGGAGCTGTCCGAGGCCCAGTTTCCCATCACCGGGCGCGGCGTGCCGGATTGGGATCGCATCGGCGCCGAGCGCACCGAGGCCTACCTCCGCCTGGACCTCCGGGGCGAGCGCCGCTTCGAGTTCGACGGCTGGAACGCCGTGGTCTTCCTGGACGTCCAGAACGTCACGGGGCGGGAGAATCCGGTGGGCTACCTGTACACCCAGGACCCCGAGTTCCCCGACAACCTCCGGCCCGTGGACGGCACGGCCTTCCTTCCCTTCTTCGGGTTCTCCATCGAGTTCTGACCGCCGCCCGGGGTTTGTGTCCCCGACGGGGCGGCGCCTAGGATGTCCGGATCCTGGGCCGAATCTCCGGAGCGGACATGGAACTTCGAGTCGATGGGGGGCGCGTCTGGACCGTCCTGGTGGCGGCGGTCGGGGTGCTCGTGGCGGGCCACGTGGTGGGCATGGTCTTCATCCACGGCCTGGGCCACGACCACGTGTTCGGCCTCGTGCCCATGTTCAGCCTCGACGGAGAGAGCAACCTTCCCGCCTGGTTCTCCGGCGGGATCCTGGCATGCAGCGCCCTCCTCCTGCTGGTCACCGCCCTGGCGGAACGGGGCCGGGGGGACCCGTGGATCGGGTGGATGGGGCTCGCCGTCATCTTCGCCTTCCTGTCCCTGGACGAGGTGGCGGTGGTCCACGAGCGTCTGGGTTGGGCCGCCGGCGACCTGGCCGGCGCCGAGGGTACGCTCCAGGAATACGCCTGGGTCGCCGTCTACCTGCCCGTGGTGGCCCTGATCGGTCTGGCCTACCTGCGCTTCCTCGCCCGCCTCGCTCCGCCGATACGGAACGGCATGCTGCTGGCTGCGCTCCTCTACGTGGGTGGCGCCGCGGGCATCGAGGTGCTGGGGAGCCCGTTCTGGAACGACGACGCCACGCAGCGCGGGTGGCCCTACCTGGCGCTGGTGGGTGTGGAGGAGGCCCTGGAGATGCTGGGCATCGCGGTGTTCATCCGGACGATCCTCCGGTACGATGCCCAGGAGCGCTTCACCCTGGTCTTCGCGGAAGCCTGGACCGGAGCGCCGGCTGCCGACGTGGCTGCCGCCGCGGACGCCCGGGAGGGTTGAGGATGTGCGGGCCGTCTGGACGAGGCGCGTGGCGGATCCCTGCCTCGCCGAACGGGATCACGGCTCCGGGGTCACCGCGCTAGCGGCGCTCCAACCGAAGCCCCCCCAGCCGCAGCGCCGAGACCGTCCCGTCGGATCCGGTCTCGAAGCTCACCAGCGCAGTGCCCCGCCAGGCCGCGTCCCACTCGGCCCGGAAGGTGTCGTAGTGCCAGTGGGCCAGGGGCCCCTCCAGGCCCGGTCCCCGGCGGATGTGGAGCCCGTCGTCGGCCCGGGTGACCTCCAGCTCACCGTAGCCGGGGGCGCCGTACCGGCCGACGTAGGCCGACAGGTCGTGGCTGGGCGGGACGCCGTCGACGCGGTTCGCCTCCGCCTCGGCGGTCCGGGCCGCCCCGTCCGCCGCGAGGCCGTCGTAGAGCGTCTTGAGCTCGGCGCTCCAGTCCCGGACATCGTCCTCCGGGGCCAGGTAGAGGTCGAGGACCCGATACAGGAGGGCGTGCCGCACCTCCACGTGGTCGAGATTGGCCAGCACGTAGACCCCCAGGCCCTCCTCCCGCACCAGCCCGGCGATGGCGACCATCCCGTCGATGCTGCCGGTGTGGAAGTCCAGCTTGTGGCCCCGGTAGTCGTGCTGGAACCAGCCGAGGCCGTACGTGGTCCAGTGCGGCCGGGTGAGCCGGGCCGTGGGGTAGAACTGGTCCCTCGGCACTAAGGTCTGGGGGCGAAAGAGCTCGGCCACGGTGGCCGAGTCCAGGAGGCGCTCCCCTTCGGCGGTGACCCCGTCCGCCAGAAGGAGCCGGAGCCAGAGGGACATGTCGTTCACGCTCGACCACACCGACCCGGCGGCGTCCACGGGGTCGACCGAG
>DATHRY010000331.1:0-5048 GCA_035464715.1 Longimicrobiales bacterium
ACCTGGGTGAGCACCGCCACCACTTCGCGGTCCGGGAGCTGAGACCGGATCTCACGTGCCAGCAGGTAGCCGATCAACCCCTCCGACTCGGCACCCAGGAGATCCAGGTCCACGGGGTGTCGTCGGTCGTACGCCTCGGCCCGGAGGGCCAGGAGCCCCACCTGAGGGCCGTTCCCGTGGGTGACCGCCACTTCGTGCTCCCGCGCGATGGCGGCGATGGCGCCCACCGCCGCCGACAGCCTCGCCGAGCTCACCGCGTCCCCCGCCCCGGATCCCTCGTGGAGCGCGTTCCCGCCGATCGCCACCACCACTCGCATGCCCGGCTCCGCTAGCGGGATCAGGAGCCCGGTGCGCCGACTTCCCCCAGGGGGGGGAGGCCCTGGGCCCGCAGGCGTTCGTCCACCTGGCGGACCTGTCCGTCCCGCAGCGCCGCGAAGGCCTCGAGGGCGGCCGCGAGGTCTGCCCGCAGCCCCGAGTGCACCTCCCGGGCCTGGCTCGTGGGGCCGTGGTCGGATCCGCCGATCCACCCGGCGAGGCTCGTGAGCTTCGCGTACAGGCGTCGGGGCCACCGGAGGGCGTCTTGTCCAGCGGAGCCACCGCTCATCCGCAGGTCGTACAGCCCGGATTCCAGCTCCTCGAGGGCGGACCCCAGCGAGGTGAGCTCCCGGCTCGTGGCTTCGTCGGAGACCGCCTCCAGCGAACGCGCCACCCCGACCCTCAAGGTCTCGATCTCCTCGATCAGGTCCGCCACCCGATCCACGTCGTCCCGGAGGGCCAGCGCCATGTCGAGCTGGGCCTGCATCCCCGACAGGGAGCCTGTCGAGGACGGATCCATGCGAAGCTCGAGGGGGGCCGAACGCGACACGCCGTCCACCACGAGCTCGACGACGTAGCTCCCGGGCACGGCCGCGGGGCGGACCCGTCCGCCGTCGGGAGGGTTGCGCCGGGCGTCGTCACCAAAAGCCACGTGGGCGTGCTCCAGAGGGCGCGTCCTTATCCGTGGCTCCCTGGACGGGGTGTGCCGGAGGTCCCACTCCACCCGGTGGGTGCCCGCTCCGCCGGGAAGGTCGGGCATGCGGGCCACCAGGCCGCCGTGCTGGTCCAGGATCTCCACGACGACATCGTCGGCCGCCGCCGGCAGGCGGTAGGTGAGGAGGGCCCCCGAGGGCCCGTTGTCCCCGGCCGCCGGGTCCCCGGGCTGGCTGAAGGGGGACTCGGTGGACACCCATCGCCAGGCGGCCCGGGGCGGGAAGAGCACCGGGCCGTCGCGATCCGCGGCCTCCAGCCGCTGGAGGGGCGTGACGTCGTCCGCGATCCAGAAGCCCCGGCCGTAGGTGGCCACGACGAGATCGTTGAAGCGGGACTGGATCTCCAGCCAGTGGACCGGTGCCGGGGGGAGGTTCCCCTGGAACGGCAGCCAGCCGTCGCCGTCGTCGAGGGAGACCCAGAGGCCGTTCTCGGTGCCGGCATAGAGGAGTCCCGGACGCACCGGGTCCTCCCGGAGCACGTGGGTGAAGGACAGGGGGCCCTCGGGAATTCCGTCGACGATGCGCCGCCAGGACCGCCCGTGGTCGTTCGTGACCCAGAGGTGGGGCCGGAAGTCCCCGAGCTGATGGGCGTCCGCGGCGACGTACGCCGTCCCCGGCACGTGGCGGGACGGCTCCACGGACGAGATGGTGCTCAGCGGGGGCAGCCCCGGGAGGCGATCGGACACGTCGGTCCAGCTGCGGCCCTCGTCCCGGGTGACGTGGAGGCGGCCGTCGTTGGTGCCGGCCCAGATCACGCCGGGCTCCAGGGGGGACTCGGCGATGGCGAAGAGCACGGCGGCGTAGGTGGGGCTGGCGTCGTCGGGGGTGAGGCCGCCTGTCTTCTGAAGGAGGGAGTCCAGCCCTGTGCTGAGGTCGGGGCTGATCACCTCCCAGCTCTGCCCACCGTTCCGGGAACGGTGGACGTGCTGCGACCCGACGTAGACCGTCCCTGGGTCGTGCGGCGAGAGGTGGATCGGGAACGTCCACTGGAACCGGTACCGAAGGGGGGCCGCCGGCCACCCCTCGGGGTTGTCGGGCCACACCGAGACCGTCCGGGACGTACGGGTGGCCAGGTCGTGGCGGTCCAGGATCCCCTCGTAGCAGCCGGACCAGACCACGTCGTTCACGGTGTCCGGGACGGCCCAGCCGCTCTCGCAGCCGCCCACGGAACGCCACTCCCCCACCGGAATGGAGCCCCCGTACAGGACCCGGCTCGGCCCCCGGGTGGAGGGCCCGTCCTGGCGGTTGCCGTAGAGGTTGTACGGGACCGCGTCGTCGGTGGTCACGTGGTACATCTGTGCCACCGGGAGGA
This sequence comes from Longimicrobiales bacterium, assembly GCA_035464715.1. Taxonomy (GTDB): domain Bacteria; phylum Gemmatimonadota; class Gemmatimonadetes; order Longimicrobiales; family Gaopeijiaceae; genus Gaopeijia. Next base: position 2,341 of record DATHRY010000331.1, read on the forward strand.
GGGGCCGATACCAGTCCGCCCCCCGGTTCGTCGAGATGGAGACCCCCTGGTCGTGTCCCACGATCATGCGGTCCGGAAGCCGGGGGTCGATCCACATGGCGTGGTGGTCCCCGCCGGAGCCCCCGCCCCGGGAGGTGGCGCTGCGGCCGCCGTCTCGGGACACGGTGTGGCGGGTGGCCAGGAAGTGGATCTCGTCGGCGTCGTCGGGGGCGGCCACGGCCCGGGAGTAGTAGTGGGGCCGCTGGACCAGGGTGTGGTCCGCGTTCACCATCTCCCAGGCGTCGCCGAAGTCCTCGGAGCGCCACAGCACACCCTCGTGCTCTTCCAGCGGGGCGAACCCGGCGTTGGAATTGGTCTCGATCAACGCATAGACCCGGTCCGGATCGTCGGGGGATCCGGCAAGCCCGATCCGCCCGGTGAGGCCCTCGGGGAGGCCGTCGCCCTGCAGGCGGGTCCACGTCGTGCCCCCGTCCGTGGAGCGGTAGAGGCCGTCGTTCGGTCCCCCGCTCCAGCGGCCCCAGGTGCGGATGTGCATCGTCCACATCCCGGCGATCAGGCGGTCGGGGTCCGCGGGGTGCATCCACAGGTCCGAGGGCCCGGTCATGGGGTCGGTGAACAGGACCCGCTCCCAGGTCTCCCCACCGTCGGTGGTTCGGTACACGCCCTTGTCCTCCTGGGGGCCGTACAGATGGCCCAGGGCGGCGACGTATACCACGTCGGGGTCGGTGGGATGGATGCGGATGCGGGCGATGCGGCCCGTGGCGGCGAGCCCCATGAAGGACCAGCTGTCTCCGCCGTCGGTGGAGCGGAAGACCCCCGCCCCGTGGGAGATGTTCGAGCGGACCTTGGACTCGCCCGTGCCGGCCCAGATGACGTCCGGGTCGGAGGGGGCCACGGCCAGGGCCCCGATGGACTGGACGCCCTGGTCGTCGAAGATCGGCTCCCAGGCATGTCCGCCGTCGGTGCTGCGCCAGATCCCCCCCGATGCCGCACCGGCGTAATAGACGTTCGGGTCCCCCGACACGCCGGTCACCGCGCTGATCCGGTTTCCGACCGGCCCCACGTGCCGGAACTCCACCACCTCGGTGAGCTCCCGGGCCAGGGTGGCGGGATCGGGGGTCTGGGCGTGGGTGGCCCCGGGAACGGCGAGGAGGACGACGGCGGCGAGGGACGGGACTCGTGGGCGCATGGACACGGGGCGGCGAGAGGGCGGAGACGAGCGAGCCAAGCTATCCGGCCGGCCGTGCTCGGGGAAAGGCGGCGGAGGGCCAGGGGGACCCGGGCCCGGACCATGCCCGAGACCGCTGGCCTCTGCGGGTCGGGGCACGGGAGGAGGCCGGGACGGGGCGAACGCGCCGGCCGACGGGGGTTCCCCTACCGACGCACCCTCCGTTTCACCACAGACCTTTCGCCCGGTCGCCGGTACGATGAGGCATGCGGGCATGCGCTCGCGTGGGTCCCCGCGACCTTGGGGCCCGCCGGGGGCGTCCGATCCACGAGTCCGGGGGGCACAGATGAAGGACACGATCGGGAAGATCTTCAAAGAGGGACTGGTCGGAGGCCTAATCGCCTACGGGGCGGTGGTGGTGGTCCTCGCACTGCTCAACCTGGCTTCGGGCCGCTCCGTCTTCCACACCGCCGCCGCCATGGGAGCGGTCCTGCTCCATGGCGCCGATGCCGCCGCCGCTTTCACCGTCGGGCCTCAGCCCATCCTGGCCTACAACGGGGTGCATCTGGTGGGGTCCATCCTCGTGGCGGTCGGGGCGGCGTTCATCGTCCACGAAACCGAGCTCCATTGGCCCATCTGGTACCTCGGCCTCATGCTGCTGATCGCTTCCGCCTTCTATGCCGTCATCCTGGTGGGCGTGCTGGGGGTGGAGATCGGCCACGTGCTGGACTGGACCACGGTGCTGGTGGGCGCGGCGGCGTGGATCGGCGCCATGACGGCCTACTTCCTCCGTGTGCACCACGGGCTGCTCAAGGGCATACGGAGCGAGGCAGCGGGCTGACCTTGAACGCGCCCCCGGGCCGGGCCGTTCAGGATCCGGGAGGTCGGACCTCCCGCAGCCAGATCCGGCGGAACTGGACCGGATGGCTCTCGCTCTGCAGCGCGATGTAGCCCTCGGTCAGCGGGGTCCCGTCGACCTTCACCGCCGGGTCGAAGTCGTTCACCACGCCGCCGCCGATCCGGGGACGGGCGTAGGTCAGGACGGTGTCCCCCTCGACGATGTGTGCGATGCGCTCGTCGCCCCGGACCACGAGCTCCAGCGTGACCCAGTCGTCGCTTTCGTAGGTCGGAGACGTCGATTCGATGCAGTGCGCCTCCATGCGAACGCCTTCGAACTCCACGTCGGTCCCCGGGGTGCACAGGTTGCCCGTGGGCCGGGCGCCCTCGCCCAGTCCCCGGAGGAACTGGGCCTCCAGGCTGATGGGGAAGTCCTGATCGACGCCCATGGACGCGGGGCTCTGGGCGTGGAACATCACCCCGCTGTTGGCTCGGGCCCAGGACTCGCCGTCGGGCATCTGCTCCCCATGGATGCGGTACTCGACCCGGAGGTCGTAGGACGACAGCGGCCGTTCGTAGAAGAGGTGGGCGAACCGCCCGTCGAAGGCCTCGTAGTCGTCGTAGGCCACGGTCAGGAGCCCGTCCACCACGCGGAAGGTGTCGAGGGAGTCGAGGCCGACCACGCTGTAGCGGATCTTGGGTG
>DATHRY010000332.1:0-9022 GCA_035464715.1 Longimicrobiales bacterium
GTAGGCCCGGATCCGGTCGAGATATCCCTGCACCAGCGTCCGGCAGGTCAGCCGGCCGTCGTCCAGCGCCTCGTGCACCCCGGCGAGGGTGGCCTCCACGAGGTCGAAGGCCTGGGCCTGGAGGGGAGCGGGAGCCACGGCCCACAGCCCCGCGAGCGCGGTCGCCAGAAGTCGGGGGGTCGGGCGCATGCGCTACTCCGGAAGGGTGTCGACGTTGCCGCAACCTCCATGACCGGTGGAAGGGCGGCAAGGCCCGGTCAGCCGCCCGGCGCCTCCCCCGTCGCCACGGCGAGGGCGCTCCGCCAGTCGACCTGGACGGTGATCCCGCTCGTACGGATGCCGTCGATCATGACGAGGGACCCGTCGGGCGCCACGTCGTAGGACTGGTCCCCGGACGGGTGCCGGTGGAACGGCTGTTCGAAGAGGAACTCCGGGGGACCGGGCCGAAGCTCACCACCCGGGGAGACGTCCATGGCCACCACGTAGACCCGGTTCCCGTCGACGTAGAACAGCTCGTCGCCCTCCCGGGACCACATCGGCAGCTGGCCCCGGCCCGGCGAGATCGTCCACCGGCGATCCAACGCCGGGTAGGGCTTCACGTAGACCACCTCCCGTCCGTCCACCGAGGCACTGTAGGCGATGAAACGGCCGTCGGGCGAGAACATGCCGTTGCGCTCGATCCCCTGGTCGTCGATCACGACCCGCATCTCTCCGGTGCCGAGATCCAGCTCCTGAATCCCATCGCCGTAGAACAGGAGGGCGCGGCCGTCCGGCGAGGCGGAGGTGACCCACGCGGGCCGGTCCAGCTCTGGAACCAGGATCTCCGGGGCTCCGCTGCCGTCGGCCCGATGCCGGAAGATGCCCCACCCCACCGGCTCCTCGTCCCTCCAGTCACCCCAGTAGACATACCGGCCGTCGTGACCCCAGGCGTGCTCTCCCCCCCGGGGCAGGGGGGTCACCGCCCCGGTCCGCAGGTCCACCACGATCTGGCGGTCGTCCCGGATGCCCCCGCCGTACACGCTGACCAGGAGTCGATCACCGGAGGGGGAGACCCGGGGATACTCCCAGTTCGACCCTCGCAGGTCGAGGGGCGCCAGGGCCCCCTGGCGGCTGACCGACACGATCCGCTGGGTCCCCTCGGCCAACCCCGTGGAGGTGGCCATCACCCGGGGGCCGATCGCCTCTCCGGGACGCCACGACGGCGGAAGGAGCAGCGGGGGCCCGAGGCGCCGTCCGACGCCAGCGTCCGCGTCGAGCACGACGAACACGAGCCTGGCCGGATCCGGCATCCCGAGGAGCACGGTGTCGGCCCACGCCGCGACCACGAACCCCTGCATGGCGTCCCCCGAGAGCCGCAGCACCTCGCCGGAGGCGGGGGTCACCAAGAGCGGGACGGGGCGCTCCTGGTCGTCGACGCCCGTCATCAGGCCCCGGCCCCCGGGGAGGCGCGCCGAGGTGCTCGAGACCACGTAGCCGGCGAGCTCGTCCACCGCTCCCGCTTCGGCCAGGCGCCGCGGTCGGGACTCCCCGGGCCGAAGCACCCAGAGGTCGTCGGTTCCGTTGTGGTCCAGGAGGATCGACCCGTCGTCGAGCCAGAGACCCCGCTGCTCGAAGAGCCCGACCGCCGGATCCCGGGTGAGGACCTGCACCCGGTCGCCACCCAGGTCGACCGCCATCACCGCATCGTCCACGAAGTAGCCCACCCGGCGACCGTCCGCCGAGAAGAAGGGCGCCCGCCCGCCCTCGGTCCCCTGGATGGGCTCGGTGACGCCCGTTTCGAGCCGGTGGAGCCGAAGTCCCCCCCCGTCCTCGCCCCGCACGTCGAAGACCACGTACCGCTGGTCCGGCGAGAGCGCCGGCCGGGTGTTGAGGTCGACGCCGAGCCCCTCCGTCGGGAGGGGGAAGAGGACCGGGAGGGGCGGAGGGGGGGCCGGGAGGTCGGGGCGGAGCAGCCAGACAGTGGCCAGCACGGCGGCGAGACCCCACCCGAGGAGGCCCACCCATCGCGCGACGGGGCCGGCGCCGGCCCGACGGCCTGCCGCCCCCTCCCTGCGCCCCCCGGACGCGCCGGTGAACGCGGGCTCCGCCAACGCCTCGGCAAACCCCCGTGCCGTCTGGAACCGGTCCGCCGGCAGTCGCTCCAGCCCCATGTCCACCGCGGCGGCCACGTGCTCGGGCACGCTCCGCCGATGCTCCCGGACGTCCGGCGCGTCCTCGGTGAGGAGCTTGGCGAGCACCGCCTGGGCGGTGGCCGCCACGAACGGGGGCTGGCCTGCCAGCATCTCGTAGAGGACGCACGCCACCGAATAGAGGTCCGACCGGGGATCCACGGCCCGCTCGCCCGTGGCCTGCTCGGGGCTCATGTAGTGGGGGGTCCCCAGGGTGAGGCCGGTCTCGGTGATCCGGCCGTCCCCGGCCTGGCTCACGGCCAGGGCGATCCCGAAGTCCGCCACCAGGGGCTCGCCCCCGGCCAGGAGGATGTTGGCGGGCTTCACGTCCCGGTGCACCACGCCCGCCTGGTGAGCGTGCTCCAGCGCCGACAGGACCTTCCGGACGATGCCCACCGCCTCGTTCACCGGCAGCTGCCGCTCCCGCTCCAGACGGTGCTGAAGCGACTCCCCCTCCACGTACGGCATCACGTAGAAGATCAGCCCGTCCGCCTCGCCGGAATCGAACAGCGGAAGGATGTGGGGGTGCTGCAGGTTCGCGGTGGTGCGGATCTCGGTGAGGAAGCGATCGCCCCCCACCACCGCCCCCAGCTCGGGCTTGAGGACCTTGAGGGCGACCTGCCGGTCGTGACGGAGGTCGGTGGCCAGGAAGACGGTGGCCATCCCCCCCTGCCCGAGCTCCCGCTCCACCCGGTAGCGGCCGGCGAGGACCGCGTTCAGTCGGTCGATCATGGGCCACAACCTAAGGCCGCGGCCCCGGTCACGCCGCCACGCCATGGGCAGCTGCGGCTCGAGGGCCCCCACCGGTCCGGACGCCCACCCCGGAAGACCGGAGAACGGGTCCAGCATGCCCCGGAGTCCCGCCGCGGTCCGGCCGCGAACGGCGGTCCGGCAGGCTCCGGGGTGCCGGGCCCGCGGTCGGGGCCTATTGTCCTCGTCGACCCCGGGTTCCCGGGACGCAAGCGTAAGGATGGGTGGCCATCGGCACGGAGGCACAGGTGAGGGTACGAGGGGGACGACCTGTCGGGAGGTGGGGAACGCTCGTGATCATCGGCGGGATCCTGCCGTGGGGGTGCGCCGAAGGAGACGTCCGGGAGGGCGCCGACGGCGGACCGCGGTCGGCCGGCGGGGCCCGCAGCTTCGCCCGCTCCCTCGCCCTCGAGGACACCGCCGTGACCTCGGCCAACGTGAGCCTCGGAGACGTGAACGGCGACGGGCACCTGGACGTGGTCCTGGTCCGGGGGCGGCACTGGCCCCTGGACAACCTCCTGCGGCTCGGGGATGGGCAGGGCGGCTTCGCGCCCGCCGTGCCCCTGGGCGCGCCGGCGGACCGGTCCTACTCCGGCGTCCTGGTGGACCTCGACGGGGACGGCGACCTGGACGTGGTGGTGAGCAACGACGACCCCGACCCCAAGCGCGTCCTGTTGAACGACGGCTCCGGACGGTTCGCGCTCGGCTCCACCTTCGGTCGGGGCGAGTGGGCCACCCGCCACGTCCGGGTCGCCGACCTGAACGGGGACGGGCGCCCCGACGCGGTCCTGGCGAACCGGTACGGCTCGGAGACGGGGCCGAGCTTCGTCTGTTTCGGGACCGACGACGGCGGGTTCGAGGACGGGTGCGAGCCCGTCACCCAGGGGTCCGCCACCACCATCGCCCCGGCGGACATCGACGGCGACGGCGACGTGGACCTCGTGGTCCCCCACCGGGACCAGGGCCAGGGCTTCGTCTACCTGAACGACGGTCGTGGGGCCTTCCCGGAGCGGCGGCCCTTCGGCCCCGCGAACGCCGCCATCCGGAGCGCCGAGGCCGCGGATCTGGACGGGGACGGGGTGCAGGACCTGGTGGTGATCGACGAGCGGACCGGTCCCGCCGTCTTCTGGGGCGCGGCCGACGGCACGTGGCCCCGGGTCACGCCGCTGGTGGCACCCCACCCCACCGAAGCCCGCCCGTACGCGCTGTACCTGGCGGACGTGGACGAGGACGGTCGGACCGACGTGCTGGTCGGCTACGTGGAGGCGCGGCCGGTGGTCTTCTTCAACGACGGCCCGGAGGTCCTGACACCGGTGGCCTTCGGGGACGCCGAGGGGGCGGTCTACGGGTTCGCCGTGGGCGACCTGGACGAGGACGGCCGCCTGGACATCGCCCTGGCCCGGTCCGGCGCCCGCAACATGGTCTACTTCGGGGCGGTGGAAGGGGCGGAGGGGCGCTGACGGGAGCCGCTCCCTTCCCGGGAGCCACCCCGGCCCTCCGCCCACCCGCCGCTCCCCCGGCCGCGGAGCGCGTCCGGAGCCTCCGGAGCCCTGCGGCCTCCAGCGGTGTAGACCTCTCCAACACCCAGATTCCCCACCCTTCGACGCTCGACGCGACCTGCCTCGGTGCGCGGGACGCTCGACCCCCGGTCCATCCATGCCCAGACTCGCCCTCGCGACCCTCGCCCTGGCGGCCCTCCTCGTCCTCCCCGCCCCGGCCCGTGGCCAGGCGGCCTCCGAGCTGCTGCAGGCGCTCCGGCAGGGCGGCGGGTGGATCCATATTCCGGTGACCGACGGGACCGCTCGGATCGCCACGGACACGGTCCCGACCCTGGGCATCGCCCTGAAGGGCTGCGTGACGGTCTGGGGCGGCCACTCCGGCGAATGGACGCTCGAGGCCCTGGACCCGGTGAACGGGGGCCGCCTCGGAGCCGTGGCCATACCCGGTGAAGGCGTCCCGTTCGAGTACCGGACCGGCTTCCGGTCGCTCCTGGACGTACGGGTCCGCTGGAGCGAAACCCGGGACACGACGCTCCACCTGTGGGTCGGCCTCGACGTGCCGGCCTCCAGCCGCGACGCCTGCGCCCCGGTCTATCCCTCGGGACGACCCTGAGGCCCCGGCGTCCAGGTCCCAGCAGGACGCCTGCGAGCCGGTGTGCCCGGAGGACCTTGCGGGAGGGCTAAGGCGTGAAGTCCCCCAGTCCGATCATGCAGGCCTGGCCGAAGACCTGTATGCAACCGTCGAAGTTCCCGGTGGGGGGGATCCGCCAGAGGATGACCTCGTAGCGCCGACCGGCGATCAACGGAAGCGGCCCGTAGGTGTCGTCGATCCCCGCCGGTACCACGCCGTAGGTGACAGGTGGCTCGATCCGATTCGCCTGGGACGGCGTACCCCAGGTGTCTTCGTCGGTGTTCATGGACCACGTATCGCCTTCCTCGTCGCCTTCGACCAGGAAGAGGGCAACGGGGCACGCAGGGGACCACGAGACGGTCGGCGAAGTCCCACCGCTGATCTGGACATCGACGATCGTGGTGTCATCCGTGCACAGCTCGGGCGCGGTGCCGTCGTCGTCGCAACCGGCGACGGCGAGAATGCTCAGGGCAGTGAGTCCAGCGCATGTACGTCGCATGGTGACCTCGGGCTTGGGGGGGGCCGCCCGTGGCGGCTCGGTCCCCAGAATGCGCCGGGCTGCCGCCGCCCGGAGTACGTAGGTGGACGTATCCGCCTCGGCCCGGGGCCCCCCTCCCCCTCTCACTCGCCCCCCGGCACCCCCATCCCGGGCGTCCACCGGATGCCCAGGGCCTCCAGCCGGCCGATCATGGCCGGGACCTCCGTCTCCACCAGGCGCTCGAGCTCGGGCCGCACATCCGCCCACTGCGTCCGGGCCACGTCCAGCTGCTCCCGGTGGGTGCCGGTGGGGCCGTAGGTGGTGGAGCCCGCCCCGCCCACGGCGCTTCCCAGCCGCCCGGTGATGCCGGGCATGGACGGCTCCCGGCGCCGGCTCCGGGTGGGATCGCCGTTCAGGACCTCCCGCACGTCCATGAGCTCCAGCTCCAGGGCGCGGAGGTCCTCTCGTAGCGCGGGAGTGCCCGCCGGATCCCGCAGGACCGCGTTCTTCATGGCCGCCACCTGGTCCATGGCCTCGGCCAGGGCCTGACTGCCGCCCATGACCTGCCGCTGCAGCTCCCCGGCTTCCTGCTGGAAGGCCAGGATGGTCGCCCGGTCCGCCGGCGGCAGCGCGTAGCTCCCCGCCGCCTCGACCTCGAACTGCACCGGCCCGGCCAGCTCCGTGAACTCACCCCGGTGGAAGGTGGCCAGCTCCACCGTGTAGGTACCGGGCACGACCATGGGGCCGTTCCCGTCGCTGGACGTATTCGCAGTCACGGGGGTGAAGCCTGGATAGCGCAGGTCCCAGGCGACCCGGTGGATCCCCGCCGAGGTCGGGCCCGTGACCCGTCGAACGACCTGGCCGTCCACGTCCCGGACCGTCAGCACGACGGCGGGATCCTCCTCCCGGTCCTCGGCCCGGAACGCCTCCCAGGTCGGATACGGGTTGTCCTCGCCGCGGCCCGCCGCCTCCCGCTCCGCCGACTGCCGTTCCGCCTCGAGGGTCCGGAGCTCCTCGGCCAGCCGGTAGGTGAAGGTGGCGCCCGACGCCGGGTTCGGATCCACGTGGTAGCTCGCCCCCTGGAAGGCCTTGGCGGCGTCTCCGGGATAGAAGCCCGGCACGCCCAGACGGTTCCCCACCGGGAAGGCCAGGGCGGTCGGCACCGGAAAGAGGTGGGCCCCGGCGGCCAGGACGTCGGCATCGACGCTGCGGAGCGCGGAGTAGTCGTCCACCACCCAGAACCCCCGGCCGAAGGACGCCGCCACCAGGTCGTCGGCCTCCCGCTGGATGACCACGTCCCGCATGGCCACCGTCGGGATGCCGGCACCGATCTTCTCCCAGTGCCCCCCCTCGTTCCGGGTGACGAAGAGGCCGAACTCGGTTCCCACGAACATGAGGCCCGGCTCCACGTGGTCCTGGACGACGGCGTAGGTGCTCCCGCGCTCGGGCAGGCCGCCGTTCATCGAGGTCCAGCTGCGGCCCCGGTCCCGGCTCACGTAGAGCATGGGCCGGAAGTCGCCCTGTTTGTGGGCGTTGAAGGCGGCGTACACCACGTCGGGGTCGTGGAGCGACGCCTCGAGGTCGTTCACGTAGGTCAGCTCGGGCACGCCCTCGACGTCGTCGACCCGCCGCCAGTTCGCGCCGCCGTCCTCGCTCACCTGGATCAGGCCGTCGTCGGTGCCCGCGTAGAGCAGGCCCTCCACCAGGGGGGACTCGGAGAGGGCCGTCATGTTGCCGTAGTTCGAGGTCGACGCGTTCTTCGCCACCGCGTCCACGCTCCAGATCCGGCCCATGATCTCCAGGGCGTTCCGGTCCAGCCCCCGGGTCAGGTCCCCGGACACGGCGCGCCACGAGTCGCCCCGGTCGTCGCTGCGGAAGAGGATCTGGGCGCCGTAGTACAGCCGCGCCGGGTCGTGGGGCGAGATGAGGATCGGCGAGTCCCAGTTGAAGACCAGGGGCGGCCCGTCGGGGCTCTCCTGGGGGGCGATCCCCACCGCCTCGCCGGAGCGGTGGTCGTAGCGGACCAGCCCGCCGTTCTGGGACTGGGAGTAGACGATGTCGGCGTTGGTGGGATCCACCGCGGGGCCGAAGCCGTCGCCGAAGGTGGTCACGAACCAGTCGGACTGCTGGATGCCGCCGGAGTCCATGGTCCGGACGGGCACCCCGTGGGTCGCGTTGTCCTGGGTCCCGCCGTAGACCCGGTAGAAGGGCGCGTCCGGGCCCACCGCCACCTTGTAGTACTGGCCCAGGGGGAGGTTCGGGAAGAAGCGGAACGTCTGGCCGCCGTCGAAGGTCTCGTAGAGCCCTCCGTCGCACCCCACCAGCACGTGGTCCGGGTCGGCGGGGTCCTGCCACCAGGCGTGGTTGTCCACGTGCTTGTTGGCCTCGCCCCAGTTCCCCCAGGTACGGCCCCCGTCCCGGGACACCTGCAGGAAGGTGTCCATGGCGTAGATCGTCCCGGGATCCACGTTGTCCACGTAGATCTCCTGGTAGTACTGGGCCGAGCCCGTGGAGAAGCCGCTCCTGCGGGTCCAGCTCTCGCCCCCGTTCTCCGACGCGTAGAAGCCGCCCTCACCCTGCGGGAGCTCCACCACGGCGTACACCAGGTCCGGCCGGGTCGGTGCGATGGCGAGGCCGATCCGGCCCTTGTCCCCACCGGGAATGCCCGACTCGATCTGCCGCCAGGTCTCGCCGCCGTCCGTGCTTTTCCAGATTCCGGACCCCGGCCCGCCGTTCACCAGCGTCCAGACCCGACGGGCCCGCTGGTACGTGGAGGCGTACATCACGTCGGGGTTCCGGGGATCGACGACCAGGTCGCTGGCCCCCGTGTGCTCGTCCACCTCCAGAGTGCGGCGCCAGGTCTCCCCGCCGTCCTCCGTCAGGTAGATGCCCCGCTGGCCGCCCTCCCGCCACAGGGGTCCCTGGGCGGCCACCACCACGCGGTCCGGATCCCGGGGATCCACCACGATGCGGGCGATGTGCTCGGTGCTGTCGAGCCCCATGCGGGTGAAGCTCCGGCCGGCATCCGTGGACTTGTAGATGCCGTCGCCGTAGCCCACCGAGCGCTGGGAGTTGTTCTCGCCGGTGCCCACCCACACGGTGCCGGAGTTGTTCGGGTCCACCGTCACGGTGCCGATGGAGTACGAGCCGGACCGGTCGAAGATCGGCGAGAAGGTCGTGCCCGCGTTGTCCGTCTTCCAGACGCCCCCCGACGCCGCCGCCACTTACCAGGTGCGGTGGTCCCGGGGGTCGACCGCCAGGTCGCTGATGCGCCCGCTCATGAAGGCGCCCCCCCGGTCCCGGGCCGTGAGCATGGACAGGTGGCCCGGCTCCAGCGCCGGCGCCTCGCCTGCGGAGGCCTGGGCTGCCAGAGGGGACGTCGGGACGAGGGCCCCTGCGACGACCAGGAGGAGGAGCAGTGCCGTGCGGGCGGACACCGAGCGGACGCGGGATCGGAACATGGGGGTCCGGGCTTGAGCGGAGCGGTCGGGGCCGC
>DATHRY010000333.1:0-5891 GCA_035464715.1 Longimicrobiales bacterium
TCGGCACCGCGAGGGGCATCCCTCCGCCCAGGGCCGCGGCCGCTCCCGCCTTCACGAAGTCTCGCCTGTCCATCGGTCCTCCCCCTTCAGAAGGATTCATTCGGTCCCGGCCGGCGAACCGATCGGTCCCGGGCGCCCGGACGCGGGCCCCATCCACCGGGCCCGACCGGGCGGGTTCCGCGGTCTCTCCGGGGCCTCCGCCTTCGCCATCCACCGACCGCTCAGGGCCCGTCGCCTCCAGCCCCCAGCACGTCCTCCCACCAGGCACGGATCTCCGCCGGTGTGAGGTCCCCGGCCGGACTCACCAGCCGGAAGCCTACGTGGGGCGAGTCGGTGTTCCACCATCGGCTCTTGGGAATCTGGGGATCCCTCCGCTTCCACGCAGGGGTCTCCGGGAACCGCTCGGCGCAGCGGAGCCGCTCCGCCGGATCGTCGAAGGCCCCGCCCCGAACCACCCCCCGCCCTCTCCAGGCGTCGCCCTCCCTGGGATCGGCCACGGGCAAGGCGGCCTCGTCGCGGCCGTAGGCGTCCTCCCGGTAGCCGTCCATCACCCACTCGGCCACGTTCCCGTGCATGTCGTGGAGCCCCCACGCGTTGGGGGCGAGGCCGCCGACCGGGTGATGGCTCCCGCCCGAGGTCTCCGCATACCACGCCGTCCCGTCCGGGGCCGCCGGATCGCCGGTGCCCTCCGTCCCCCGCCCCCAGGGCCCGTCGCCGCCGGCCCGGCAGGCGTACTCCCACTCGGCCTCCGTGGGCAGCCGGAACAGGCGGCCCGTCTTCTCCGACAGCCACCGGGCGTAGTACAGGGCGTTCATACGGGTCATCCCCGTGGCCGGGTGGTCCTCCTTGGCCATCCCGTGCCCCGGATCCTCGTAGGGAGGGGAGGGACGACTGACCGCATCCACGTCGAAGGTGCCCGGACCCTGCGGGCCCGTGTCGTCGTCGAAGGTCTCGTACCGGAAGGGCGCGTACTGGTCCGCGGTGATCTCGTGCACCGTCATCCAGAAGGGCGACACCGTGACCTCGTGCATCGGCCCTTCGTCGGGGTCGCGTCCGGCCTCCGTCTCCGGGCTACCCATCCGCCGGGTCCCGGCGGGGATGAAGGCCAGCTCCAGCCTCACCCCGACGCCGGGCACGTCCACGCTCCGAAGGTCCCCGGGGGCCTGGGCCGAGGCGCCGGACACCAGGGCCGCGGTGAGCACGAGGGCACCGCACGTCCCGACCGTTGCAGTCAGCAGGGCCCCTGCCGAAGGGCGGAACCGGCCCCGGATCGGTGCGTCAGCCCGCACGGGCCTCCATCGGGGCGGAGGGCGTCCCCGGTCCACCCGTGACGCGGCTGACCGCGATCCCCACCACCATCACCACCACCGTCCCGATGACGTTGAACCAGAGGTAGGCGATGTCGGTGATCAGTGAGAGCCCGAAGACGGAGCCCATCCCGGCCACCAGGCCCCAGAAGGCGCCGTGCCCGTTGGCGGACCGGACCAGGAAGGCGAGGAGGAAGACGCCCAGCAGCGAGCCGTAGAAGTACGACCCCACCTGGTTCACGGCCTCGATCAACGACCCCAGCTGGCCCGCGTACAGCGCCACGATGCACGCCATCAATCCCCATATGAAGGTGCTGATCTTCGACACCATCAGATAGTGGGCGTCCGTCGCCCCGGCGTTGAACCATCGTTTGTAGAAGTCGATCACGGTGGCGCTGGACAGGGCCGTCAGCTCGGAGTCCAGGGACGACATGGCCGCGGCGAAGATCACCGCGATCAACAGCCCCAGAATGCCCACCGGGATGTACTCGATGATGTAGCTGGGGAAGACGTAGTTCACGTCGTTCGACGAGGCCCCTCGCACCTCCGACACGATGGCCTTGGCCTGCTGTCGCAGCTCCACCAACACTTCGTCCTGGCCGGCGATGGCGGTCTGGAGCTCGGAGATCCGGGCCTGGTCCTCCGCCTCCCGGGCATCCAGCAGGGACAGCGTGGCGGCCCGCCGCTCCCCGTGGATGCGGGTCTGCTCCGTCTCCAGGGCCCGGTAATCGTCGGCCCGATCGCTCTCCATCACCACCGCCACCTCGGCGTTGTTGAACACCAGCGGCGGCTGCTCGAAATGGTAGAAGACGAAGAGGAGGACCCCGATGCTCAGGATGAAGAACTGCATCGGGACCTTCACGAAGGCGTTGAAGATCAGCGAAAGCCGGCTCTGCTTGAGGGACGACGCGGTCAGGTAGCGCTGCACCTGGCTCTGGTCGGTCCCGAAGTAGGCCAGGGCCAGGAAGAAGCCGCCGATCATCCCGGACCAGATCGTGTACCGGTTCGACGGATCCCAGGACCAGTCGATGCTCGTCCACATCTCCTGGATCCCGCCGATGTACGCCACGTCCCCCACGCCGACGCCGGAGGGGAGGGTGGTGAAGAGGATGAAGAGGGCCACCGCGATGCCGACGAACATCATCAGCATCTGGATGACGTCGGTCCAGATCACCGCCGTGATGCCGCCCATCAGCGTGTAGGCGATGGTGACGGCGGCCATGATGAGGATCGTGACGGTCTCGTCCCAGCCCATGATCACCGACAGGACGATGGCCGGCGCATACAGGACCAGCCCCGCGGCCAGTCCCCGGGACACCAGGAAGAGGAAGGCGGTGAGGGACCGGGTCTTGGCGTCGAACCGGTTCTCCAGGTATTCGTACGCCGTGTAGACCTTCGCCCGGTAGAAGAACGGGACGAAGAGGACGCACAACAGCACCATGACCAGGGGCTGGGGGAGGTAGATCTGGATGAACTCCATCCCCTCGTCGAAGGCCTGCCCGGTGGTGCCGATGAAGGTGATGGCGCTGGCCTGCGTCGCCATGACCGAGAGGCCCACCGCCGCCCACGGGAGGCGGCGGTTCGCCAGGAAGTAACCCTCCACGCCCACGTTCTTGCGGCTCTGGAGCCAGGCGAACCAGATGACGCCACCGAAGTAGACCGCGAAGACGCCCCAATCGATCCCGGTCATGCGGAGCCCTTCCCGTGGCAGGTGGCGTCGCGTGCGGCGCCCCTCATCGTACGCTGTGGTTGAAGACGACCGTGAAGATCCAGAGCAGGGCGATGAGCCCGGCGGTGTAGATCACCACCGTCCAGTAGACCGCGGACCAGCTCGGGAAGATGCCGATCGGGCCGTCGTCTTCGTCGTGCTTGAGGTTGGGGTCGTCCATGGGGGGCGCACGTGGGTGGAAGGTAGGGGAACTCGCCGGGGGTGTGATCTACTAGATCAGCCCTTGCCGCGCACCTCGGCGGCCCAGATCGCGAGCCAGTCGGAGGGGGGCTCGGGGCCTCTCCCGCGGCCCGGCGTGCCGGGGTCGGCGCCGTCGCTCCCGGCCGGTCCCAGGCCCCGCCCCCACTCCTCCGGAACGGCTCCGCTGCTCATCCCGACCACTGCGAAACCCTCCCGGTCCAACAGTGACCCCACCTCCGAGGCGGGCAGGATCGCGAAGGCCGCCTCGCCCCGCCGAAGCCGGAAGGCCGCCTCGTCGGAATCGTCCTCGTAGCTGGCCACGGCCCGATCCAGGCGCCGGAGCCAGTCGAACCCCGCGTCCGGGACACCCGTGCGCCGGGCCTCGGAGCGAAGGACGCCCTCCATGAAGGCGGCCGTCGGAGGCGAGGTCGCGGGGTCCAGGACGAGGACCCGCCCCGAGAACCGGAAGTGGAACAGGTCGGCCCAGTCACGGGGCATCAGGTGGAGCCGGGCCTCGGCCAGGTTGGCCACGACCACCAGGGTGTCGGCCGGGGCGCTCGTCGGCCCGGGCGAAGCTGCGACGGCCTCGACCTCCCCCGGCCCGCCCGACGCCAGGTCGGCCTCGGAGCCGCCACACCCCGGAAGCAGAGCCAGGCAGAGGCACAGGGTGGAGCCACCCACGCCGGCCCGCCAGGTCCCTCTCCCCCCCACCCCTACCGGCCCCCGTTCTGGTCCGTGACGCCGCCCCGGGCGCCCAGGGAGACCAGATTGGCGAAGAGCCGATGCGCTCCCGGCACGCCCGCGGGGAACTGGCGGAAGAAGGAGATCCCGGTGTAGACGTAGAGGCCGTCCCCCACGGGCGCGACCACGAGGCCCCCCAGCGCCGGCTCTTCACCCGGGTCCGTGAATGACAGGACCGGCTCGAAGCGATCGTCCCAGTCGGCCAGGAAGTAGAGGCCCCGCTCCTGCACCCAGCCCTCGAAGTCCTCGGTCCCCAGGGTGTTCGGCGACGTCGCGATGCCGAAGGAGGAGGTGAGGATCTCCACGGGTGAGTCCTCGTCGGTGACCCGGGGGGCGGGCGGCCCCATCGAGACCGGGTAGGGCGCGAAGCCCCCGGCGGGGTACTCGTACTTGTTGTACTGGACGATCACCGTCCCTCCCTGCCGGGCGAAGTCCAGGATGCGATCGTTCACCGCCGCGGCCTCGGGCCGGGTCTCGTAGACGCGGATGCCCAGGACCAGGACGTCCAGCTCCGGAGGGACACCCGAGGCGATCTGGGCAGGGGTCACCTCCCGGACGTCCACGCCCATCTGCTCCAGCGCCAGCATGCCGTCGTCGCCGGAGCCCATCAGGTACCCGACGGTCACCGGCGCCACGGCCACGTCGAAGACCGACACCTCGAGGGTGGCGGGATCGACCATGGCGGTGCGCTCGATGTGGGGGTAGTCGACCAGGGTCACCCCCCGATCGAAGGTGCGGCCGTCGTCGGCCTCGGCCACCGCCCGGAAGGTGTGGCGGCCCGGGCTCACGCTCGTGGGCCGCACCCGGAAGGAGGCGGTCTGCTCCTCCCCTGGCGCACCGAAGTCGAAGGGTCGGGACGTCGGCGAGACACTCCAGCCCTCGGGCGCCTCCAGGCGTACCTGGCCGGCGATGCCGTCCCGGGCCTGCCCGGTCACCCGGACCCGGACCTCGCGGACCTCGTCGGACCCCACGGGCCAGACCATGGACCCGGGGTCCGCGGCCACCGACACGGCCGGCGTCACCAGCATCGGCGTCTCGAACTGTCCGGTCGCCTTGTCCACGCCCACGTACCTGACGTCCCGACGGGCGGTCAGCGGCACGACGTCACCCCCGGCCACCAGCTCCACGTCCACCCGGCCCGTCACGGCGGCGGGGCGCTTGGGCAGCCCCCACAGGTCGGGCCGGTCGTCGGGCCACCGGTACATCTCTCCGTCCCGGGGCCGCTCCCGGAAGTAGAGATCGGTCACCTCGGCGTCCCGGGGGACCGAGACCCGGTACCGCCAGCGGGCCAGGGCGCCGGGCGCGAGCCCTCCGTCCTCGTCGAGCTGCGAGGCGGCCACACCCCGGCCGAAGAACCCCTGGCCGCCGTCGCCCGGAGCCTCCGCGAGGGGCTCCACGCCCCAGCCGGCCGGAAGCTCCAGATGGGCCCGGGCGTTCCGGACGGGCACGTCGCCCCCGTTCCACAGCTCCACGGTCAGGTCCACGGTCTCGCCCGGCACCACCAGGTCATCCTCGGCCACCACCTGCAGCGTGATCCCCCCCGCCCTCAGCACCGCCGCCTGGGCGTCGGCCACCCGGGTCTTCAGGACCCGGGCCAGCTCCGACCCGGGGGCGGCGCCGGCGGCGGTGGAGGCGGCGTCACGGAGGGCGGCCAGCCCCACCGCCAGCGGGTCCGCCGCGGCCCAGGGATGGGCGGGGTCCAACGCTTCCGCCGCCTCCTTCAGCGCCTGGCGGTACCGGGCGACACCCGTCTCCACGGTCTCCCGGGCGGAGCCGTTCAGCACGTCGATCCCCGCCGTCAGCGTCGTGTCCACCCCGGCGAAGAAGCCCGCTCCGGCAGCGTCCACGCCCGGTGCGCTGGCCACCAGGATCAGGTCCGTCTCCCGGCCGCCCAGGGGCTGGGCGACGCCCATGTCCTGGGAGCGGTGCTGGCT
>DATHRY010000334.1:0-8455 GCA_035464715.1 Longimicrobiales bacterium
TACGAACGCATGACCGGTCTCTCCGGTTCCCCCGTGGAGGAACTTCCTTCCCAGGGTGTCCGGGTCGCCTTCGTCGGCCACCTGGAGCTCCTGGAGCCCACGTCGCCCGACACTCCGGTCGGGCGCTTCCTGACCCGGAACGGACCGGGCCTGCATCACATCGCCTACCGCACGCCCGACATCCGGGCCGAGCTCGATCGCCTCGCCCAGGCGGGGTTCGAGCTCGTGGACGCAGAGCCGCGGCCCGGGGCGGGTGGCCACCTCGTGGCCTTCCTGCATCCCCGGACCACCGGGCGCGTCCTGGTGGAGCTCGTGCAGTACGCCGACGAGGCGTCCTAGCCCGAAGTCACCTTTTCCAGGTCGATCTCCTCCACCAGCCAGACCCCACCAGGCGTCTGGACCACCATGAACCCGACGTCGGTGACCATCCGGTTCCCGATCGTGAGGTTGACGCTCACCCGCCGCGTGGGCGCTTCACGTCCCGGCGGCCGATTCTCGGAGGCGATCCGATAGTCCTCGTGCCGCAGGATCTGGGCGATCGTGGCCATGCGGACCTCGATCTCCCTCCGCTCGCCCTGGATCGGTCCGGCCGCGGTGCCGAACAGGCTCGCCATGGCCTCGTAGTCCTGGGCGTTCACGGCCTGCAGGAACCGCTCCACGGACAAGGACGGGGCCACCGCCGCCAGCTCGCTGCTCGGGGGCGCCTGCTGGACCACCTGGGTCGTGCACCCGGCCAGGGCCAGGGCGGCCGCCACCAGGAACCTGCGGCGCGTAGAGGACGAGCTCATGGGGGACCCGGAGAGCGGGAGGAGGATGACGCGTCGAGGGAAGTTGCCGGGGTCGTCGAGGCCGGTCAACCTCGGCCCGCCACCTCCTCCGGCGCCCGGGCATCACCGGGCGCCGGCGCCGCCACGACCGCCGATCTCGGGGTGAAGACGAGCTCCTCCCCGGCAGGATCCACGTCCACGGTGATGACCGACCCCTCGGGCACGTCCTGCTCCAGCAGAAGCAGGGCCAAGGGGTCCTGCACACGGCGCTGGATCACCCGCTTCAGGGGGCGGGCCCCGAAGGCGGGGTCGTACCCTTCCCGGGCCAGCAGCTCCTGCGCCGACGAAGTCACCACCAGCCGATAGCCGAGGTCGGCGGCCAGGCCGTCCACCCGCTGCAGCTGGAGCGCCACGATCCGCGCGAGATCCTCCTGGCCGAGGGGCTGGAAGACGATGATGTCGTCCACCCGGTTGAGGAACTCGGGCCGGAAGTGCCGCTGCATCTCCCGACGCACGGTCTCTTCGACCTCGCCTTCCCGGCCGGACCCGAAGGCCTCGAGGATGTACTGGCTGCCGATGTTCGAGGTCATGATGATGACCGCGTTCCGGAAGTCCACGGTCCGACCCTGGCTGTCCGTCAGCCGTCCGTCGTCCAGGATCTGCAGGAAGACGTTGAAGACCTCCGGGTGGGCCTTCTCGATCTCGTCGAAGAGGATGACCGAGTGGGGACGGCGCCGCACCGCCTCGGTGAGCTGCCCCCCCTCCTCGAAGCCGACGTAGCCAGGAGGCGCTCCGATGAGCCGGGCCACCGCGTGCTTCTCCATGTACTCCGACATGTCGATGCGGACCATGGCCCGCTCGTCGTCGAAGAGGAACTCGGCCAGGGCGCGGGCCGTCTCGGTCTTCCCCACCCCGGTGGGTCCGAGGAAGATGAAGGACCCAACCGGACGATCCGGGTCCTGCAGGCCCGCCCGGGCGCGCCGGACGGCGTTGGACACGGCCTCCACGGCCTCGCGCTGTCCGATGACGCGCTCGCCGAGGAGGTCCTCCAGATGCGAGAGCCGGGCCCGCTCCGACTCCAGGAGCCGGCTCACCGGGATCCCGGTCCACTCCCCGACCACTGCGGCGATGTCGTCGGCATCGACCTCCTCCTTGAGGAAGGAGCCGCCGGCCTGGAGCTCCTGGAGGCGGGCGTCCGCCACCTCGATGGCCTGCTCCGTTCCGGGGATCTCCGAGTACTGGATCTCCGCGGCCCGACCCAGGTCGCCGGTGCGGGTCGCCCGCTCGGCCTCCACCCGGAGCTCGTCCACCTTCTCCTTGAGGCCCTGGAGCCGCTGGATGGCCTCCTTCTCGGACTGCCACCGGGCCTTCATGCCGGAGGACCGCTCCCGGAGCTGCCCCAGCTCCTCCTCGATCGCCTCTCGGCGCTCGACGGCCGACCGCTCCTCCTCCTTGGAGAGGGCGCTCTTCTCGATCTCGAGCTGGGTGATGCGACGCTCGACCTCGTCGATCTCCTGCGGCATCGAGTCGATCTCGATGCGTAGTCGGCTTCCGGCCTCGTCCATCAGATCGATGGCTTTGTCCGGCAGGAAGCGCCCGCCGATGTAGCGGTCCGATAGCTTCACCGCCGCAACCAGGGCGTCGTCGGTGATCCGGACCCCGTGATGGACCTCGTACCGCTCCTTGAGGCCCCGGAGGATGGCGATGGCGTCGTCGACGGATGGCGGCGCCACGTATACCGGCTGGAAGCGGCGCTCCAGCGCCGGGTCCTTCTCGATGTGCTTCCGATACTCGTCCAGGGTGGTGGCCCCCACCATGCGGAGCTCCCCTCGGGCCAGCGCGGGCTTCAGCATGTTGCCGGCGTCCACCGCGCCTTCCGCGGCCCCCGCCCCCACCATGGTGTGGAGCTCGTCGAGGAACACCACGTAGCGGCCGTCGGACTCTGTGATCTCCTTGAGCACGGCCTTCAGGCGCTCCTCGAACTCCCCCCGGTACTTCGCCCCGGCGAGCATCGCCGAGATGTCCAGGGCCACGAGCTTCTTGTCGGCCAGGGAGCTGGGCACGTCCCCGTGGACGATGCGCTGGGCCAACCCCTCGACGATGGCGGTCTTCCCCACCCCCGGCTCACCGATCAGGACCGGGTTGTTCTTGGTCCGTCGGGCCAGGACCTTGATCACCCGGCGGATCTCGTCGTCCCGTCCGATGACGGGATCGAGCTTCCCCTGCCGCGCCATGTCCGTGAGGTCCCGGGAGTACCGGGCCAGGGCCTGGACCTTGTCCTCGGGGTTCTGATCCAGCACCCGGTGCGGGCCACGGACCGCCTCGAGGGCCTCCCGCACCCGGTCCGGATCCGCGCCGGACTCCCGGAGGATGCGGCCCGCGTCGTCCTTCTCGGTCGTGAGCCCCAGGAGCAGGTGCTCGGTGGACACGTACTGGTCGTCGAGCTTCCGGCTCTCCTTCTCCGCCGCATCCAGCGCCCGGTTCAGGTCCCGGGCGATGCGTGGATCGGCGCCGCCCTCCACCCGGGCCATCCGATCCATGGCCTGGCGGGTCTGGCTCTCCACCCGGGAGACGGGGATCTCCAGCTTCTGGAGGATGGGCACGACGATCCCCTCCTCCTGCCTCAGGAGGGCGTCGAGGAGATGGACGCCGTGGATCTCGGCGTTGCCGCGCTGCCGGGCCTCCGCGGCGGCGTTCTGTATGGCCTCGCCGGCCTTCACCGTGAGCTTGTCGTGGCTGAGCATGATCGTCCTGCGTTGGGGCTGCCGATGTGACAGTCGGGGTCGTCACTGTCCCCTATGGAGATTCAAGATCGATGCCAGCTCACCGCGCCACCCGCTTCGCGGGCCCGGCCGGGACCCTGCCGCCCACCTGGACCTGGTTGATGACCGCGACGACCGGGTCCTCCACCTCGGAGGGGTACCGCTGCAGGAACGTGTCCCAGGGCAGGGCATCCGGGAGGGTCACCACCGCGACCATCAGGGGTACGGCCCCCAGCACAGCCGGATCGGTCTCGGGCTGGAAGCTCTCCACCACCTCCCGGGCCCGGGGCCCGAACCGCTGCCAGCCCGTCGTGGAGGAGAAGCTCAGGAACTGGTAGGTGAGGTCACCATGGCGGATCCAGGTGGCCTCTCCTGCCACTTCGCCATCCTGGCTGGTGGCCCGGAACGGTGTCGTCAGGGCCTCCAATCCGTTCACGGTGCCCGATCGGGACGAACCCACCTGCACGTTGTCCCGAGCCCCCAGCGCACGGGCCGCCTCCTCGGGGCTTCCCTGGACCACGCTCAGCTGCACCGCCCCGGTCCCGTCCTCGGGGCCCAGCTGGACCGCCTGACGCCCGTTGAAGAGGCCCCACCCCGTGGGCACGTCGAAGCGGAAGGCGAGGTCGGGGTGGTGGAAGATCCCGTCGGCCACGTACCCCTGCCTCGGGTCTTCACCGAACACCATCCCGTCGATACGGCGCATGAAGGGCTCCGCCGCCACGGTCGACGCCGACGCGTAGTCCGGTGCGGCGTCGATCCCCGCCAGGATCCGCTCCACACGGTTCTCGGGATTCGGGTGGGTGCTGAGCCACTCCGGGACCCGCCCCCCTTCGCCGGCGCTCAGCTCGGAGTTCCGGGCCAGCATCTCCATGACGCCTGCCAGCTCCGAGGGATCGTAGCCGAGGCGGGTCATGTACCGGAGCCCCAGCTCGTCGGCCTGGAGCTCGTCCCCTCGCCCGTAGCTGAGCGTGAGCAGGCCCAGCCCCTGGACGGCGAGGCCGCCGTACTCCCGGACGGTCTCCGAGACCACCATCCCCACGATCAACCCCACCTGGGCCAGCTGGGACCGGCTCATCTGGTTGACCGAATGCCGCGCGGTCACGTGCCCGATCTCGTGGCCGAGGATCCCGGCGAGCTGGGCCTCGGACGTCAGGTGGGTCAGGATGCCCCGGGTGATGTAGATGTAGCCGCCGGGAAGGGCGAAGGCGTTCACCGTGGGGTCGTCGAGGACCCGGAAGGTCCAGGGCAGTTCGGGCCGCTCCGACACCGCCGCCATGCGCAGGCCCAGGTCCCGGACGTACCGCTGCACCGCCGAGTCGGGATACAGCCCCATCTGCGCCACGATGCCGGGATCGGCGTCCCGTCCCATGGCGATCTCCTGCCCCTCTCCCACGAACGAGAGCTGTCGCTCCCCCGTGGCCGGATTGACCGCACAGCCCCCGAGGGCGAGGAGGAGGGCGGCCGCTGCGAAGCGCATCGCTGGTCGTTTCATGCCCGGACCTTACCCACGGGGCCCATCGTCGGGTCCCACCGGGCGCTTGACACGTCTCGGCGGACCCGGAGACCTTGCCTCCGGGTTCTCTCCACCTCCTCCGACGGCACCGTGCTCCGACCCACCCTCCGCGCCCCCCTGATCGCCCTGCTGATCGCCGCGGGCACCACCGCGTGCGGGCCCGACGACGGCGCCATGCCGGAGACACTCGACAGGGAGACCTTCGTGGCGGTGATGGTGGAGCTTCGGAAGGCCGCCCTGGCGGAGTCCGACGCCACGTTGAGGCCGAGCGAGCGGGAGCAGATCCTCGGGGGGCACGGCGTGACGGAGGAGGACCTGTTGACGTTCGCCGAGGTCCATGGCCAGGACCCGACCTACATGGCGGAGGTCTGGCGGGACATCGAAACCCGCCTGAACGTCCCGATCGACTCGGCCGGCGGGTCCGAAGTGCCGTGAGGGAGCCGTTCCGCCGGGTCTTCAGCGGCGCCCCCTGGGAGACGACGGTGGGGTACTGCCGCGTCCTGGTGGCCGGCGAGCGGGTGTTCGTCACGGGGACCGCCGCCGTGGACGCCGACGGCGGCGTCCACGCGCCGGGAGACGGCTACGCCCAGGCCGTCCGGTGCCTGGACATCATCCGGGAGCACCTGGCGCGGGTGGACGTGCCCATGGAGCGGGTCACCCGCACCCGGATGTTCGTGACGGACATCGAACGATGGAAGGAGTTCGGCCGGGCCCACGCCGAGGCGTTCGGGGACGCGCCGCCCACCACGACCATGGTCGAGGTCCGGCGCCTGATCCACCCCGACATGCTCATCGAGATCGAGGCCGACGCGGTCCGCTGATCCCCAGGCGGTGAAGCCGTTCCTCTAGTACGCCCGCGCCCAGACGACCTCGCACTTCGCCTCACCCTCGCCGGAGATGCAGCGTGCCGGCGCGGTACCGGACTGGAACTCGGGATCGGGGATGCAGCGGATCGTCGCCTTCATCTCCTCCTTGGCCCGGGCCTCCACGCCCGGATCGCCGGACCAGCCCGTGTAGACGAAGCCGCCCTGCGTCTCCAGGATCTCCTTCATCTCGTTCCACGTTCCGACGCCTCGGTGGGAATTGGCCTCCCGCCGGGCGACGGCCTGTTCCAGGAGATCCCTCTGCAGGGCCTCGAGGCGCTCCGGCACCGTGGCCAGTGCCTCGGCTTCGGGGAGGAACAGCTTCCGCTTCTCCCCCTCGGGCACCAGCCGGCGGGCCACGGCCAGGCTCCCCTTCTCCAGGTCCTTGGGGCCCACCTCGATCCGGAGCGGCACGCCCTTCCGCTCCCACTCGTAGTACTTGGCGCCGGGGTTCAGGTGATCCCGGGCATCCACCTTCACACGGATCCCGGACTCGGCGAGACGGGTCCGCACCTCCTCGGCCTTGGCCATCGTGGCTCCGCGCTCGTCGTCGTTCCGGAAGATGGGCACGACCACGACCTGTACCGGCGCCAGGAGCGGCGGGATGATGAGCCCGTCGTCGTCGCCGTGGGTCATCACCAGCCCGCCCACCAGCCGGGTCGAGACCCCCCAGGAGGTGGACCAGGCGTGGACCTCCTCGCCCTCCTCGCTCTGGAAGGTGAGCCCGGCGGCCTTCGAGAAGTTCTGCCCCAGGAAGTGCGACGTCCCCGCCTGCAGCGCCTTGTTGTCCTTCATCAGGGCCTCGAGGCCGTACGTCCGCACGGCACCCGCGAACTTCTCGGACTCGCTCTTGAGGCCGGTCACCGGCGGCATGGCCATCCACTCCTCCATGAAGGTCCGGTAGACCCCCAGCATGCGGAGGGTGTGCTCCTGGGCCTCCTCGGAGGTGGCGTGGGCCGTGTGTCCCTCCTGCCAGAGGAACTCGGCGGTCCGGAGGAAGAGGCGGGTCCGCATCTCCCAGCGCATCACGTTCGCCCACTGGTTGATCAGGATCGGGAGGTCCCGGTACGACTGGACCCACTTCGCGTACATCTCCAGGATCATGGTCTCGGAGGTGGGCCGGATGACGAGCGGCTCCTCCAGCTCCTTCCCGCCGGCGTGGGTCACCACGGCCAGCTCCGGCGCGAACCCCGCCACGTGCTCCTTCTCCTTCTCGATGAAGCTCATCGGGATCAGGAGGGGGAAGTAGGCGTTCTCGTGACCCGTGGCCTTGAACATGTCGTCCAGGGCCCGCTGCATGCGCTCCCAGATCCCGTAGCCCCAGGGGCGGATCACCATGCTCCCCCGGACCGGCGAGTAGTCCGCGAGCTCGGCCCGGAGGACCACCTCGTTGTACCAGGCCGCGAAGTCCTCGGACTGCGGGGTGAGCTTCTGATTGGTGCTCATGCGTCGCCGTTCCTGTCGTCGTCGTGCGGTTGAGGGGTGGAGCGCTCCTCCCTGCGGAGCCGCCACCACGAGATCGAGCCCGGGACCAGGAAGAGGAGGAGGGAGGTCACGGCCCACATCACCCTGAAGTTCCACCCCAGGGACTCCCGGAGGAGCCACGCGATCAGGGCGCCGGCCAGGAGCGCGCCCCCCGCCGCCAGCCCCAGGAAGAGGTACTCCAGGATGCCCAGGCGCCGGATCGCCCGGTCCATCACCTCGTTGGCCGACTCGTTCGTCCCTTCGGTCACGACCCCCGCTCCAGCGCCTCCAGCGCCACCTCCCGTTCGGTCCCCGAGACCATGTCCCGGACCGTGACCGCCCCGCGGGCCAGCTCATCGGGCCCCAGGACCACGACCTCGGCCGCCCCCTCGGTCTCGGCGGAGCGGAACTGCTTCCGGACCCCGGCGGACCGGAGTCCGTGCCCCACGGTCTTGCCGCGGGCCCGGAGCCGGTGGGCCAGGGTCAGGAGCCGGGGTCGGGTCTCCTCTCCGATCCCCACCAGGTAGTAGTCGAGGTGCCGTGCCAGGTCCGGGAGCCGGTCCCGCTCCCGGAGGAGCTCGGTCAGGACGACGTCCCCCATGCCGAAGCCGACGGCCGGCAGGTCCTCGCCTCCGACCCGCTCCAGGAGCGAGTCGTACCGTCCCCCGCCGCAGATGGCCCGGAACTCCCCCTTGCGATCGAAGATCTCGAAAACGATCCCCGTGTAGTAGGCCAGGCCCCGGACGATGGTGAGATCGAAGTCGACGAAGGCCGACAGCTCCATGGCCTCGAGGAGGCCCAGGTAGTCCCGGAGCCGCTCGATCTCCACGGCCACCTCGTCCCGATCCCCGAAGGCCGAGGCCACCGCATCCAATCCCGGATCGTCGAAGAGGGTGAGGATGCGGTCGGCACGCTCCCCGTCCAGGCCCGCTTCGGGCCCGAGACGCTCGCGGCTGCGGTCCCGGGGCTCCCGCTCGAGCTTGTCGATCACCCCGTAGGCGGCGAGCAGGCAGTCCTCGGCCACCCCCCCGGCCCGGAGGAGGGCCGACAGCAGGCGACGGTCGGAGATGCGGGCCCGGATGTCGT
>DATHRY010000335.1:0-10905 GCA_035464715.1 Longimicrobiales bacterium
GTCGTTCTGGAGGTTGTCGCGGAAGATGAACACGCCGACCAGATGATCGAAGGCCAGGAGATGGATCCAGGCGACGAGCGCGACGTCGGGGTCCGACAGGAGCCGGACGACCCCTTCGGCGCTTCCGAAGTCGGCCACGGCACCGACGCCCGTCTCGGCCAGCACGGCGACCACGCCGATCACGTAGATGCCGGCCAGGAGCACAGGAAACACCGTCCAGGCGACCAGCCGCCGGGTGACGCTCCAGGTGGGCAGCAGGATCATCAGCGCCCACCCGAGGATCGCGAGGCCGGCGACGTTGAAGAGCAGGGTGGTCACGGCTAGGGGAACACCAGCTCTTCGGGCGGCACCCCGAATTGGTGCTGACTTGGAACTTCCGGCTTTCGTTCGCGGCGAAACCAACCCATCCGTCCACTCCTCACGAGCGAGCTCCAACGACCACGGCCTCCGAAGTGCCCCCGTCCTGGACCGGTCCACCTTCCGACCCCGTCGACCCCATCCTTCAGAAGACGGCGTAGAGGATCCCACACCCCAGCAAGAAGGCTCCCCCCCCGAATATGCGGAGATTCCCCGTTGCCAGTGGAATCGCCCACCCAGCGAAACGCTGGTGCCAACGCCACGGGAGCAGCAAGAGCAAGATGGCCGTGAGGGTCAGCACCCATCCGAAGATCCTGAACAGCCCTCCGAGTCGCATTTCGGGTGCAAAGACGATGAACGCCACGCCGGCCATCAATCGCAGCAGCTGCTCCGTGTAGTGCGAACGAGCGGAGCTGGCGAAGCGCCTCAGGAAATCAGACGCACGCTGCGGCGCAACCACGGTGGCCACGGCGAGGCCGACCAGCCAGACGCCTCCCGCGATCACGACGAGACCCGAGAGCACCCAACTCAATCCGGGATGCACCGGAACACCCGCATCCCCTGGAGTGAACAGCCCCGGCTCACGCAACAGGCGAACCCGTAGAAACGCGGCCCCTGAGTCGAACGGGAGTCCATCCCCCCCGAAGGGCAGGCATGCGAGTATCGCCACTGTATGCTCATGGTTTCCGACTGCTCCCTCGCTCCGGAACGGCCAGCCCGCCCGTACTTCCGATGCCGCGAACGCCGGGCTCGGTCGGATCCGCGACGATCAGGCTTACTCGGCCCAGCAGGTCATAGGCTGCAGACCCGGGTATCTCAAGCACCGGCTGCCCCTGGGCGCGGACGCTGTCCAGCAGAGCCGGAGGGAACCGGCCCGCCTCCACCAGGTGCGTCTGGACGGGTGTGCCCTCGGGAACTCCCGGTGCCCCGGGCCAGGCGAAGTGTGCCACCTGCGGTGTGGTGGTCGCAGGGACTGGAGCCATGCCGAAGTCCAGAACGTTGAGGAGCGTCTGCACCGAGGCATGATGAATTCCGGCGCCGAGGGAACTCAGGCCTGCTACGAAACCCTCGTCGCCCAGAACGAGGACCGGGTTGAGCTGATTGGGAATGCGGTCTCCCGGCCGCAGCCCGGCGAGCCGGCTCGCGGTCCGCCCGAAGTCGGGGACGCTCACGCCATCGACGAAGATCCCGGTCCGACCCCAACCCACGATGGTCGAGCTGAAGATCAGGGCCGCAGCGTTCCCCCACCGATCTACGGTGACGATGGCGTCGGTGTGCGCGGGAGGGGCCGAGGCCGGTGCCGAGTACGGATCCGATCCAACGAACTCGTCCCACCGGGGAGTCTGCAACAGGTCCCAGAGCACGTCGGCACGCTCAGAGGTGCGCCTCGACGCGAGGTCCATCGACAGTTCGGGGAAGGCTCCCTCGAAGTCGGCTTGGCGAAAGTCGGCGACCCAGAGCAGGTATCCGATCCGCGAAACCCAGTACAGGCTCTCGGCGGATTCGAAGACCGGCCCCGAATCCCGGACACCGGCGCGGTCGAGGAGTAGCATCGCCTCGAGGAGCGCCGTGCCGCCCGCGTTGTCCCCACCGGGTACGTGGATCTCGTTGGTTCCGTACTCGACCGCCGCGGTCTCCGACCATGTGGCCTGGTATGAGGAGAGATCATCCAGCGTCAGATGTCCCCCCTCTTCATGAACGGCCTCGACGAGGGCTTCAGCCCAATCGCCGCGATACATGTAGTCGGCACCATCCGTTGCCAGCCGCCGGAGGGTCTCGGCCAATTCTGGCTGACGAAAGACTTCACCTGGCCGAGGCCATTCGCCGTCCTCTCCGAGGAAGATCCACTCCGTCGCGGCGCGTCGGCCCAGCACCTCTCCACTCCCCTCGATCGAACGGGCGAGATCCTCGGTCAGCGTGAATCCACGCTCCGCAACGTGGATCGCCGGCTCGAACAATGCGGCGAAGGGAAGCCGGCCGAACCGGTCGTGGGCTGCTTGGACCAGGGCCATGAACCCGGGGACCATGATGGCCCTCCCGGAAGGCGCGTCCGATGGAATCGACGATACGTCCGGTTCTCCTGCGGGTAGGACCCAGCCCCCGTCGAGGGCATGGGTCGTTCCCGTCTCGGCATCGTAATAGACCAGCGCGCCCACACCGGCCAGGCTCACCGGAGCACCCATTCCGACGACCGTAGTCGTCAACGCCGCCGTCAGGGCCGCGTCGATCGCGTTGCCGCCGGCCTCGAGGACTGCGGCGCCGGCCATCGCGGAAGGCGCGGAGGAGGCGTCGACGACCAGCCCGGCGCGCGACGATGCCGCCGTGTCCGGTCTCGCCCAGGCATCGAACGTGCGCCATGCCGCGGACCATTCCTCGGCGTCCCATCGCTCGGGCGAGAGTGCCCCTGGGGTGTAGGAATCCGAGCCGGCATCACCGCAACCGACCAGAGCGAGGACGAACAGTCCGATCACAATGAGGGCTCGATCCACCCCGTACTGCTCCTCTCTCTCGTGGGACGCAGGTGCCGGTCGGGACGCGTGCTTTCGGAGAACGTTCCAGGGCTTCTGAGACGGCCCCAGCCCCTACTGCTCACGCTGGAAGAAGAGTAGGCCGCTCCGCAGCGTTCCCGCTAGAACCGTCGGCCAGGTGGCACGACCTCATTCGCCTCACCCCGATCCCTGACCAGCTGCCCGGCCTCCACGGTCACCCGATTGCGGTCACCGGCGAGGCCACGACCGGTCCCACCACCTCCGCGCCGCCAGAGAATCCGATCGCAAACGAAACGATGCGCGCCGGGGCGCTGCCCGGCCGCGGAGCGGAGATGTCGACGACTGCGTCTCGATGCCCCCCCGGAGACAGCGTCGATCCCGGATCCTCGTCGCCCGATCCCCTTCGACGCCGTAGGTTCCCCCGGAGGTCGTGAAACCGCGATGGGCCGCGCCGCGGACATCCCTCCCTCCCCGAACTGGAGCGTGGTGCGCATGGACGAGTTTCTCCGGGACGTCCGCTTCGCCCTGAGAGCCATGACCAAGGCGCCGGGCTTCACCGCCGTCGCCGTGGCGACGATCGCACTGGGGATCGGTGTGAACGCATCGATCTTCAGCCTGGTGAACGCGATCCTGCTCCGTCCGCTTCCCGTGGAGAGTCCGGACGAGCTCGTCGACGTCTACGCCCACGAGACGACCGACGACGCGCACAACTCGAACTCCTACCCGGACTTCGTCGACTTCAGGGATCAGACCGAGACGCTCTCGGGCATGATGGCCTTCACGAATTTCTTTGCGAACCTCTCGGTCGATGGCAGCTCGGAGTTGGTCGTGGGCGAGATCGTGTCGGAGGACTACTTCTCGGTGTTGGGCGTGGGAGCGGCGCTCGGACGGGCCTTCACCTCCGAGGAGTTCTCCGGACCGGGCGCCGGTCCCTCCGCGGTCCTGAGCCACGCGTTCTGGCAGAACCGCTTCGGCGCCGATCCAGGCGTCGTGGGTCGGGCCCTTCGGATCAACGGCAGCGTCTATAACGTCGTCGGCGTCGCACCGAGAGATTTCGGGGGGATGGCGCCGGCGATGACGGTCCAGATGTGGCTCCCCCTGTCGATGGTCGACGACGTCGAGCCCCTCGGAAGCAACTGGGTCACCGGCCCGCAGACCGAAGCCTCGATCCTGGACCGCCGCGCTCGGCGCTTCCTCTGGGTGAAGGGCCGAATGAACGAGGGGATCGAGGTGGAGCAGGTCCGGGCCGAGATGTCCGGGATCGCCGCGCGCCTCGCCCAACGGTACCCGGAAACGAACGAGCGGGTGCGGGTGAAGGTGCTGGCCACGAACGACGTGGCGCTGAATCCGGATTTCGATCGCAGGCTGGCGCCGGTGAGCCTCGTGCTGCTCGGGGCCGTCGGACTGGTGCTCCTGGTGGCGTGCGCGAACCTGGCGAACATGATGCTCGCGCGGGGCGCCTCCAGGCGCCGTGAAATGGCGATCCGGACCGCGATCGGCGCGGGCCGCGGACGCATCATCCGGCAGCTCGTGACCGAGAGCATGCTGCTCGCGCTCCTGGGGGGCGCCGTCGCGTTGGGGCTGTCCTATTGGCTGGCCGGTGTGATTGCGGCGGTGCGGCCGCCGCTACCGATCGACATCGGACTCGACATCTCTCCCGACTGGCGGGTGGGTCTCTTCACCTTCGCAGCCGCGGTGGTGACGGGGCTGATCTTCGGCCTCGCACCGGCGGCCCGGGCGTCCCGCCCCGACCTCGTCCCCGCCCTCAAGGACGCAGGGGACGGGGCGGCGACCCGCGGCCTGGAGCTGCGGGACGTCCTGGTCGTCGCCCAGGTGGCGGTGTCGGTGGTGCTGCTGGTGGGCGGCGCCCTCATGGCTCGGAGCCTCGGGGCGGCGAACGACGTCGACCTGGGCTACGACGCACGGCGGACCGCCTATTTCGGCCTGGCGATGGAGATGAACGGGTACGACGGCGAGCAGTCCGAGATCTTCTTCCAGAACGTCCGGGAGCGCCTCGAGGCGTTGCCGGAGGTCGAGGGGGTGACGAACGTCAGCCGCGTGCCGCTGTCCCTGAACAACAACGGCTTCGGTCTGTTCATCGACGGGCATCAGGCGTCGGCCGACGACACGCCCTACCGTCTGGATGGCGCATACGTCGACGAGAGCTACTTCGACGTCCTCGGCCTCGAGCTCGTCGCCGGCCGGGGTATCGAAACCGCCGACCGGGACGAGAACCTCCGGGTCGCCGTCGTCACCGAGGCCATGGCGGCACGATACTGGCCCGGTGAGAGCGGGGTCGGGCAGAGCTTCCGCACATCGTGGGACGGCGAGCCCTGGCGGATCGTCGGGGTGGTGCAGGACTACAGGGTGGACACCCCCGGGGAGTCCCCCAAGGACTACATCCACCTGCCGAGCCGCCGGAACACGGCCTACGGGAACCTCCTCGTCCGCACCCGGACCGACGTCGCCCCGCTCCTCCCCGCCCTGGAACGGGAGTTCCGGGCCCTCGATCCCGACCTGGTGTTCGTGGAGACCGGCGCCCTCTGGAGCCTGGCCGAAGTGCGCCTCTTCCCCATCCGCGCGGGCGCCTGGCTGATCGCCGCGTTCGGCCTGCTGGCCGTGGTGCTCGCGGCGGTGGGACTGTACGGCGTCATCGGGTACTCGGTGAGCCGCCGAATTCGCGAGATCGGCATCCGGAAGGCCCTCGGGGCCCGGACGAACGAGGTGGTGGGAATGGTGCTCGCCCGGGGCATGGTGCTCGTCGGCGTCGGCGCGCTCCTCGGCATCGTCCTGGCGGCCGTGGCGGCGCGTGCGCTCACGAGCGCCCTCTACGTCCCGGCGCTGGACCCGGTGAGCTTCGGTCTCGCCGTCGTCCTGCTCGCCGTGGTCGGACTGCTCGCCCACTGGATCCCGGCGCGAAGGGCCGCGGGCGTCGAACCCACCGAGGCGCTGCGGGCCCAATAGGCTCGGGCCGATTCCCATGCTCCAGGAAGTTCGCTTCGCCCTGCGCCGCATCATCCGGGATCCGGTGCGGTCCGGGATCTCGATCATCGCCTTCGCCTTCGGGATCGGTCTGACGGCGAGCATGTTCTCGATCGGCTACACGATCCTGTTTCGCGGCACGCCGTTCGACGGCCCGGACGACCTGGTCATGCTCGAGCGAAGGAGCCCGGAATCGGGCGACCGTCTGCGGACCCTCTCCTTCCTGGACTTCCTGGCGGTTCAGGAGCGACAGAGGACGCTGAGCGCGGTCGGGGCGTGGACGACGTCGGGCGTCGACCTCGCCGACGACGAATCGCAGCCCGTTCGCCTCCGTGCGGCCCGGATCTCGACGAGCCTCTTCGACCTTCTCCGGGTGTCCCCGGTGATCGGGCGGGCCTTCGCGGCGGACGAGTTCGGACCGGACGCCCGGGTCGTCCTGCTGAGCGACGGCGTGTGGCAGACGCGGTACGGAGGGAGCCGCGACGTCCTCGGTCGCTCGATCCGCCTCGACGGCGAGAACCACGTGATCATCGGGGTGATGGAGGACTCCTTCCAGTTCCCCACCGACGAGGACGTCTGGCTTCCTCTGCCCTTCGACCGGGCGAGCGCGGATCGGAACACCGGCAGCCTCCTGGTCATGGGACGCCTGCCGGCCGGGACGTCCATCGAAGCCTCGTCCGCCGAGCTGGGCCGGATCTACGCGGACCTGGCCCGCGAGGAGGGGAGTGGCCCCGCTGCCGCGTCGGCGCTCGTTCCGTACGTCCGGTCGAACCTGGGCGAGGGTGAGACGGCGCTCCTGTGGGCGATGATGTTGGGAAGCCTGCTGGTGCTTGCGATCGCGTGCGTGAACGTCACCAACCTGCTGACCGCCGTCGCAGCCGATCGTACCCAGGAGGTGGCCCTGAGAACGGTCCTGGGGGCCAGCCGCTCCAGAATTCTGGCGCAGCTTCTGCTCGATGCCCTCGTCCTGGCCCTGGCAGGCGGTGCGGCCGGCGTCGTCCTGGCGTACTTCGGGGTGGATTGGTTCGAGAGGGCGCTCACGGCCCAGCTCCCCATCTGGCTGACGTTCGAGGTCGACGGCCCGATCCTGGTCTTCGCGATGGCCGTCTCGTGCGGCGCCGCGGTGATCGCGGGACTCACGCCCGCGATCCGCATGGCCGGCGTCAGCGTGCGGGAGGTGCTCCAGGACGAGAGCCGAGGTTCCTCCAGCCGGTCGCTCGGTCGCCTCAACCAGGCGATGGTCATCGCGACGATGGCCCTGGCCTATCCCCTGCTCGTGGCCGCCGGGCTCCTCATCGCGTCCCTCGGGCAGTGGAGCGGAGCGTTGCCCTTCGACCGGTCCGGGGTCCTGGTGGCCGGGCTGGACCTGCCGGAACGGCGCTATGCGGACGCCTCCGCCAGGACCGCGTTCGTCGACGATCTCCTCCGCTGGGCCGAATCGGAGCCCGCGATCCTGGGCGCCACCTGGGGCACCATCGTGCCGGGCCTGGGCACCGGCACCAGACCCGTCGAGATCGACGGTGAGCAGTACCTCGACGAGGAGGATCGGCCCGTCGCCCGGGTCGCGAGCGTCCGGCCCGGCTACTTCGGCGCCATGGGTATCGCCCCCTCCCGAGGCCGGACCTTCGAGGCCGGCGACCGGGACGGTCCGCCGGTGACGATCGTCAACGAGGCCTTCGTGGCGCGCCACTTTCCCGCCACGGACCCCCTGGGCGCACGAGTGCGCATCGCGGGCGAAGGTGAGGAGTTCAGGGCCATCGTCGGAGTGATGCCCGACCTCCGGATGAACGGCGCGAGCCAGATCACCCCGGAGGGCATGTACCTCCCCACACCGCCGTCCGATACCCGCAGCGGCGTCCTGCTCGTCCGGGCCAGCGGGGACGCCTCCTCCATCGCCCCCCTGGTACGCGCCGGGGTCGCCGACCTGGATCCCGATCTGCCCCTACAGCGCCTGGAACCCATCGAGACCCGGATCGAGCAGGCGTTCTGGGTCGTCACCGTGGTCGGTCCGGTCTTCACCACCTTCGGCCTGTGTGCGCTCTTCCTGGCGTCGGTGGGGCTCTTCGGCGTGATGGCCCACTCGGTCTCGCGGCGCACCCGGGAGATCGGTGTGCGCATGGCCCTGGGTGCCGACAGCCGGAGCGTCCTCGTCACCGTCGCCAGCGGAGGCCTGATCCAGACCGCGGTGGGCGTCGTCCTCGGATCGGGACTGGCGATCGGGGGATCGCGACTCCTGGCCTCGGCGCTCTTCGGTGTCCGGCCGGGGGATCCAACCGTGATGCTGATCGTCGGCGGCGCCCTGGTGGGAGCCGCCCTCCTCGCCACCGTGGTCCCGGCGGTCCGCGCCGTCTCGCTGTCGCCCCTGGAGGCACTGAGGAGCGGTTGAGAAGTCAGGCACACCCCCGAGGGCGAGCCGGGCGGCCCAAGCAGGCGACTATCCCGGCCAGAGCATCATCAGCGCCACACCCGCCGCCAGCGTGAGACCGAACGCCGCGGCGATCCGTCCCTTGAGCTTCGGGGTCCCGAGGGTGAACACGACGCCCGCCTTGAAGACGAGATTCGACAGGACGCCGACCATCACCACCCGCCATCCCGTGGACGGGTCCAGGCCCTCGCCCTCCATGAGACGGGCGGTGGAGAGCGTGATGGCGTCGATGTCGGTGAGTCCGGAGATTCCCGCGACGAAGTAGAGCCCGCTCGTGCCCAGGCGCTCCCGGGCGAAGGCGACCGCGAGAAGCACGACGGCATAGAGCCCACCGAAGATCAGTGCCGCTTTCAGCTCCGACGGCGGCTCCTGGTCGGCCACCTCGTGGCCCTCCTCGTCGCCGGCCCCGCGGAACAGGAAGAACGCCACGACCCCCATGAAGACCATCAGGATGGCGAGAGGCGGCGCCACGTCGGCGAAGGTGCCGGGCCCCACCACACCGATCTCGACCATGACACGGGCGAAGACGACCACCGAGGCGAGCGTGATGACCAGGGCGGCCGCCGCGCTCCGGCTCGGCTCGGCCTTGCTCCGGCGGGCGTAGCTGACCGTGGTGGCGGTGGACGAGATGAGTCCGCCCAGAAGCCCCGCGGCCACCGCGCCCGCACGGGCGCCGAAGAGTCGGAAGGCGACGTAGCCGGCCATGCTGATCCCGACGATCAGGACGACCATGAACCAGATCTCGAACGGATTCAGGACGTCGTACGGTCCGAAGTCCCGGTTCGGCATAAGCGGAAGGATGACGAGTCCGATGACGGCGAGCCGGATGAGCGCCTCCAGCTCCTTCCGCTCCATGCGGTCGGCCAGGTCGTGCAGGGGATGCTTCCAGTGGAGAAGCGCGGCCACGCCCCCTCCCACCACGATGGCCGGCACCGTCAGGCCCGCCCCCAGGGCCGCACCGACGAGGAACATCACAAGCGCCGCAACCTCGGTCGTGATCCCCGTGTCGGGGCGCGCCTCCACCTGGTGGCGGCCGTAGTTGACGACGGCCATGAGCGCCACCACCGCCACCACCCCCGACGCGACGACCCATCCACCGGCCTCGCGGTCCACGATCGCGGCAAGCACACCCAGCACCGTGATCAGCGTGAAGGTGCGGACGCCGGCCTCCTCGTGATCGGACCAGCTTCGCTCGAGGCCCACCAGGAGGCCGAGTCCGACGCCGATGGCGAGCTGAACGAGGTCGGGATTCATGCCACGTCAGCTCTCTTCGTCGATGAACAGGACGCCACGCACGATGTCCCGGCTGTCGGCCCGCCCCCCCAGGGACCCCGCCAGGACCCCGAGCCCCCCGATGAAGAGGCTGAGCTTGAGGTGGTCGATGGCGCGGACGGCGGGGTCGACGGTGGGCCACGTCTCCATCAGGCGGCGCGGAAAGATCGTCACGATCCCCCCATACAGGGCACCCACGAAGACCGTGTAGAGCAGCGTCACGGTGAGGAAGAGGCTCAGGATCGTCGCCGCTTCCGTCACCACGGCCGATTCGGACAGGATGCGATCCCGACCGAGCACGGCGCCGAAGGCGAAGGTCCGGTACAGCGCGAAGGTGGCGCCGGTCACGGCCAGGAGGGCGAAGATCACCAACTGGTACAGTTCGACGGTGCTGGCCACGTCCCACATCTCCGGGCTGAAGAAGAGCACGATGACCACCGATAGCGCCGCGGTCAGCATCGTCGGCAACCGTCCCAGGAGGCGGAACGGATTGGCCCGCCAGACGGCCTCGAGGATGCCCCTCGCGTTCACGGCCAGGGCGCGCAGCACGAACCCCCAGCGCCCGTGTCCCTCCCGGCTGACCCGTTCCCGGGCCTCGACGGGAAGGTTGTCCACGATCTCCCGCTTCTGCGCGGACGTGACCTCACCCATCCCGTCCAAGTCCTCGACCGAGTGGAAGTCGTACATGACGTTGGTGGGCTCCGGGTGGTGCCGGAGATTGAGGAGGTGACCGAAGGTGTGGAGCATCAGGCGGGAGAGGCGATCCGCCGTCCGTTCCCCATCCTCGCCCTCACCCCAGAAGGCCGGGTCCAAGCGCTTGGTCGAGACGACGCCGACATTGGTGAGCTGGCTCGGGAGGGCCACCGCGAAGGAGAGCGTCGACGCCGCCAGGTCCACTTCCGTGACGATGAGCAGGAAGTGCACGCCCCGCTCGATCTTCTCGCCCAGCCCCATCCGGAGGAAGTCGAGCGGCTGGTAGGCCCCGGCATTCGGTGTCAGATGCGGTCCGTGGAACGAGAAGACCTCGGCCCGGATACCGAGGGACCGATCGAGGGTCGCTTCGAACCTCTCGAGGGCGCGGTCCACCAGTGCGTCGAACGCCTCGTCGTCCGTCGTCTCGACGCTCGTCCGCATCACCCCCACGACGTACTCCTCCCCGGAGGCTCGCGAGGTCGGATCCCCGTCGAGGGGAGAGGCTGGCCACTGCATCGCGTCGACGCTCCCTGACTGGGTTCCACCCCGCTGAGACGGACACTTTACGGTGAGTAGTCCTCGGCTTCCAGGTGTCGAGGCGATGCTCAGGAAGTACGCATCGACACCAACGCCATCGCTGGAGTGGTTGAAAGAGAATGCGGTTCAGGGGCTTCCGAACCGGCCCGG
>DATHRY010000336.1:0-24509 GCA_035464715.1 Longimicrobiales bacterium
ACGGTGATCCTGGCCGCTGGAGCCTGGAGCGGCCGCATCGAGGGCCTGCCGCGTCCCCTGCCCGTGCGGCCCGTGAAGGGGCAGATGCTCGCCCTGGGGACTCCGGGCCGTCCCCTGACCCGGGTCGTGACGTCGGCCGCCGCGTACCTCATTCCCCGGGAGAGCCCCGGGGGCCCCGTGATCGTGGTGGGCGCCACCGAGGAGGAGGCCGGATTCGACCTGGCGGTCGGCGATCCCGGCCAGCGCGATCTCCGGACCGGTGCGATCCGGCTGGTGCCTTCCCTGGCGGACGCCCCGGTGGTGGAACGATGGGCGGGACTCCGGCCGGGCAGCCCGGACGGCCTCCCCATCCTGGGGCCCGATCCGGATCTCGAGGGACTCTGCTACGCCACGGGACACTACCGCAACGGGATCCTCCTGGCCCCGATCACCGGAGAGCGGGTCGCGGCCTGGTGGACCTCGGGCGACGCGTCGGAGATCGAGGACGTCCTCCGCCCGGAACGACTCGAGGGAGGGCCCGGCCGCGTGCCGGACCCTCCCCCGAAGCCCACCCTCCCGGAAGAGGTCTGAGGGCGCTCCCGTCAGCCCCCGCTGGTCCGGAGCCGGACACCCCCGCTCCCGGTGTCGACCATGATCCGGCCCCGCCCCTCGCCGACGCGGCCGCGGAAGTAGTTCCGGCGCATGGACCGGACCTCGACGGGGAAGTCCACGTCGATTCCGCCGGAGCCCGTGTCCACCTCGATGTCGGCGTCCAGCCCCGAGGGCAGCGCCAGGGTCACACCGCCGGATCCCGTGTCGACCTCCAGGGACTCGACGGTGGAGAGGATCTCGAGCTCGACGCCTCCGGAGCCGGTGTCCACGGTCACGTCCGGCGCCCGGACCCCGGTCAGCTCGACACGGCCCGATCCGGTATCCACCTCGAGGGAGCGGGACTCGATGCTCCCCCCCTCCACGCTTCCCGAGCCGGTGTCCACGTACACGCGGTCGCCGGCGATGCGGTTCAGCCGCACCGAGCCGGAGCCGGTGTCGATCTCGACGTCGCCCTCGACGTCCTCCACCCGGACGGACCCGGAGCCGGTATCCACCTCGAGGCGGCCCGTGTGCCCGGCCACCTCGACGCCACCGCTGGCCAGGTCGAGGAGCAGGTCCCCCCGCACGTTCCGGGAGCTCGCCAGACCGACCGCGTTGTAGACCTGGATGTCCACTCCGGCCGGGACTTCGATGCGCAGGTCGGCGTGGGCCTCCAATCCGGAGCCCGAAGAGCGGATCCGGACCCGGTCCCCACCGTCCCCGTTGCCGAAGGTGCCGTCGGACCGCACCCGGGTCTGGGTGTTGTACCGCCCCCGCCCGTCCATGGCATAGACGATCTCGTCGGACGGATAGAGGACCCGGAGCGCCATGCGGCCCCGGATCTGCCCCACCTCCACCGACAGCCGACCGGCGTCGTTCCCACCGGGAGAGACGGTGACCACCACCTCGCTGCCGGATCCGGCCACCACCTCGACCTCGCCGGCCAGGTTGTACACCGCCACGTCGTTCCCGCCCAGGCGGTAGCTCTCCTGGGCGCCCACCGGAGCCGCAAGGGCCACGGCGAGGAGACCTCCCGCCCACCGGACCCGCGTCGTCTGCATCATGTCCCCGTTCTCCCTCTCGTGTGATCTCCTTCGCTCTCGGACGGCGCGTCCCGCCCGTCCCGATCGCCCGTCAGCGGATCCGGATGGACCCGTTGACGGTGCGCAGCCGGATCAGGCTCCCGCCGTCCCCGAGACTGCCTCGGGCACTTCGACGGCCCATGCGGCCCTGGAGTTGGAACGGGATGTCCGTCTCGAGGCTCCCGTTGAGCCATTCGGCGTCCAGGTCGGCGTCGAGGCCGTCGTCCACGTCCAGGGTGATGGAGCCGTTGACCGTCTCGAAGGAGACGTCCTCGGTGGGTGCCCCGTCCATGCGGGCCCGGATGGACCCGTTCACGGTCCGGGCCTCGGCGAAGCCGGCGGTGGTCACCTCCACGTCACCGTTCACCGTGGCCACGTCCACGTCCTCACGGAGGTCCGTGGCCTCCACGTCACCGTTGACCGTCCGGCCCCGGAAGCGCACGTCCGCCGGGACGCGGACCTCCCAGGCCACCTGCACGTCGTTCCGCTCGGTGCTGCTGCGGCCGTCGGACCCGACGCCGCACTCGTTCTCCTCCCGGCCTTCCGGCGTCGGGTAGACGGCGCACAGGGTCACCCCGCCGCCGTGCTCGATCACGTCGATCCGGACGCTCTCCGGGTCGCTGCGGCGACCGGTCTTCACCGCCACCACCTCGATCTCGTTCCCGGAGGCGCGCCCGGCCGTGATGGGCCCGTTCACGCCCTTGATCTCCAGGACGTCGCCCGCATCGACCCGGCCGCTCCAGCGGAACTCCTGCCGCTCCTGCACCCCCTCGCCGTCCCCATCGTCCCGCCAGTCGTCGTGCCACGCCCCGTCCCACTCGTCGTCCCACGCCTCGGCCCACTCGTCCGCCCATCGGTCGTCGTCCCAGTCCATCTCCCACCGGAGGCTCGCCCAATCGACGTCCTCCAGG
The DNA here is from genome assembly GCA_035464715.1 of Longimicrobiales bacterium. Lineage (GTDB taxonomy): Bacteria > Gemmatimonadota > Gemmatimonadetes > Longimicrobiales > Gaopeijiaceae > Gaopeijia. The sequence goes on from DATHRY010000336.1 coordinate 2,564, forward strand.
GCGGCGAGGGCGCGGGCCGTGGCCCACTCGGCCTCCGCCATGGCCCGCTCGAAGGCCGCCTCGATCCGGTGCGAGAGATCGTCCCAGTCCCGTTCCTGGGCCTGGACGGGCCCGGCCAGGCTCAACGCCGCCAGGGCGATCGTCGTCCGCGTCCACATCGTCCTCATCCCCCGCTCCTTTCGATTCACCGTGAATGGATGCTGATGTCACCGCTGAAGGACCGCAGTGCGATCCGTGCCCCTCCGCCCCCGATCTGGAAGCGGAGCGGCTCTCCTGCGCGGAACCCCCGGGTCCGGGCCGGAAACTCCGACTCGAACCCTCCGTCGAAGGTCGAGACCTCCACGTCGGCCCGGACGTCTCCCGGTACCCACGCCACCACGTCTCCATCGTGCGTCGAGAGCTCCAGGCTGCCGTTGCCCTCCACGACCCCGTCGAAGTCGACGTCCCCGTCCAGGGTGAAGGCCGAGATCGAAGGCCCCATCACGTCCCGGAGCACGAGATCCCCGTCCGTGCTCTCCACCCGGAGCTCGCCACGGTGGCCCGAGACGCGCACGTCTCCGTCGTTCGTGTTGAGGATCATGGACCCCCGTGTGGACCGGGCGTCCACCTCACCGTCCACCGTGCGGGCCTCCACGGGACCGTCCAGATCCTCCAGGCGCACGTCTCCCTGCAACACGCCCACCACGACCTCCGCCGAAAGCCCCGTCACGGAGAGGTCCATCTCCCGGCTCCGGATCCGCAGCGGCATCCAGGCCGGCAGCTCCAGGACCAGGTCCACGTCGGGCTGGCCCCGGAGGCCCTGCAGGCGGACGTTCCGCCCCTCCCGCACGAGTCGCACCTCGCCGTCCCGGTCTCCGGAAAGCCGGACCTCGTCGTCTCCACCCGACCGTACGGTGAGGGTCCCCCTCAGGGTTTCGGAGACCAGGACATCTCCCCTCTGCACCGACACCACCGTGTCGCGTGACATCTCCGGTGAGACGGTGTCGCGGGAGGCCTCCGTCGGGGCGGCGGCGGGTGCCCCGTGGGCGACCCCGACCACGGGCGTCCCGAGCAGGGCCGCCAGAAGGAGCACGGGCGCGTTCACGTCAGGTCTCCAGGAGGCGGGTGACCTGCTGGAGGTACCCCACCTTCCGCTGCAAGGCGTCCCCCAGGTGGCTCTGGAGATACCGGCTGCCCGGGTCTCCCTGGAGCGCTCGGACCGACTCCCGGATGGCCCGGTCGATGGTCTCGAGGTTGGTCTCGATGATGGCCCGCGTCTCGGGCTCGAGCTGGGAGAGGTCGGCCCGGAAAGCCTCCTCGAGGGTCTGCAACTCCTCGAAGAGCCCGGGCGGGACCGAAGCGCTGGACGCCAGGAAGGCCGCGGATTCCGACACGGGACCCTCCGCCACGGGGGTGGCGGGGGCGGGCGTACCCGGCAGCATCGACCCGGCCAGGGCTCCGCCCAGGGCGAGGACCAGCGCCGCGGCCGCGGCCTGGGGGAAGCTCAAGCGGACCCGGCGCCGTTCCACTCCCGGTTCCGCGAAAGCCGTGCCGCCGTGCATCGGGATGACCTTGTCCCCGAGGGTCGCCGCATGGAGGCGCGGCGCGATCTCCAGCCAGAGATCCTCGGCGGGCTCCCGGGGCTCCATCGCCCGTGCCCGGCGCCGGACCTCCTCCAGCTCGGCCCGGACCTGCCGACAGGCAGGGCAGGCGGCCAGGTGGTCCTCCAGGGCCTCCGCCTGCGGCGGCGGCAGCGTTCCGTCCAGCGCCTCCGAGAGGCGGTCGGTCCAGAAGGTGTGCTCTTGATTCATCGTCTCAATCCAGGTGGCGGCGGAGGAGCATCCGGGCCCGGTGCAGCTGGGACTTGGAGGTCCCTGGGTGGATGCCCAGCATCTCGCCGATCTCTTCGTGTTTGTACCCCTCGACGTCGTAGAGGACGAAGACGTCCCGTGCCCTCTCCGGCAGCGTCGCGATCGCCGCCTCGAAGTCGACCTTCAACCCGGGCCGGCCCACCCGGGCCGTCATCCGGTCCATCAGCCCCGGTCCCGATACCGTTCGGTCCCCTTGACGCTTCAGGGCCGCCCGGCGGGTCAGGATCAGGTTCACCGCGAGTCGGTGCAGCCAGGTGCTGAAGCGCGAGTCCCCCCGGAACGTGTGCAGCCGGGTCCAGGCCCGGAGGTAGATCTCCTGGGTCAGGTCGTCCGCCGCCCCGTCCCCGGCCATGCGACGAGCCAGGGAGTGGATGCGGCCCACCGTGGACCGGTACAGACGCTCGAAGGCCTGATGATCCCCACCCGCCGCATCGCGGGCGTCCAGGGCTTCGTCGCGGGTCTCGAGGTTCAAGGCGGTCGTAGCGATGATCCGGGGAGCAGGGGTTCTCTCTTGATGTTCACCCCGTTGGACAGCCCTACGGGGTGCAGGGTTGGAAGTTCTCCTTGCGGTTCCGACCGGCACGCGGCACGCTTCCCGGAGAGCCCCGCCCACCCCACGGTGGGACGTCCCCCCGACCCGCTCCTCGACCCATGCAAGTCCTCCCCATCGACCTCACCGCCGTCGTCGCCGTCATCCTCGGGTCGCTCATGTTCCTCATCCCCATCGCCGGGGTCACGGCTCGATATGCGCTGAAGCCGCTGGTGGAGTCCATGGCCCGGTTCTTCGACAGCCGCGCCATGGAGGACACGATGGCGATCAACGACCGGCGAGTCGCCCTCCTGGAATCCCAGGTGGAGGCGCTGGAGCACACGGTCGACCAGCTGCGCGCCCTCCAGTCGTTCGACCAGGAGCTGGGGCGGGTGCACGAATCGGAGCGCCTCCCCACCGGCGGGGAGTAGCACCGCACCCCGGGTCCGGCCCCCAGGGCCCCGGTCCGGACCGCAGCGCCGGCATCCCGGCCCGATCCTCCTCCGCTGCTCCGGCGTCCTCCAGCAACACCCAGCGCATCGTGGTTCCTCCTTTCCTGCAGATCATCGCGCACCGGGGCTTCAGCGCCCGTGCCCCGGAGAACACGCTGGCCGCCGTCCGGGCGGGGCTCCAGGCCGGCGCCGACGCCGTGGAGTGGGACCTGCACGTGGCCGCGTGCGGCACGTCCGTCCTGATCCACGACGCGACTCTCGATCGCACCACCGACGGAACGGGCGCCGTGGCCGATCGACCCCTCACGGCTCTCCGGGAGCTCGACGCCGGGAGCTGGTTCCACGCGGACTTCGCCGGGGAGCGCCTCCCCACCTTCGCCGAGGCTCTTGCCGAGGTCGGGCCCTACGGCGCCACCGTGTATCCGGAAATCAAGGGGATCCGGGAGCCGGCGGACCTGGACCGCATGCTGCGGGAGGTGGCGGAGGCGGGGATGCGGGAGCGGACGGTCTTCATCTCCCTGGAGTTCGACCTCGTCGACGAGATCGCGGCTCGTGACCCGGACGTGCGGGTCGGATACGTCGTCGCGAAGCTCCAGCAGTTCCAGGACGCCGTGGGTCGCGCGCGGCGCCTGGGTTCACGGGGCCTCGTGGATCTCGATCACCACCTGGTGCTGGACGATCCCCTCCTGCCGCCCAGGGCCCGGGCCCAGGGCGTGGACGTGGCGGTGTGGACCGTGGACACCCCCGAAGAGGCGGAGACCCTGGCCCGGAGCGGGGTGCGTCGCTTCACCACCAACCAGGTCGAAGCGCTGGTCCGGTGGCGCGCCACCCGCGTCAGTCCACCCGGCGAAGCGTGAAGGAGAAGCGGCTGCCGCGGCCCGGACGGCTCTCCACCGCGACCCCGCCGCCGTGGGCTTCCACGATCCCCTTCACGATGGCCAGTCCCAGTCCCGATCCCTCCTGATCCGACGACTCGGGCCGCCAGAAGGGGTCCCAGAGATGGGCCAGATCCTCTTCCGCGATCCCCGCTCCGGTATCCCGGACCCACACTTCGACGCCGTCGTCCCGGGCCGCGGCGCCCACTTCCACGCTACCCCCGGGAGGGGTGTAGCGGAGGGCGTTGCTCAAGAGGTTGTCGACCACCTGGACGATGCGATCCTCGTCCAGCCAGACCGGGGGGAGCGAGGCCGGCCAGGCCCGGATCAGCTCCACCTCGCAGCGGTCCGCCCGGTTCTCCGCGATGGACAGGGCCGCGTCCAGGGCCCGGCCCAGCTCGCCCCGCCGGGTCATGACCTGGAAGCCCCCGGAGTCCATGCGGGCGACGTCCATGAGGTCCTGGATGAGCCGGTTCATGCGCTGGGCCGCCGACTGGATCAGCGTCAGCTGGCGTCGACGCTTGTCTTCGGACAGGGGGACGTCCAGCAGAAGCTCGGCCCCGGCGGAGATGCTGCCCAGGGGGCTGCGGAGGTCGTGGCCCACCACGGCGAGGGTCTCCTCCCGGGCCTGCACCGCCTTCCGCAGCGCCCGCTCGGCGCTCCGGACCTCCCGCATGTCCGTCAACGTCAGGACCGCGCCCCGCACCTTCCGGCCGTCCACCAGGGGGCGCAGCGACCAGCGCACCTCCACCGCGCCGCCTCGGCGGGGATGGACCTCGCCGTCCACCCCGGCCACCGCCGAGCCCTGCTCCATGGCCTCGCGGATCGCCTCGGCCTCGGGCCGCTCCATCCGGGAGGCGGGATCGGGAAGCCCGGCATGGAGGACGTCCTGGAAGGATCGACCCCGGGCGTCCTCCTCGGAGAAGCCCAGGAGCCGGGTGCCGGCCTGGTTGAGGCGGATCACCATTCGATCGAGATCGAGGCCCAGCACCGCCTCCGCCGTCGCCTCGAGCACGGCGTCGATCTCCCGCCGGGCCTGGACCTCGTCCTCCCGGCGCTTCGTCGTTTCGGACACGGCATCGGAGAGATGGCGGGACAAGAGAGCCACCAGCGCCAGGGCGATGAGGGCCAGGGCCACCAGGAGCAGGGTCACCCGCCTCTGGATGACCCGCTCCTCGGCCAGCCGGTCCTCCGCGAACTGGATCTCCAGGTCCAGGGCGCGCCGAAGCTCGCCGATCGTGGCCAGGACCCGCTCGTAGTTGTCCAGCCCCGTGTCGAGGTCCGCGATGTACTCCGCGCGGCCCTCCGGCGTGTCCAGGGCCGACGAATGCCCGATCTGCCAGCGGGTGGCGGCCTCCATGACGGGGGCCAGGGCCAGACGCACGCGTTCCAGCTCGGGCCGCACCACCAGCACGTTCAGTTCCTCCAGGATCTCGTTCTCCTGGCCGCGCAACGCGTTGAGCTGCTCCCTGGGGAGGCTGGACCCCGTGACCAGGAATTCCTGGAGCCGGGACTCCTGCCGGGCGTAGATCGTGGTCAGGTCCTGGATCCGGTCCTGGGCCGGTTCCAGGACCGTGGAGATGTAGACCTCGTCGTCCGCCACCCGCCGGTCCACGTAGATGGGCAGGAAGGCCAGGGCGAGAAGGGCGGCGGCCAGAAAGAGCACCACCCAGGGGATGCGCCGCCTCACGGCCGCCACCCCGGGACGATCCGGGCCTCCACGAGCCGGACGAGGTGTTGGGCCAGTTCAGGGTCGTCCCGGTCGAAGGTCGCGGGATGGCCGGGTGCCAGAGACGTCGACATCGCACCGCCCGGTACCACCCGGGCCAGGAAACGGTCGCGATCCGGCGCCTCGTCGTCCCAGAGGGCCGGCTCGGCGGGCGCCTCCCGCACGACCTCGATGGCCGGGAGGGACGCCGTTCTCCACCCTTCGGCGACGACCACGTCCGCCTCCGCCAGGTAGCGCGCCGCCAGCGCCGGAGCGTCGAGTTCCCCTTCCCCGCCCCAGCTCCCCAGCAGCGCCATCCTCTCGGGTCCCGCCAGCAGCACCCGTTCCGCCCCGGCCTCGTGGCTCAGGCGGTGGGAATCGGTCCCGGGGGTGTCCAGGTCGAACCGGTGCCCGTGCTTGAGGGCCATCACCCGCCAGCCCCGCTCCCGCAGGGCCCCCACCAGCGCCACGGCGACCGTGGTCTTGCCGGCGTCCTTCCAGCCCACCACCGACACCAAGGGCGGCGCCGGGCGCGGAAGACGCTCCGCGACCCCGAGGTCCTCGGGTCGGTTGAGGTTCAGGAGCACGTCCTCGTGGCCCACCGAGACCGCCACCTCGGCCAGGGGAACGCGGACGGCCCGGTCGCCCAGGTCTTCGATCCACGCGTGCACGGCCCGTGAGCCACCCTCCCGCAGCCAGCGGCTCAGCGGCGCGGCGAGGCCCGTCCCGTAGATCCCCACCAGCGGCTGGAGCCCGCCGTCCCCTTCCAGGACCACCGCGCGATCCTCCGGCGCCTCCAGCCCCCGCCAGCGTCGGGCGAGCGCCAGAAGCAGGGACGCGGGGACCCGCGGGAGATCCACGGCCAGGACCGCCACACCCTCCCCGCCGGCCTCCGCCGCCCGCCGCAGTGCGGTGCCGATCCCCCCGAGGGGCCCCTGGTCCGGTCGGTCGTCGGGCCGCCCTTCGAGCCCGGCCACCGGGCCGGCCGCCCCCTGGGCGACCACCGGGTCGGCCAGCGGCGCCAAGGCGTTCCAGGCCCGGGACAGCAGGCTGCGCGCCCCCTGGACGAGGCCCTCCTTGGGACCTCCCATGCGGCGACCGCTACCGCCCACGAGGATGGCCCCCTGAACGAGCCTCACGAGATTCGGCCCTCACCGGCGTAGACGTTGTACCCGCCGTCTCGGACGAACCCGGCCAGCGTCATGTTGAACCGCTCGGCCAGGTCCACGGCCAGCGAGGACGGCGCGCCCACCGCCACCACGGCCGGAATTCCCGCCACCACCGCCTTCTGGAGGATCTCGAAGGAGGTCCGGCCGCTCACCACCAGGATCCGCTCGAGGAGGGGCAGACGGCCGGCGAGAAACGCCTCGCCCACCACCTTGTCCACGGCATTGTGGCGGCCCACGTCCTCGTGGACCGACACGATCTCGCCCCCGGCCGTGAACAGCCCCGCCGCGTGGAGACCACCGGTGCGGGTGAAGTCCCCCTGGGCGTCCCGGAGCCGGTCCGGAAGCTCCCGGAGGACCTCCGCCGTCACCGCCAGGGTGTCTCCCGGGAGGGGGCGGCATCCCTGGACCTCGACCGCCTCCAGAGAGGCCTTCCCGCAGACCCCGCACGAAGACGAGGTGAAGACGTTCCGGGAGAGGCGGTCCAGATCGACGCCGTCGGCCGATCGGAGGCGAACCTCGACGATGTTGTACTCCTGGCCTCCTTCCCCGGAGCGGCAGTAGGTGATCTCCGTGATGTCGTGCCGGCTCCGCAGCACGCCCTCGGTGGCCAGGAAGCCCGCAGCCAGCTCGAAGTCGTTCCCGGGGGTGCGCATGGTGACGGCGATGCTCCGCACCCCGGCGGGCGTGGCCGACCGCCCGGGTCCACGGGGCACCCCCGGGAGGGCAACCCGGATCTCCAGCGGCTCCTCGATGGTCACCCAGTCCTTGATCCGCTCGGACCGCCCGCCCCGAACGCGTCGGACCTTCACGCTCTGAACGCTCTTCGTGGGCTTCGCCATGGCCTGCCATGAGGGGAAGGGGGACGCAAAAGTCCATCCCACCGAAAGCCGCGTCAACCGGGCGGAGCGTCGACCATGGCAGGGCTCGGGCCCGTCACGGGAAACGCCGCCGTCCGCGAGCGAGGCGCCGCAGGGATCGGCCGAGGAGCCACGCGGAAGACGCTTCGGCTCCCGGCGCGTGACGAAGGCGGGAACCGCGGTGCCTCGCGGCCTCCCGCCCCTACGCGATGCCCCCCGGTCGCCAGGCATCCGGCACGTGCAGGATCCGCCAGGGACGGTCGGGATCCCCCGTGGCCTCGACGGCCACCGCGTCGAAGCGATATCCGACCGCACCGGGGGCCGTGGCGACCCACCAGCGGGCCACCGCCTCCACGTCCCGTCGCTTCCGGGGACCGATGGTGTCCAGAGGATGACCCCACCCGGGCCGCGTCCGCCCTTTGACCTCGACGAACGCCACCACGCCGTCGGGACCCTGGACCACGAGGTCCACCTCCTTGTGCCGGTGGCGGACGTTCCGCCCGAGGACGCGGTACCCCCGTGCGCACAGGGCGTCGGCGGCCAGCGACTCGAATCGCCGGCCCCGGGACACGCTCGTCTCGTGGGTGATGTCGTCCATCCCGCCTCCTCCGGTTCCTCGGAGGATGGCCCTGTGCCGGGGGCCCGGGGATGGCCCCGCGAGACGTCCGTCAGGCCACCGGCGCCGGCGTGGACAGCGGAGCCACCAACTCCCGATCGATGGCCCGGGCGATCACGCGGATCTGTCCCATGAGCTCCCGGAACTGATCGGGATACAGCGACTGTGCCCCGTCGGAGAGGGCGCTCGGCGGGTCGGGGTGCACCTCGACCATGAGTCCGTCGGCCCCGGCCGCCACCGCCGCCCGGGCCATGGGCGCCACCTTGCTCCGGATGCCGGTCCCGTGGGACGGATCGGCGATCATGGGGAGATGACTCAGCCCCTGCACGACGGGGATGGCCGTGAGGTCCAGGACGTTGCGGGTCTGGGGGTCGAAGCCACGCACGCCCCGCTCGCAGAGGATCACGTCCGGATTCCCCTCGGCGAGGATGTACTCCGCCGCCAGGAGGAACTCCTCGATGGTGGCGCTCATCCCCCGCTTCAGGAGCACCGGCTTCCCGGCGCGGCCGGCCCGGCGCAGGAGGGGATAGTTCTGCATGTTGCGGGCACCGATCTGGACGATGTCCGCGTACTCCGCCACCAGATCCACGCCCTCGGGATCCAGGGCCTCGGTCACCACCGCCATTCCCGTCGCCTCCCGAGCCTCGGCCAGAAGGCGGAGGCCCTCCTCCCCCAGACCCTGGAAGGAATACGGGGAGGTCCGGGGCTTGAACGCTCCGCCCCGGAGGATCGTTGCCCCCGCGTCCCGGAGGAGCCGGGCGGACGTCATGATCTGCTCCTCGCCCTCCACGGAACACGGGCCCGCCATGAGGACCACCTCCCGGCCGCCGATGACGGTCCCGTTCGGGAGCGCCACCACGGTGTCCTCCTCGCGCCACTCCCGGGAGACCTGCTTGTACGGGTGGGTGACGGGGATGCACTCCAGCACCCCCTCCATGCCCGTCAGGCGGGCGGTGTCCACCCGCCCGTCGTTCCCGATCAGCCCGACCGCGGTCCGCTGCCCGCCGGGAATCGGCGTGGCGTCGTACCCCATGGTCCGGATGACATCCACCACCGCTTCGATCTCCGCGGCGGTGGCGTTGTGCTTCATGACCACCAGCATGTCGTTGTCCTCGTGCGGATCGGCGACCGGGAGTCCATCCCCGGAGCGTCTCTGTCGATACCGGTCCCTCCGACGCCTCCATACCCTCGGTACCGGAGGAGGTCCGGCGAGCGTCAGGCGGCTCCTTTGGCCTGCTCCAGGGCGTCCTCGAGCCGGACGCCCACGATCGTGCTGACCCCCGGCTCCTCCATGGTCACCCCGTAGATCCAGTCCGCCGCCTCGATGGTCCGGGGATTGTGGGTGATGACCACGAACTGGGAGTGCTTCTTGAAGTCGTGCAGAAGACGGATGAAGCGGCCGATGTTGTTCTCGTCCAGCGGCGCATCGACCTCGTCCAGCACGCAGAAGGGGCTGGGCTTGACCAGGTAGATGGCGAACAGAAGGGAGAGGGCCGTCAGGGCCCGCTCCCCCCCGGAGAGCAGATCGATGCGCTGCGTCTTCTTTCCCTGGGGCGAGGCGTGGATCTCCACCGGTGACTCGAGGGGATCCTCCTCGTCGTCGAGCCAGATGTCGGCCTCGCCCCCCTCGAAGAGCCGCTGATGGACCTGTTTGAAGTTCTCGCGGATCTTCTCGAACGTCCCGTTGAAGAGGCCCGTCGCCGTCTCGTTGATCTGCCGGATGGCGGCCTTGAGGTCGTTCCGGGCCCCCACGAGGTCGGCGTGCTGCTCCTCCAGGAAGGCCAGGCGCTGCGACTCCTCCTCGTGCTCCTCCACGGCGAGCATGTTCACCGGCCCGATCTTGTCGAGGGCCACCACGATCTCCCGAAGCTCCTGTCCCAGCTCCTCGGGGGTTCGGGCGGAGTCCTCCTCGCCCAGGGGCTCGGCCTCCTCCAGGAGGTTCTCCAGGGGTCGCCCCCATTCGCCCTCGAGCCGGTCCCGGATCCGGTCCAGCCGGCCGACCAGCTCCTGCTTCTCGAGCTCCAGCCGGTGGCGGCGATCGGTGGCCTCCCGCTCGGCCTGCCGGGCCTGCTTGGCCCGGCGCTCCGCCAGGTCCAGGGCCTCCGCCACCTCCCGCAGCGACTGGTCCTTGGCCGCGAGATCCGCCTGGGCCTCGTCCCGTTCGCCGAAGAGCCGTTCCGTGGCGTCGGCTCCCTCGGTCTGGAGGCTGGTGACCGCCTCGAGCTCACCCCTGAGGCCCGTCTCCTCGGCGTCCAGCGAGGCCACACGCGCCTCGGCCGCCTGACGGGTCTGGTCCAGGTTGCCCAGACGCTCCTCGAGGCGGTTCAGCTCTCCCTGGAGCCGGGTCTGGCGCACCTCCATCTCGGACTGCCTGCCCCGGGCGGCCTCCCACTCCTCCTGGACCGCCTCCAGGGCCTCCCGGGCCTCCACCCGGGAGGCCCCCAGCCCCGCCTCCTCGGCTTCCAGGGCCTCCCGGTCCTCCCTGGCCTGCCTCCCTCGCTCCTGGGCCCTCTGCTGACTGGCCCGGGTACCCTCGACCTGCCGCGCCAGCTCGTCCCGGTGCTTGTCCATCCGCTCGCGCCGGTCGGTCGCCGCCGCCACCTCGGCGTGTGCCTTCCGGTACGTGTCCTCGGCCGCGCGGAAGCGGCCCCGGGCGGCTTCCAGTCGGGCCTCGGCCTGCCGGAGGGCCTCCTGGGCGGCCTCCCGGTTCGACCGGGCGGCCTCGGCCGTGACGGAGGCCTCCTCGGCCTCGGCCGCCAGCCGCTTGAGGCGCTCCTTCCGCTCGAGGATGCCGGTGGCGCCGGTGGGGCTGCCGATGCGGACCGCCCCCGAGACGTCGCGGGTGGCACCGGTCCGGGAGACCCGCGGGCCCGAGCCGGACAGGAGCTCGTCGTCGTCCACCAGCTCCACGCCGGAGAGGAGCGCCCGGACCCAGGGCGCCCCCGCGCCCCGTGCCTCCACCGCGTCCAGGAGGCTCCCGGCCCCGGAAGCGTCCGGCACCGCGTCCAGCGGGAGGAGGATCAGCCCGCCCCCTCCGTCCCAGTGCTCGACGAACCAGCTCCGGACCCGGCCGACCGCCGCCCGGTCCTCCACCACGAGCCCCCGGGCCTGGGGGCCCAGGAAGGCCTCCACCGCCCGGGCCAGGGCCTCTTCGGCGCCCACGAAGTCCACCAGCGCACCGTGGACCCCGTCGGTGCCGGCCTCGAGGACGGCCTGCAGCACCGGCTCCATCCCCTCCCGCTCCCGCTCCATCGCGTCCAGGGCCGAGCGCTGTGCGCCCAGGGACTGTGCCCGATCCGCGGCGGCCAGCTCTTCCTCCCGGCCCGCGTCCAGGGCCTCGTGGGCGTGCCGCACGCCGGTCTCCGCAGCCTCCAGCGCCTCTCTGGCCTCGTCCATCTCGCCCCGGAGCACGTCGAGCCGACCGGTGAAGAGATCACCCTGCTCCTCCATGTCGGTCAGCGCGTCGGCGGTCTCCTCGAGCTCGCCCTGGAGCCGCTGGAGCCGCCGGGCCAGCTCCGCGGCCTGGGCGTCGGCGGACTCGGCGTCCCCCTCGAGCTGGGCCCCCCGCCGGGCGATGTCCCGCTCCCGGCCCTCCACCGCCTCGAGGGCCGCCCGGGCATCCTGGAGGCGGGTCCGGACTTCCGCCGCCGCGGCGCTCCGCTCCTGGAGCTCCTCGCCGACCTCACGGAGCTCGTCCCCGATGCCCTCCGCGTCCTCCCGGAGGGTGGCGGCCTCGCCGGCGACCTCCTCGGCCCGCCGCCCGGCGTCGACCCGCTCCTCGTCGATCTGGGAGAGCCGCCGGTGCGCGTAGGCGGCCCGCTCGTCGGCCACGGCCAGCTCCCGCTCCCACCGGACCAGCTCCGAACGCACCCGGTCCAGGTGCTGGGCGGCGGCGCTCCGCTCCCGCTGGGCCTCGACCTGTCGGATGCGGAGCGACTCGAACTCGGTCTCGGCGGCCTGGACTTCGGCGACACGGCCCTCGCCGTCGTGGGAGCCCCCCTCCAGAGCCCGGGACACCTCGGCCAGGCGCGTGTGGAGCGTCTCCATCTGGTGCCGGACCACCGCGACCTCCACCGAGAGGCGGCGGGCCCGGAGCGTCAGGTACCGTTCCGCCTTCCCCTTCTGGCGGGCCAGGGACCGGACCTTGGTCTGGACCTCGCCGATGACGTCCTCCAGCCGCTGGAGGTCCATCTCGGCCCGCTCGAGCCGGCGGAGGGCCGCCTTGCGCCGGTCCTTGTACTTCCCGATCCCCGCCGCCTCCTCGAAGAGGGCCCTGCGCTCGTCGGCCCGATCGGAGAGGATCGCGTCGATCATGCGGTTCTCGATGACGTTGGCCCCGGCCCCGAGCCCCGTGTCCCGCGTGAGCTCCACGACGTCCTTGAGGCGGACGCCGGAGCGGTTTATGGCGTAGTCGCTCCCGCCGTCCCGGTAGACCGTCCGACCGACCTCGACCTCCTCGAACGGCACCGGGAGCGCCCCGTCCTCGTTGGTGACGGTCATGGTCACGGAGCCCCGGTTCACGGGCCGCCGATGGACGCTCCCCTGGAAGATCGCCTCCTCCATCTTCGAGCCCCGGATCGCGGTGGGGCGCTGTTCCCCGAGGACCCAGCGGATGGCGTCGCTGATGTTGGATTTCCCGCAACCGTTCGGTCCGACGATGGCGGTGACGCCATCGTGGAACTTCACCTCGGTGGTGTCCGCGAAGGACTTGAACCCCTGGAGGCGGAGGGCACGCAGCTTCATTCCGGCCGGTACCCCCGACGCTCGACCAGGGGCGCGTCCCGGAGTCCCGGGGCGGTTTCGCGCAGCAGGCGACCCAGATAGGCGGCCTCGGCGGAGTCCGCGAACGCGCCCGCATAGACCCGGAAGCGGGCGGGCCCCGCGGCCTGCGGATGCCGGAGGATGTGGGCCGGGATGCCCTGCTCCGCCAGGAGGGCGACCCGGGCCTCGGCATCGGACAGCCGGTCGGGGTCGTCGATCAGATAGGCCAGACCGGTCTCGCGGACGATCCAGTTCTCGCTTCCCCGCGACCCTCGGGCCACCATCCGGTCCCGGAGCGCGAGGACGTCACGAGCCTCCTCTCCGGGGCCCGCGAGCAGCCGGTACCAGACGGCACCGTCCAGCTCGACCGGGGCCACGATGAACTGCACGTCGGGATAGACCGAGGCGAAGGCCGCGGCTCCCTCCCACGCTCCGGTGAGCTCCTCGTAGGAGGCCAGGGAGAGCATGTAGGCGCCCAGGGGGACGTCGGGGGCCGGTTCGGACTCCGCCGCCGGCGCGGCGGCGTCTCCGGCGTCGTCCGGCGTCGGGGAGTCCGTGGCCACCTCCGGCGCAGGAACCGGGTCCTCCGCGGCCTGGCCGCCCCGTCCCGGGAAGGGGATGATGCCGGCGAGCCCGAGGACGAGGACGAGGGCCACCAGCGCCCCGGCACCCCACAGGATCCTGCGACCGAGGGGGGGATCCGAGTCCCCGGGCACCGTGGCGGCCAGCTCCGCGTCGCTGAGCTCCTCGACTGCGGCCGGAGGCGGGACCGGGGTCGTCTCCGGAAGGTCCCGAAGGCCGGGCTCCCCGCCCTCGGGCGCGTCGGACGGGTACGGGACGTCCAGGGCGGACATGGTGGTGGCGTGAGGCTCCACCACTCCGGGCGGCGCCACGTCTCCTCCGGTGCCCGCTGCGCCGGCATGGTCGATCCCGGCGACCGGGAGGGGCTCGAGGCCGTCCGAGGCCCCGACCCCCGCCGCCAGCGCGCCGGTGACCGCCGCGTCCGGGTGCGGTCCGAAGACCGCGAGGGGTCCCAGGGCCGCCGACACCGCGAGCCCGTCCACCTCGCTGCGCTCCCCGAGGACCACCACGGTGTCGCAGAGCTCGTGGAGCGCCTCCGCCCCCGGGGCGTCCGCCGGAAGGTAGAGGGCGAGCACCGCGCCGGCCTCTCCGAAGCCCTCGGCCAGGTCCTTCCACCGGGGATGAGCCCGGAGCGCCTCGCTGTCGGGAACCGCCGTCCCGGCGGTGGCGAGGAGGAACCCGTCGGCCAGGGGCTGGCCGAGCCGCCTGAGGGAGCATCCGAAGAGGAGGGCGTCCGACACCCCTTCCTGGTTGTAGAGCCCCGCCACCTCGTGGAGCTCCGGGTCCTCGAACGCCACGTCGCAGAGGAGGATCCGGCTTCCGTCCTGAGCCCACCCCCGGCAGATCTCGATGGCCGCCCGTCTGGACCAGCCCCGGTCACGAGCGCGGGGGGCGGCGAGGAGTCCGACCACGTTCTGACCCGGGCCTGGGCGCACCGGGATGGCGGGATCTTCGGCGTCGATGTCGAGCGGGGTCCAGGTATCCGAATGGGTCATCCGAACGGTCCGGCACACAGGTACGAGCGGGGCGTCCGGCCCGCGGGACGGGCCGGGGCGTCGAGGCGGGGGTAATGGTATCCGGGACCGGGGGGGCGGGCAATCAAGACGAGGAGCCCTCCTCGCTCATCTCCAGGCGAGGCGCATCCCCCCACAACGCCTCGAGCTGATAGAAGTCCCGGGCCTTGGGGTGGAAGACGTGGACCACGAAGTCGATGTAGTCCAGGAGGACCCATCGACCACCCCCGAGCCCCTCGACGTGCTCGGGTCGCTCCCCCTCCTTCTGCAGCTCCTCGAGCACGTGCTCGGCGATGGCCTTCACCTGCACGTCGGAGCCGCCCGTGGCGATGACGAAGTGGTCCGTCGCGGTGGAGATCCCCGTGACGTCCAGGACCACCACGTCCCGGGCCTTCCGCTCGAGGGCGAGCTCCCCGGCTCGGCGTACCGGCTCGGGAAGCTCCCCCTCGACCGCGGAGACGACCGGATCCATCCGTCAGTCTTCGGGCTCGATGACGACGGGCAGCTCCAGAACCACATCGCTGTGGAGGCGGATGGTCACGCTGTGCTCTCCGAGCTCCTTCAGCGGATCGTTCTCCACGTGACGCTTGTCCACCTCGAAGTCCAGCCCGCCGTCCGAGTTGAGCCGGGCGGCCACGTCGGCGTTCGTCACCGACCCGAACAGCTTCCCCTCCTCTCCGGCCTTGGCCTTGAAGACCAGGGTCAGATCCTCGATCTGGGAGGCCCGGCGCCGTGCCTCGAGGTAGTCCCGCTTCGCGACCTCCTCGGCCCGCCGCTGCTCCTCCTCGAGGCGCGCGATGTTCTCCGCGCTGGCCTCGTAGGCGAAGCCGTGGGGAAGGAGGTAGTTCCGGGCATAGCCCGGCTTCACGTCCACCACCTCGCCGCTCGCGCCGAGGTTCTGCATGTCCTTCTTCAGAATGACCTTCATCTCGACTCCTCGTGTCTCCGTTCCGTCATCCGGCCGCCGCCCGGACCTTCTCCCGGACGTTCAGCCAGGTGTCACCCAATCCGATCAAGAGTGCCGCCCCCAGGATCACCGGGGCGACCAACAGCATGGCCAAGGCGAGCACCAGCCCACCGAGCAGCGACAGCCCTCCGTTCAGGAAGAGCACCACCGCCGCTCCCCGAAGCACGTAGAGCACCCCCATGAACACCAGGGTGTTCGAGCCGGCCCGGGTCCAGCCGTCCCCCGCCGCCACCGCCACCATGAGCAGCCCGGCGATGAAGACCCAGACGAGCTGATCCTCGAACCGGAGCTCCTTGAGGGGCGTCAGAGCCCCTCGCCGCCCCTCGGCCACGCGGACGTACACCCACCATGCGACGGCCAGTCCCGCCAGCGTCGCCAGCCCGAGCAGCGCCGGGAAGAGCGCCCACTGGACCTCCGCCATTCCGTACACCGTGTCGGCGAAGCCCGCGGGCAACCCGTCGGGCTGCTGGAACTCACGCAGCACGGCCAGTCCCAGCGCCGCCGCCTGGAACAGGTGGTCCCGCACGCTCCAGTCCACCACGCCCCACCACTCGGGGCGAGCGGCGAAGGCCGCGCCGAGCACCGCCGCCGATCCGGCCACCGCGCCCAGGCCCCGGTGGAGGACCCCCGCTCCGGGCTGGCGCAGCGTGAGGGCGGCGAACCAGCCGCCCGCCAACACCGCCCACGCCAGCTCCAGGTACCACAACCCCCCGGCCCTGGCTTCGAGGCCGAAGAGAAGGAACGCCCCGGCCGCCCCGACCACGAACGCCACCGGCCGCCGCACCGGATGTCCCAGCAGCAGGAACAGGAACGGCAGCACCACCAGCGCGGTGGAGTCCCAGAGGATCAGGATGGACAGGAGGAGGGCCGCGGCTCGCGTCCACTCCCGTCCGTCCTCCCCCGGCGGCCCGCCCGGGGTCGGGGCGTCGGTCACCCGACTAGACCTCGTGATCCCGCATGTACGGAATGAGCGAGAGATAGCGGGCCCGCTTCACGGCCCGGCCCAGCTGACGCTGGAACCGCGCGGCCACCTTGGTGGTGCGCTTCGGCAGGATCTTGCCCGACTCCGTGAGGAAGCGGGACAGGGTGGACACGTCCTTGTAGTTCAGGAGAGTCACCCGGGGCCCCTCGTGCCGACGGCGCCGTCCCCGGCCGCCCGAGAACTCGGGGGGGGAGTCGTCGTCGTCGTCCTCGTCCTCGTCCTCGTCCTCGTCGTCGTCGGGCCGCGCTTCGCCCTCGGCCGACTCCGGCCGCTCGGCGACCAGCGAGAGGCCCGAGGTCGGCTCGCCCTCGTTCAGGACCAGGAGGTAGCGGAGGATGTTGTCGTCGAGCTTCAGCTGTCGCTCGAACTCCGGAAGGGCATCCGGCCCGGAGTTGAAGTGGGCGACGACGTAGTAGCCGGTCCCCTGGTTGGCGATGGGGTAGGCGAGCTGCCGGAGGCCCCAGTGATCGACGGCGACGACTTCGGCGCCGCCCGACGCCAGCACCCCGTGGTGCTTGTCGAGCCGGGCGTTGACCCCGTCCTCGTCCAGGGCGGGATCCAGGATGTACACAACTTCGTAGAGCCGCATGAGCGCTCCCTCGGTCCGTGTGGGTACGGGCTCCGCCGACCGTGGAAGGGGCGTGCGGCGCGCCTTCCGGGCGGAGCGGGATGGTTGTCAGTCGGAAAAGCTAGTGGGATCGGCGCGGGGGTGGAAGACACCGAGGGCCCCGGGGGCACCGGGAGGTCCCCTGGAACGAAGCGGCCCCCGACCCGCTCGGGGTCGGGGGCCGGATCCCCGCGGTTCGCCTCGGCGAAGGTCGTGAAGAGACCGCCCTCAGTTCAGCGGCAGGGCGCACGTCGTTCTCGCCGGTTCGACGGAGCTACACGTTGAACCGGAACAGCATGATGTCCGCGTCGGCCACCACGTACTCCTTCCCCTCGGATCGCAGCCGGCCTTGCTCCCGGGCCGCCTTCCAGTCGCCGATGCCCCGGAACTCCTCGTAGCCGATGGTCTCGGCCCGGATGAAGCCCCGCTGGAAGTCGGTGTGGATGCTGCCGGCGGCCTCCGGGGCCGTGCTTCCGGACCGTACGGTCCAGGCCCGGGACTCGTTCTCACCCGTGGTGAAGAAGGTGATGAGGTCCAGAAGGGTGTAGGCCTCCCGGATCAACCGGTTCAGACCCGGCTCCTCGAGGCCGAGGGCGGCCAGGAACTCGGCCTTCTCGTCGTCCTCCAGCTCGCCGATCTCCGCCTCGATGCTGGAGCAGATCGACACCAGACGTCCGGCGCCGTCGGCCTCCACGGACGCGCGCAGCGCCTCCACCCAGGGGTTCGTGCCCTCGGGGAGGTCGTCCTCGGACACGTTGGCCACGAAGAGGACCGGCTTGGAGGTCAGGAGCTGGAACCCCTTCAGGATC
Source organism: Longimicrobiales bacterium (assembly GCA_035464715.1). Classification (GTDB taxonomy): domain Bacteria; phylum Gemmatimonadota; class Gemmatimonadetes; order Longimicrobiales; family Gaopeijiaceae; genus Gaopeijia. The sequence goes on from DATHRY010000336.1 coordinate 20,341, forward strand.
CGACGCTCCTCGGGCTCGAGCTCCAGGAAACGCACCGGGCGACCGTCGGCCAGGATGGCCTGGGCCCGCTCCAGGACCGCCATCTCCTGCTTGGCCTCCTTCTCCCCGCTCTTGGCCTTCTTGGCCACCCGCTCCAGGCGCCGCTCCACGGCCTCCAGGTCCGCCAGCACCAGCTCCAGCTCGACGATCTCCCGGTCCCGCACCGGGTCCACGCTCCCCAGGGTGTGGGTGATGTCCGGGTCGTCGAAGCAGCGGAGCACGTGGGCGACGGCGTCCACCTCCCGGATGTTGCCCAGGAACTTGTTGCCCAGGCCCTCCCCCTCGGACGCTCCCTTCACCAGGCCGGCGATGTCCACGAACTGGATCACCGTGGGCACCTTGGTCTTCGACCCCGTCAGGTCGTGGATCTCGTCCAGGCGGGGATCCGGGACCTCGACCATGCCGACGTTGGGCTCCACCGTGCAGAAGGGATAGTTCTCCGACGGTGCGCCCACCGCGGTGAGGGCATTGAAGAGCGAGGACTTCCCGACGTTGGGAAGCCCGACGATTCCGACCTTGAGCATGTGGAAGGGGGTGCAGCGAGGACAAAAAAAGGGCCCCCGGGAGGGGGCGCGGTCCGAGGAGGAAGGCTAACCGAACCGGGAAATCCGGTCAATTTCCGAAGGTGGTCGCGATCGACCCGGGCCGGGGTGCGTCCGCACCGCCCACCGGATAGCTTTCGGAGGGCAACCACTTCACGCAAGCGAGGGTCCCATGGCCGCCGTCTACCTCTTCTCCCTGATCCTCGGCGGGGGCCTCCTCGTCCTCTCCCTCCTGGGGGGCGAGAGCAGTGACGTGGACTTCGGCGAGATCGAGCTGGATGGCCTCGGGGACGTCGGAGAGGCCGCGGAGCTGGGGAGCGCGGCCGACGCGTCGGAGGCCCACGGGGCGGCGTCGAAGATCTTCAGCCTCCGCAGCCTCATCTACGCCCTCTTCGGGTTCGGCGGCACCGGCACGGTCTTGAGCTTCCTGGGTGCGTCGAGCACGGCGACGCTGGTCGCCGCGGCTGCGACGGGTCTCGTCCTCGGCGCCGTGGTCTCGCTGGTCTTCGGGTATCTCCAGCGGACGGAATCCGGGGCCATGCTGGGAGACGAGGCCTTCCGCGGACTCACGGGGCACGTGGTCCTGCCCATGAGCGAAGGGAGCCCCGGCGCCATTCTCGTGCTCCGGGGGGACCGCCAGCTCCGGCTTCGGGCCCTGCCCCACGCGTCCGGGCGGGGCGACCCTTCGGAGTGGGAGCGCATCCTGGTCGTGGACGTGGAAGGCGGGGTGGCCCGGGTCACCCCGTTGGAAGAGGATCGGCTGCTGGACTCGTAGAGGGGGCACAAGGCCCACTTCACCGACGGAGCACATATCTCATGGATCTGACGAATATGGACGGGCTCTTCATGGTCGCGGCGACCGCGGCCGTCATCCTCGTCGCCCTCGTGGTCCTCGTGGCCACCCTCCAGGCCCTGATCGTCATCGTCCCCCCGAACCGGGCGGCGGTCATCACCGGCCGGAACCGGGCCCTGAGCGACGGGCAACGGGTCGGATATCGGTCCATCACCGGGGGCAGGACCCTCCGCATCCCCATCGTGGAGACGGTCCAGCACATGAACCTGGAGACCTTTCCCATCGAGCTCTCGGTGCACAACGCCTTCTCGAAGGGGAACATCCCCCTGAACGTCGAGGCCATCGCCAACGTGAAGATCGCCTCCGATCCGGAGCCGGTCTTCAACAACGCCGTGGAGCGGCTCCTCGGGAAGACCGAAGCCGAGATCCAGGGGCTGGCCCGGGACACCCTCATGGGGAACCTGCGCGGGGTGCTGGCCACCCTGACGCCGGAGGAGGTGAACGAGGACCGGCTGGGGTTCGCCAAGGCACTGTCCGAGGACGCCGGCGAGGACCTGGCGGCCCTGGGCTATCACCTCGACGTGCTCAAGATCCAGAACGTCTCGGACGAGCGGGGCTACCTGGAGGCCATCGGCCGGAAGAAGGCCGCCGAGGCGGTCCGGGAGGCCGAGATCGCCGAGGCGAACGCCACGGCGGACACCCGGGAGGCCCAGGCCGAGGCCCGGCGGCGCGCCGAGATCCGGGAGGCCGACACCGAGGTGACGGTCGCCGAGGCCCAGAACCGCCTCCGGGTGCGGAAGGCCCAGCTGGACGAGGAGGGTGAGATCGCCGAGCGGACCGCCCGGGTGAAGGCCGAGCAGGCCGAGGTCGAGGCCCAGCGGGAGCTGGAGGTGCGGCGGGTGCAGCGGGAGCAGGAGCGCCTCCGGGCCGACGTGGTGGAGCCGGCCAACGCCGCCCGGGAAGCCGCCAAGGCCCAGGCCGAGGCGGAGGCCGCGCCGATCCTGGAGCGAGGCAAGGCCCAGGTCGAGGTGCTGCGGCGGCTCTACGAGCAGGTCCAGGCCGGCGGCGACCAGGCCTTCGCGGTGTTCATCGCCGAGAAGCTCCCCGAGCTGCTGGAGACCTCTGTGCGTGCGGTTGAGGGGGTCGACATCGACCGGTTGGTGGTCCTGGACGGGGGCGACGGCGCGGGTGCCGCCAACGCCGTCAACCAGAAGGTCCGGGGCGCCCTGGGCACGGTGGAGGCGCTGGCGTCGAGCCTGGGCCTCGATCTCGAGGAGGTCCTGAGGGCCGCGAACCGGAAGGCGCTCCAGGCCGCACCCGCCGCCCAGGTCCAGGGCGACGGCGGGACGGCGGGGCGGAAGGCCGCAGCGGGAAGCACGGGCGCCCGGGTGTCGCCGCCCGCCGGACCGCCCACCGCACGCGGCGAGTGATCGGGCGGAGGCGGTAGCGGACCCGCGACGCCGTGCGGATCGGGATCGACCTGCGGATCGCGGAGGGACCCAGCGGTCAGCAGCGGTACCTGTGGGAGCTGGGCCGTTGGCTCGGCGGACGGGGACACGACGTCCACCTGCTGGTCACCCGGCGGGATCCGCCGGTCGACCTCGAGGTCCCGGAATGCCGGCTCCACGCCCTGGCCACCCTCCGCCCTGCGGAGCTGGTGGCCAGGGTCCGGGGGCTGGAGCTGGACGTCCTCCTCCTGAATCCGGAGCGGTCCGACGCCTACGACGGGATCCGGGCCAACGTCCTGCGGCCCGGGTACGGCACCGACCAGTACCGGCAGAAGCTCCGTTCCTTCCCCCACCCGGTGGAGCGGGGCGTCCGGGCCCTCCTCCGGGGCCTGCCGCCCACACGGGGCAAGCGGCGCCGGGAGCGCCGGTTCTACGAGGGCCACTCGCCCCGACCCGAGGTGCTGGCCGTGTCCCGCTACATGGAACGGGAGATCCTGGACACCTACGACCTGGATCCGGACCGGGTCCACGTGGTGCCCAACGGCATCGACCTCACCACCTTCTCCCCGGAGCGCCGGAGCCACCACCGGGCGGAGGCCCGGCGGGAGTTCGGCATTCCGGAGGACGCCCTGTGCATCCTCTTTGTGGCCCACAACTTCCGGCTGAAGGGCGTCCACCTGGGCATGCGGCAGGTGCGGCGCCTGCGGGACGTCGGGATCGACGCCCACCTCCTCGTGGCGGGCCGAGGCACGGGGGCGCTCCAGCGGGCCCAGGCCCGGCGGTGGGCGCGCCGGCTCGGAATCCGGGCCTCCTGCCACCTGCCGGGTGTCGTCCACCCGGCGATCCGGGCCTTCGCGGCCGCCGACGTCTTCATGCACCCGTCCATGCACGACGCCTTCGGGTTCGTGGTGCTGGAGGCCATGGGGGCGGGACTCCCGCCCCTGACCAGCCCCTGGGCCGGTGCGGCCCAGCTGGTGGAAGAGGGCGGGTCCGGCTACGTCGTCGACCCGGCGGACACCGAGACGATCTTCCGCCGGCTCCGGGAGCTGGCGGACCCGTCGGTCCGGGCCCGCATGGGCGCCGCGGCCCGCCGGACGGCGGAGGCGTACGGGGAGGAGGACAACTTCCTCCGGGTCGAAGGGGTGTGCCGGATCGCGGCGGAGCGTCAGGAAGGTCGGCCCGTCCGCTGACACCCGCGGATCGCGACCGGTGGACCTTACTCCGTGACGCCCGCCAGGGCCCCCTGCATGGCCTGGATCAGGGCGGGATACCGCTCGAAGGCCCAGCGCGCCTCGTCCAGGTCGAGCTGCTCCCGGTTGGTGTGGGCGAAGCGCTCCTCGCCGGGTG
>DATHRY010000337.1:0-2052 GCA_035464715.1 Longimicrobiales bacterium
AGGTCCGGAACCAGTCCAGCCAGGCCGCCGCCGCGTCCAGTGCGGCCGACGAGGCACCCGCGAGCCAGGGGGGAGAGCCGGCCTCCAGCTGGACGGCCGCTACGGCGCCGTCGGGCGTCGTCCGGGCCAGCACGCTCAGGGCTCCGGGCACCGCGTGATGGGCCGGGATGTCCACATCCGGAGTAGCCGGGGACACGTCGAGGTGACAGGCGCCCACCAGCTCGGCCCGGGCGTCCATGCCGGCCTCCTCGAGGAGCTCGAGCAGATAGGCGCCGGCCTCAGCCCGGTCCCACAGGCCGAGGGCGTCGTCGGGCACCGCCTCCGGTTCGACCAGGGCGTCCAGGGGCAGGGTGGGGTCCATGGGCCGGGGGCTGCGGCGGCTGGACGGGTCCCCGGGCTGCCAGGCCGTCACCGGCGACGTCCGCGTCCGGACCTCGACCGTGATGGGGGTTCCCGCGTCCTCCCCGTCGAACTCGGCCAGCTGCCACTGGCGGAGCAGCGACCAGAGGGGATCGTGGAGGCGGGCCTCGATGCCCGGGGTGGGGTCCCCCGAGGTCGACTGGGGCTCGAGCCGGGTCCAGGACGGACTCTCGCCCAGGGTGAAGTTCAGGACCGGGGAGAACTTCTTGACGATCAGGAGGTCGTCGGGGGGGCTCATGACAGCTCCTTAACGAATTTCAGGGCGGCGGCGAGGTGGGGGTGCTCGGCCACGAATCGCAGGTCGAAGACCCGCTCGTTCCTGATGGACCAGCCCGGCAGGTGGATGGCCGGCAGGAAGCGTCCGATCCCCGGCGCGTTCGCCAGGTGCAGGCCCCGGAGCTGCATGAGGTCCAGGGTCTCGTCCAGCACCGAGAGCACCCGGTCCGTGGTCCACCGCTCACCGTCGTCGGTGATGGCCAGGAGGGCCGCCTGGGGCGCCCGGGCCGAGGCCGACGCCGCGTTCACCGCGAGGCCGGAGGATCGGCGGTCCTCCACCGAGGGCTCCTCATTCTCCGCTTCGCCGCCCACGGGTCGCAGGACGGGCACGACGTCGGTCCAGCGGTCCACCATGAGCGCGTGGGTGGGGACCGTCCCGTCCCACCCCGGCGGCGCATCGACCAGCACGTTGGTCACCGGCTCTTCGGGCGTGGGGAAGTCGGCGCCCAGGGTGCCGCCGACCCAGGGGTAGGCCCCCACCGCGAGCTGGGCCACCCCGAGCGTGGCGGGGGTGCCCACGGCTTCGGAGAGGAGAAGCGCCCGGGAGAGGCGCGCGACGGGTGCACGGACCGAGCCGACATCCCGCACGAAGCGCCGCAGCTCGGGCCGGGGGACGCTCAGGGCGCCCCAGACGGTGTCGAAGAGATCCCCTGCCGGGCCCGGATCGATGGCCGGCAGCAGGTGGAAGCCCTCTCCGAAGAGCGCCTCGGCGAGCTCCGGGAGGTCCTCGGACTGCAGCGGCGCCCCGGCCAGAACGCGGTCCGCTGTCTGGAGTCGGCGCCGGGCCTCGGCGGCCGCCACCCGGCCCACCGCGACGGGACTCTCGTCCTGGAGGCCCGGCGCCACGGCCCCGTACGCCGCCACCCCCTCCAGAGCCACCTGGACGGTCACTGGATCCGGGTCGGCCCCCGAGGAGGGCATCAGCGCCACGTCCAGCGACGCCAGGGCGGTGGACAGGCCGCCCCGGGCCGTGGTGGCGCGGGCGACCACGTCGGCCACCGCGGCAGGCGTGACGGTGCGGGCCGGCTTCTCGCTGGGGCGGCAGAAGTCCGACGCGATGGCGGGAGAGGCGTCCGCCACCACGGCTCGGAGGGCCGCGCCCAGCTCGGCGATCTCGGCGAAGGATCGCTGGTCGGCGTCCCAGTCCCCGCCCCGTTCGGCGGTCAACGCCCCGTCGGGATCCATCGCCGGCAGGGCGGCCAACACCCGCTGCTCCAGGACCCTCGGGTCCCGGGCGTCGTACAGCACGTCCAGGGCGCAGAGTCCGGTGTCCGCCAGGGTGAGCCGCGTGTCGTCGGCGTTCACCGCGACCACCACCCGGGCCGGGTCTCCCAGCCGGGCCGCCGCCCATCCCTC
>DATHRY010000338.1:0-2235 GCA_035464715.1 Longimicrobiales bacterium
CTGGCGACGCTCCGGGCGCTGGCGGACCCGGAGGACCGCGACGGGAACGGGGTCTCCGGCCGCCTCGGCACGGACGCGTCCGGCCAGCCGGGTCGCTTCGGCCGCAAGGGAGAGGTGGCCACCCTGGCGGGTTTCGTGGACACCGCCCTCCGGTTCGAGCTCGGCTTCACGACCCCGGACCATCCCCGTGAGGAGGCCGTCAACGGGGTCCCGATCCCGCCGGGCGCCGACCCGATGGGGGAGCCGGAGATCGACCGCAGGGGCATGGAGCTCCTCACCGAGTACGTTCGCTACCTGGCGCCGCCGGCCCCCCGGCGCCCCGCCGCCGGCCCCGACCGGGACGCCATCGACGCCGGGGAGATCGTCTTCCGGGATACTGGCTGCGCGGCATGCCACGTCCCGGAGCTGGAGACGGGGGCCCACGCCGTCCCCGCCCTCTCCCGGGTCCGCGTCCCCCTCTACTCGGACCTCCTCCTCCACGACCTTGGCCCCGGGCTCGCCGGCGTGTGCGGCCCCGGCGCCGCGCCAACGGAGCACCGGACCGCCCGCCTCTGGGGGCTGGGCCTCCGACGGGCTTTCCTCCACGACGGCCGCGCCCGCAGCCTCCCCGCCGCCGTCGAGGCCCACGGCGGGGAGGGCGCCGCCTCCAGGGAGGCGTTCCGGGGGCTTTCGGAGCCGGATCTTCGGCGGCTCCTGCTCTTCCTGGAGTCGCTCTAGACGGTCGGTGGCGGGTTCGGCCCGCTGCACGGCCTGCGCTTGTTCCGGGTCGCGGCCCCGACGTTACCTTGTTTGACCTCGACGGGACGGGGCCCGCAGGTGCCGAGCCACCTGCCGCGATCCTCCCGGGCGGGGCCGTTCATGCCCAACCCCCCGGAGTGCCGCCCGCCCCATGACCCCGCCCGTCGGCGCCATCGAAGAAGAAGCCCTGGGCAAGGCATACGACGCCCGGCTCATGCGGCGGCTCCTGCGATACCTCCGTCCATATTGGGGGCTGGCGCTCGTGGCCGTCTTCCTCCTGATCCTGGCGTCGGGCCTCGCCATCATCGGCCCCTGGCTGACCCAGCAGGCGCTCGACCGGGCCATCCCCGAGGGGGACGGAGCGTACCTGCGCCTCCTGGCGCTGGGATACCTCGGGGCGCTGGGCGCCACCTTCCTCCTGCAGTACGCGCAGGCCCTCCTGACGACCTGGCTCGGCCAGAGCGTCATGTACGACCTGCGGACGGAGATCTTCGCCAAGTTCCAGGAGATGGACCTCCGGGACTTCGACCGGACCCCGGTCGGGCGCCTCATGACCCGGATCACCTCCGACGTGGAGACCCTCAACGAGCTCTTCTCGTCGGGGCTGGTCACGGTGTTCGGCGACGTCTTCACCCTGGTCTTCATCGTGGCGGCCATGGTGAGCATGGACTGGCAGCTCGCCCTGGTGAGCTTCACCGTGCTTCCGTTCGTGGCCTGGACCGCCTTCCTGTTCCGTTCACGGATCCGCCAGGCCTATCGGGACATCCGGGTGCGGGTGGCCCGCATCAACTCGTTCATCCACGAGCGGATCACCGGCATCCGCGTGGTGCAGCTCTTCAACCGGGAAGCGGCGGACCGGAAGAAGGAGGACGCCCTCGAGCAGGACTACCTCGAGGCCCACCTCAGGAGCATCACCTACTACGCCCTCTTCTTCCCGGTCATCGAGCTCTTCACCTCCGTCGCCCTGGCCCTGATCATCTGGTCCGGGGGAGAGCGGATCCTGGCCGGGACGCTGACGGTGGGGGTGGTGGCGGCCTTCCTGCAGTACGCACGCCGGTTCTTCCGGCCCATCCAGGACCTGTCCGAGAAGTACAACCTCCTCCAGGGCGCCATGGCCTCCTCGGAGCGCATCTTCAAGCTCCTGGACACCGAGGTGGTGATCCGGGACGCCGCCGCGCCCACGGCACTCCCGGCCGTCACCCGGGGCGAGATCGAGTTCCGGGACGTCTCGTTCGCGTACGGAAAGGACGGGGAGGGCGAGTGGGACTGGGTCCTGCGGCACGTGAGCTTCCGGGTGGCCCCCGGGGAGAAGGTGGCCATCGTGGGCCACACCGGGGCCGGCAAGACGACCCTGATCAACCTCCTCATGCGCTTCTACGACGTCCAGGAGGGGGAGATCCTGCTGGACGGCGTGCCGCTCGCCGACCTCCGGCTCGACGACCTGCGGAACCGCGTCGGCCTGGTGCTCCAGGACGTCTTCCTCTTCAGCGAGGACGT
>DATHRY010000339.1:0-14219 GCA_035464715.1 Longimicrobiales bacterium
CCATGAGTGAGCTGATGAGCCTGCAGCCCATGACGACCACGCTGATGGGGCGGGAGATGCCCCTCATCGTCATCGGCGAGGACCCCATCGTGAACGCCGAGGACGCGATCCGGTCCGGGAAGACGATCGTCTTCGTGGCCCCCTCGGTGCACGGCAACGAAGTGTCGCCCAAGGAGGCGTTCCAGCTGGTGGCCCGGGAGCTGGTGGCCGGCGACCTCCGGCCGCTACTCGAGGACATCATCGTCATCGGCACGCCGCTGACGAACCCGGACGGGGGCGAGGCCGACCGGCGCACCAACGAGGCCGGCTACGACATGAACCGGGACTACCTGAAGCTCGAGTCCCAGGAGATCAACGCGTACGTGACCCAGGTCATGACGGAGTGGACCCCGGACATCCACGTGGACGGCCACCACGGCGGCTCGGACCCGTACGTCATCACCTATCCGGGCACGCTGAACCCCGCCGCGGACGCTGAGCTCCGGGCCTACCCCTACGAGCACATCTTCCCCCGGATCCGGGCGGCGGTGGAGGCTGCGGACTACCGGGCCTTCGACTACTCCGGCGTGCGGGAGGTCGACGGGCGGCGCGGGTGGGGATCCACCTCGGTGGAGCCCCGGAAGCACCACGTGTACACGGGCCTCACCAACTCCATCGGCATCCTGCTGGAGACGCCCCGCAACAGCCGGCGGGTCCTGGCCAACGGCACGGTGGTGGCCATCCCGGAGGAGGAGCGGTACTACCACCAGATCCAGGGCGGCGTCCTGGCCCTGACCAGCATCCTCCAGGTGGCCGCCGAGCGGCGGGAGGAGATCCGCGCCCTCACCACCGGCTCCCGCATGCGGGCGATCCGGGACGGGCAGGCGGGCACGAACCCGGTGGTCCTGGACTACGAGCTGGTGAACCGGGGCGACGAGGACGTGTGGATGCCGAGTGAGACGGCCGCCGGAGGGTACGCCCTCGAGAACGTCCCGGTGTGGCTCTCCTACGAGCCCACCCGCACCACGCCCCGCCCCGTGGGCTACCTCCTGCCCCCGTCCATGGCCGCCGTGGTCCCCCTGCTCATGGATCACGACATCGCGGTCTACACGTTCCGGGAGCCGGCCCAGCTGGACGCCGAGACGTACTACGCCACCGCGGTCCGCACCGACGAGTACTTCCAGGGCCACTACCTGAAGTCGGTGGAGGTGGTGAAGGAGCCGGAGCAGGTGGAGGCGGTGCCGGGGTGGTTCTGGATCCCCACGGCCCAGTCCATGGGGAACCTGATCACCTACCTCATGGAGCCCGAGACCGACGACAACCTCATCACCTGGGGCTATGCGGACCACATCCTGGAGGAGACCCCGGAGTCCGAGGAGGAGGTCCTGGCGCGCATGCTCGGCGACCGGCAGATGTCGGACCTCAGCGCGCAGCAGCAGACCCAGATCCGGGAGCGGGTTCGGGAGATCATGGAGGAGCGCCAACGGGTGCCGATGATCCGCGTGATGGAGCACCAGACGCTTCCGGTGCTCAGGGTGGCGCCCGCGGACCGGACGCCGGGGAACCGCTTCCACCGCTGAGAAGACCGTCGGGGGACCGGACCGGGCCGTCGTCGGCTCAGGCCCGGTCCTTCGCCTCCCGCACCCGCGCCACCGCCTCCTCCGCCTGCTGCAGGTGCCGGTGTTCGTGCCGGACGATGATCCGAAAGGTCGAGTAGGCGTTGTAGCGCACCCGGTCCACGAAGGGAGACTGGACCTTCACCCGGGTCAGGGGGAGCCCGTCCGCCCGCTCGAGGAGCCGCAGGAGCTCGGCCTGGTCCTTCCGGAACCGGTCCACCGTCCCGGCCATGGGCAGGTCCGGACCCGGTTCGAAGGGGGCGGTCGTCGAGACCCGTCCCCGACGGCGACCGGCGATGCGGGGCAGCGGTCCGACGAGGCTGGCGAAGAGCCAGCCCACCGGATCGGACCGGTAGCGGCCCGACCCTCCGAGGGTCGCGGCCTCCTCCACCCCGGCCCGCAGCCCGGGGAGCATCCCGTCGGCCGTGAGATTCAGGTGGGCCACGCATTCGGCCGCCGACCATTCTCCGGCGCCCGGGCGCGTGGCCCAGGTCTCCTCGTCGAGCCCACCCACGAGGCGGTCGAGGCGGTCGGTGGCTTCGCGGATCTCCCGTTCGATGGCTGCGAGTCTCGGATGCATTCCCGTCTCCCTCCTCAACTGACCCGACCGGCCGTCAGGGCCTTCACCAGCCGGTACAGGAACTCCTGGCCTTCCTGGAAGTGTTCGATGCGGATGCGCTCGTCCTGGCCGTGGGCCCGGACGTCGTCCACGTCGTGGAAGAGGCCGCTCACCCCGTACACGGGGATGCCGGCGTTCCGGAGGTAGAGGGCGTCGGTGGCCCCGGTGCTCATGATGGGCAGCACGGGCACCCCGGGCCACATCTCCCCGGTGATGCGCTCGATCTCCCCCAGCACCTCGTCGGTCAGGGGAGAGGGGGGCGAGGGCTGCGGGTCCTGGATGGGCGTCACCCGGACGTCGGGGCCCGCGAGCTCCCGGAGTGTGGCCGCCACGTCGGCCGGATCCTGGGTGGGCACGATGCGGCAGTTCACCGTGGCCCGTGCCAGCTGCGGGAGGGCGTTCTCGGCATGCCCGCCCTGGAGCTGCGTGGCCACGCAGGTCGTCCGCAGGCGCCCGTTGTACTGGGGCTCCGGAGCCAGGACGGCCAGGGCGTCGGCGTCCTCCGGGTCCGCGAGGACGGCCCGCATGGCGTCCCCGACCTCTCCTCCGACGATGTCCGCCGTCCGGGAGAAGTACGCCTCGGTCACCTCGTTGAGCATGACGGGGAAGTCGTGCTCCTGCACGGCCAGGAGCGCCCGGGACAGGTCGTAGATGGCGTTCTTCTTCACCGGGAGCGACGAGTGCCCGCCGGGGTTCGTCGCCTCCAGGGTGAAGGACTGGTACACCTTCTCGCTGGCCTGGACGTTGTTGGAGACCCGGCGGCCCTCCCGCTCCATCCCGCCTCCGCCCTCGTTGAGCGCGTAGGCGGCGTCGATCCAGTCCCGGTGGTTCTCCAGGAGCCAGACCACGCCGTTGTGGTCGCCGCCCTCCTCGTCGGCGGTCAGGGCCACCACCACCCCTCGCTCCGGGACGAAGCCCTCCTCCTTCATGCGGATGAGGTTCGCGACGTAGATGGCGGCCTCGTCCTTGTCGTCGGTGACGCCCCGGCCCCAGTAGTAGCCGTCCCGCTCCAGGAACTGGTACGGCGGGATCGTCCAGTCCGCCGGGTCCGCCCTCACGACGTCGATGTGGGCCAGGGCCAGGAGGGGCCTCAGGCTCGGATCCCGGCCGGGATAGCGGACGACCAGGTTCCCCTTGGTGGGTGTCGGGCCACCGACCAGGATGTCCTCGTCCGGAAAGCCGGCGGCCCGGAGGCGGTCCGCCATCGCCTCGGCGGCGGCCGTGATGTCACCGTCCTCGACGTTGCTGTCGATCTCGATGAGCTCTTCGAGGAGGTCCCGCGCCATCTGCCGGTACCGCTCGGGAGACACCGCCTCCTGGGCGGTCAGGTCGGTGGGCCCCGCGGGGGCTCCGGGGAGGACCAGGGCGAGGCCGGCCAGGAGCCCGGCGAAGGGGCGGAGGCGCTGCGAGCGGACGGCGGACATGGTGTGCTCCGTTGGGGGGAGCCGGAATGTCGGCGCGGCGGAGATCGCCTGCAAGCGTCGGTCGGGGCCGTGCCGGAGGAACGGCGGACGGACGCGAGCCCGCTGCTTACCGCCGTCGTTGCTTCACGCCGCGGCGCCGCGTCACGGGTGGCACAGGGGCTCTACCAACTCCCGGGACGCAGCACCCACCACCCCAGCCCCCGCCGGCGGACCGCCGCCCACAGCTCCCGGACCTTGCGCCGCGCCACCTCCACCTCCTCGGGCGGAAGGACGTTCATGTTCCACACGATCACGACGAACACCAGCATCACGACGCTGCGGATGGCCAGGGACGGCACCAGGGGCATGAAGGGGATGAAGAGAGACAGTCCCACGGTCACGACCCCCACCGCCAGAAGTCGCCGGACGGGCGCCCATTCGTAGTGCACGGGCCAGAGCCGCTGGGCGAACCGGTTGATCAACAAGGCCCGCAGGCCGAAGGCGGCGGCGGTGCTGAAGGCGGCCCCCCATCCCCCGATGATGGGGATGAGGAACCAGTAGCCGAGTCCCGCCAGGGCTGCGGCGGCCCAGTTCGCGTAGGTCACGTAGCGGGTCTCCTCCCGGACCAGGATCCCCAGGTCCAGGAAGGCCGACCAGCCCTGGAACAGGTAGGCCACGAGGATGACGGGGACGAAGTCCGCGGCCCCCCAGTACTCGGCGGGGGACATGATCCGCAGCAGGTCGAAGACGAAGATCGAGATCCCCACCGCCGAGGTGACCAGCAGGACGTTCATGATGAGGAACACCCGCTGCAGCACCACCTCGCGGTCGGTTCGGTTCGCCACCTCGAACCGCATGGGTCCCCACACCTGGTCGAACGACGAGTAGCCCAGCTGGAAGAGCAGGAAGCCGAAGCTGTACGCCAGGGCGTAGATCCCCACCGCCGCCTCGCCCACCGCGTTCTGCAGGAAGTACCGGTCGCCGAAGGTGGTGAAGAACGTGGCCACCTGGGTCACTACCAGGGGCAGCCCGAAGCGGATCAGGTCCCGGGCGGCCTTCGCCTGGAAGCCGATGCCCGCGGACTTGATGAGGTAGGCGACGACGCCGCCCCCCACGATGGTGTTGGCCACCAGCGTGCCGACGAACACGCCCGTCAGGTCCCAGCCCAGCCCACCCAGGAGGATCATCACCACGATCAGCTGGATGAGGGCCTTCACCAGCCCCAGGGAGACGAAGGTGGCGGCGCGCCCCTTCAGGCGGAGGTAGCCCATGCTGACCCCCATGACCCCGCCCCAGGGGAAGCTCAGTGACGCGATCTTGATGGCGGTGGCATACCGCTCCGACCCGAAGATCAGCTCCGACAGGGCCTCCGCCGACGTCCATGCGCCCACCGCGATCACCGAGAAGGTGATGAAGAGGACGGTGAGGGCGGTGCTCAGGACGGCCTTCTTGTCCTCGTCCCGGGTGGCCTTGTGATAGAAGCGGAAGACTCCGTGCCCGATCCGGGAGCCCGCCAGGATCGTCAGCATGTCGAAGGTCATCTCGATGAGCTGGATGACCCCGTAGTCCGCGGGGGTGAGGAGCCGGGTGTAGATGGGCAGCGACAGGAACGACAGGGCCCGGCCGGCCAGCAGCCCCAGCGTGTACATCGCCGTCTGCTTCCCCAGCCTGGCCCGGAGGCCCTCCCCCCGGTTGCCCGATTCCTCCGATGAGCTCACGCGCGCTCCCCCCGGTAGGACGCGAGGTAGCGGTCCGCCATCCGGGAGACGGTGAACTCCGACAGCGCCCGCTCCCGGCCGGCCTCGCCCAGGGCCCGCCGCAGCTCCGGATCCCGCAGGACCGCACCGAGGTTCTCGGCCAACGGAGCGTCCTCTCCCGGGGGCGAGAGTAGCCCGACCCGATCCGAGTCGATGGCTTCGGGGATCCCGGACGTCCGGGACGCCACCACCGGGAGGCCCGCGAACATGGCCTCGAGGACCGCCAGGGGGAGGCCCTCCCACAGGGACGGCATGCAGAAGACGTCGGCCCCCGCCAGGAGATCCGGCACGTCGTCGCGGGCGCCCAGCAGATGCACCCGGTCCCCCCACCCCCGCTCCGCGATCAGGGCCTCGATGTCCGGGACGGCGTCACGTTTGTCCCCGGCCACCGCCACCCGCCACGGGACGTCCAGCCCCTCGTCCTCCAGGCGGGCCAGGGCCCGGAGCATGATCAGGTGCCCCTTCCGGGGAACCACGTTCCCCACGGCCACCACCAGGAGCTCGTCCTCGCTCAGCCCGAGCTCCTCCCGGATGGGCGCCCGCCGACCCGGCCGCTCCGGCACCCCGTTGCGGACGGCGTGGACGGTGCCGGCCTTCAGGCCCAGACGATCCTCCACGTCCACACGGGTCGCCTCGGAGCACGCCACCACCAGCTTGGCGTGGCGGAAGGCCCAGCGCAGGGCCACCCGGCGGCGAAGCTTCTCCATGACGGTCTGGCTGCCGTGCATGGTGGTGACGTGGGGGATCCCCAGACGCCGGGCCGCCGCCGCGCCGTAGACGCACATGGTGAACTCGTGGCTGTGGACCACGTCCACCTCGGCCTTCCGCAGCGTCTCGGTCAGCTCGTTCAGGCACCGGAAGTCCACCGGCCGGGTCAGTCGGAAGGTCATCGAGGGGAATCCCGCCTCCCGGAACCGCTCGCCCAGCCACCCCTCGCCCACGGCGGGGCCGACGTGGACCACCTCGTGTCCCTTCCTCCGGAGTTCCTCGGAGAGCTGGAGCATGACGACCTCGGCGCCACCGGGGCCGTCGGACTCCAGCATCTGGGCGATCCGGAGGGGTCGTTCCGGGGCGCGATGATCCGACATCAAGACGTACTCCGTGGTACAGGGCGCCGCTTGGCGTGAATGGAAGGAGGCGGACCGACGGAGACTGCCGCCCGATCCAGGCGGTCTGGTTGCATGATACGTGCCGACGCGGATGGGCGGCGGAGGTTCACCGGGCGCCGGCCAACATCTCCTGAATGATGTCTTTGACCCGGGCGGCGGACTTCCCGTCCGTGGGTCCGACGAGGAAATGGATTCCCTCGCGGATCCGCTCGTCCGCCTCGGCCCCCCGCAGCGCTCCGTCCCGGGCCTGTGCGACGAGCTCGCTGATCCGCGCCGGGGAGCGTGCCTCCACCGAGATGCCGATCTCCGCGTAGGGGACCGTGGCCCGGAGCCCCGTGAGATTGGCGGTGATCACCGGTCGGCCCAGGATCGCCGCCTCGAGGGCGACCGTGGAATACTGGACCACCACGACGTCCGAGGCGGAGATGAGCTGGAAGATGTCGTTGCCGCCGCACCACTTCGTCCGGTCTCCCTGGACCAGGGACCGGATCTCCTCCAGGGCCCGGGCGCCGGTGGAGGGATGCGGGCGCAGGAGCAGCGTGACGTCGGGAACGGCGAGGATCGCCTCCACCACGCTCCGCACGTAGGAGCTGTCCTGGTCGGGCTGGGTGGCGAAGAGGACCGAGAACTCGCCCTCGGCCAGCCCCAGGTCCGCCCGGGCGTCCTCCCGCACCGAGGCCGCGGCCTTGGCGTTGTAGTCGTCGTAGCGCGGCTGCCCCACCACGTTGATCCGCTCCCGCGACAGCCCGTGGCGGACGAGGAAGTCCCCGAGCTGGGGGCCGTTCACCGCCACCCGGTCGGCGGACCACACGCCCCACATGGGCATGTACCAGGCGACGCCGTCCTGGACCGCGAGGGTGGGGATCCCCGCCTCCCGGGCCAGGAGCACCGCGGTGAGCCCGAGCCACCAGCGGTCGTTCCCCACCACCACGAGCTCCGGGCGGGTGGCGTCGATGACACGGCGCATGCGCTCCAGGTGGCGGAGCTGACGCGGTACGTTCCGCATCAACAAGGACCGGAGCAGCATCTCCACCGGTGGGTGGTAGGGCCCCGGGGACGCGACGTCGAGGTGCTCGATGGCCGCCCGGAGATCCCGGAATCCAGAGGGAAGACGGGGCTGCTCCTGATCGGGGCGCCGCAGGTGGAGCACCGCCCCTTCGGGCCGCCACTCCATCCCTCCGTCCTCGTTCCCGAACTGGACCCGGAGCCAGGGGGTGATCCCCTCGGCGGTCAGCTCCCGCTCGACGCTCCCGAAGAGGCCGGCCATGGGCACGCTCTCGGAGACCAGGAGCACCCGGGGCGCCAGCTCCTTCAACCCCACGTCCAGCCCCTCGTCCCGCCCGAATTCCGTCGTGAGCGCGGCGGGCGGGCGCAGGGACGGCAGGGCCCGGACCCGGACCTTCTCCTGCCTGGCCTCCATGTCCCGTCGCATGGCCTTCCCGACCTCCGGGTATCCGGACAGGATCACGCAGTCCCCCGGCGCGTGGACGTCGAGTGCCCGGCGGAGGCTCTCCGTGACCCGGGCGTACCCCAGCAGGAAGTCCTGGACGTCCAGACGGTTGAGCTGCCCCAGCGAGATCCCGGCCACCTGCGGCCACCGACTCTCCAGGGCGTCGACGATCCGGCCGGAGAGCTCGGTGACCCAGTCGTCGATCTCCTCGAGGGTGTCCAGGTCGAGGAGCTCGTCGGCGAAGATGAGCTCGGCGCTCCTCGGCCACTTGACCGATTTGCCGTCCGCGGCGGGCGCGAAGACCAGCACCTGGGGTCCCGGCTCGCCCCGCAGGCTACGGATCCACGCATGCGCCGACACCCACATGCGTGCCAGGAAACGCGTGGCACGGCGGTTGTCCGGGGTCCCCGAGAGGTCCACCAGGAACAGCCGCCGCTGAGGATCGGCGGTACCGTCCCCGTTCGCGGAGGTCATGAAACGCGCCAGCTGCAGTGGATCATCTATCGCCAGACGGTCATCATCGGTGGGAACGTCGGGCCGGTTCCGGGGCCAATTGCCAGGGCGTGCGGAGCCCATACTATGTTCAATCTTCGCCCGCCGCGCCATTGCAAACGGTGTTTCCGCCCCGTCCCGTCACCCCGTCGTCTCCGCCATGGAATCCGTCTGCATCGTCGGCGCCGGACCGGCGGGCCTCGCGGCGGCCGCCGCTCTCAAAGAAAAGCAAATTCCGTTCCAGATCGTGGACGAGGGACCGGCGATCGGGGGCATCTGGGACATCGACCGACCCGAGACCCCCATGTATCGGTCGGCCCACTTCATCTCCTCCCGTTCGTTGTCTGGCTTTCCGGGTCATCCCATGCCCGACGATTTCCCCGACTACCCCCGACACGATCTGGTGCTTCGATACATCCGTTCGTATGCGGAACGCCACGGTCTGTCGGACGATGCCCTCATGCGGACCCGCGTCGCGAAGGCGGTGCCCGTGGCCCGGGCCGGCGGCGATCCGGAGAGGTGGCGGCTCACCCTGGTCCGGAACGGGACCGGGGAGGAGACCCGGGAGTTCGCCGGGCTGGTCCTCGCCACCGGGGCCAACTGGCATCCCAACGTGCCGGAGCTCCCCGGGACGTTCGAGGGGGAGGTGCGCCATTCGTTCCACTACACCTCCCCGGAGGAGCTCCGGGGGCGGAGGGTGCTGGTGGTGGGCGCCGGCAACTCGGGCGTGGACATCGCCTGCGACGCCGCCCGCACCGCGGACAGGGCCTTCCTGAGCCTGCGGCGCGGCTACCGCTTCGTGCCCAAGTACGTCTTCGGCACACCGGCGGACGTCTTCGCCCACGGGGGGCCGCCACTGCCCGCCTGGCTCGAGCGCCGGCTCTTCTCGTTCTTGCTGGACCGGGTTCTGGTGGGAGACCTCCGCCGCTACGGACTCCCCCGGCCGGACCACCACGTCCTGGCCTCGCATCCCATCATGAACACCCAGGTCCTCCACCACCTGGGCCACGGCGACCTGCACGCCCGCCCCGACGTGGAGCGCCTCGACGGGGACGGCGTCCGCTTCGTGGACGGCACCCGGGAGAGGGTGGATCTGGTGATCCTGGCCACCGGCTACCGGCGGATCTTCCCGTTCCTGGAACTCCCGGACGGCGCGGCGGGTGACCGGGAGATCCCCTCGGAGGACCTCTATCTGAACCTCCTGCACCGGAGCCATCCGACCCTTTTCGTCATGGGCCTCTTCGAGACGGACGGCGCGGCCTACGGGCTCTTCGGCGCCCAGGCGGCGGTGGTGGCGGACGCGCTCGCCGCCGTGCGCGACGGGGGAGACGGTGCCGGGCGTCTCGCGGAGCGGGTGGCGAACGATCGGCCCGACCTCACCGGCGGCCGCCGTTTCGTAGACTCGCCGCGGCACCGCTACTATGTCACGGATCGGGCCTACCGCCGGGCGCTGAAGGACCTGTGCCGGACCATGGGCTGGGCCCCGCCGCCGTGAGCGCCGACCGACGACCCGGTCCCCTCCCTCCTCCCGCCGCCCCCCACCTCATGTCCCGACCCCGCCCTCAGATCCCACCCGCCACCTCCGCTCTTCTCGTGGCGTCCCTGCTCGTGGGCCTTTCGGCCTGTCGAGACGCTCCCCAGCCGGAGGAGCCCGGGCCCGGAGCCGACGCGGTGGCGGCCAACCTCATGCCCGCCGTCCAGATCGAGGGCCAGCCGGAGGTGCTGTGGGACCTGGAGGAGCGGATGGACCACCACCGGGTGCCCGCCGTCAGCGTCGCGGTGCTGCAGGGGGGCGAGGTCCTGTGGAGCCGGGCCTGGGGGCTCGCGGACGTGGAGGCCCGGACGCCCGCCACCCCCGAGACGCTCTTCCAGGCGGCCTCCATGTCCAAGCCGGTGGCGGCCCTCGTGGCCCTCACCCTCGTGGAGGAGGGACGCGTCGAGCTGGACGCGCCGGCGAACCGGTTCCTCACCCGCTGGCGGCTCCCCGACAACGAGTTCACCGCGGATTCCGCCGTGACGCTCCGGGGGCTCATGACCCACAGCGCCGGCACCACGGTGTGGGGCTTCCCCGGGTACCGGAAGGATCGGGCCTTCGGGCCCGACCAGCCCCTCCCCTCCAACGCCCAGGTCCTGGACGGGCTGGGCAACACCGAGGAGGTCCGGGTCTTCAAGGTGCCGGGCACCAGCATGCGCTACTCCGGAGGTGGGTACACGATCATGGAGCAGGTGGTGGAGGACGCCACGGGGATGCCCTTCGAGGAGGCCGCCCGGGAGCGGGTGCTGGGCCCGGCGGGGATGGAGCGGTCGACCTACGCGCAGCCCCTCCCGGAGGACCGTTGGCCGGAAGCGGCCCGGGGCTATCGGGGGAACGGCGACGAGGTCCCGGGCGAATGGCACTCCTATCCCGAGCAGGCCGCCGCCGGCCTCTGGACCACCCCCACCGAGCTCGCCGAGCTCTCGGTCCGGCTCCTGGACATCCTGGAGGGCGACAGCACCGGCTTCGTCTCTCCGGCCACCCTCGAGGCGGCCATGACCCCGAACCACCCCGGGGATCCCGCCTTCCAGAACTGGGGGCTGGGGTTCGGGCTGAACGGTGCGGGAGACAGCATCCGCTTCGGGCACGGCGGCGCCAACGAGGGGTTCCGCAGCCAGTGGGTCGTCTATCGGGACACCGGCGACGGGGCGGTGATCATGACCAACGGCGACCGGGGCTCGGCGCTGATCGGGGAGATCCTCCGGTCCCTGGCCCACGTCTACGGGTGGCGGGACTTCGCGCCGGTCGCCCGGGCCACGCGTCCCCTGGTTCCGGAGGAGGCTGCGGCCTACGCGGGCGAGTACGTGGCCGAGTCCGACTCCAACCTGGTCGTGACGATCCGCGCCGAGGACGGTGGCCTGAGGGTGGTCCTGGACGGCCAGGAGCCGGTGACCCTGCGACCCGCGGCCGACACCGTGGACGCCTTCTTCGATCCGGGCGACGGCACCGTGATCCGCTTCGAACGGGACGCGGCGGGCGCGGTCGTGGCGGCGAGCCAGGGGAACGGGTCCCGCATCGTGCGCCGGGAGGGGGGGGCGGGGGGAGACTAGCGCCCCACCTCCTCCACCCGGGTGAACCCCCGGGGCGCCCGGACGTAGGGGGACACGAGGCTCTCGTGGCCGCCCGGCCCGATGGCGGCGATCCCGAAGATGTAGTCGTCGATGGAAATGTCGGGCAGCACGTGCTCGGTGCCGGGGCCCACCGTGAGCTCGTGCTGCCAGTCGGGCGTCCAGGCCTCCCGCCAGACGATCCGGTAGCCCACGGCCCCGTCGCTCTCCTGCCAGCGCAGGTGGGCGTCGTACCCCGACTCCCCCCGGCCCAGCATGGGCCCCCGGCCGGTGTCGATCACCGGGGCCGCGGGGGCCAGGGCCACGGTGGCCACCGCCGCGGCGTTCACCCGGGCGTTCCGCGCCAGGTATTCGAAGTCCACGCCGTCCCAGGTGTCGGCCGGCTCGTGCTGGCGGGCGTAGTTCTCCCGGGACTCGCTGAAGCGCACCCCCGCGTACCCGAGCCGGTTGAAGGCCGTGTGGTCCCCGCCCCGGCCGAAGCGGTCCTCCCGGGCGATGAGCCGCACCTCGTGGCCCGGCACGTACCGGCCGGCCTGGCGTCGGATGAAGCGGGCCATCTGGCGGGACGGGGAGTCCATGGGCCCCTCCGAGAAGACCCGCACGGTGCGCCCGTCCACGATGCCGTTGCCGCCCACCGAGTTGCCGATGATGTCGTTGTTGAAGACGGCGTCGATCCGGGTCTCCTCCTCGGCGGCCCGCTGGGCGTGGAGCGTCGCCCCCACCAGCCCCTCCTCCTCGGCGGCCAGGGCGATGAAGACCAAGGTGGCGTCGAACTCGAGCCCGCTCTGGGCGAAGACCCGGGCCAGCTCCATGGTCAGGACGGTCCCGCTGCCGTCGTCGTTCGCCCCCGGGGCGGGATTGTCCCAGCGGGTCCAGTCGAAGCTCCCCGTGTCCTCCCGCCGGGCCACCGTGTCGTAGTGGCCGCTGACGTAGACCCGGCGGTCGCTCCGGCCGGGGAGGACGGCCATGACGTTGCACAGGTCCACCTCGCCGGGGATCCGGCCCTGGGGCGGGATCGTGTAGCAGTCCAGGGAGGCGTCCAGCCGCGGCGAGAACCCACGGAAGGTCTCCAGGATGTACTCCCGGGCCGGCACGATCCCCCGGTCGGGCCCCAGGTCCACGCTCATGGTGTGACGGGTCTCGAAGTCGGTCAGCACCCGGAGATATTCCGCCATGTTGTCCGCGGAGACCTCCTCGAGGAGGCCCATGATGCGGGGATCGATGCCCTCGGTGGCTTGCGCGGTGGCGGGTGCAGCCCCGGCGAGGAGAGCGAGGGTGAGGGAGAGGGCGAGGGCGGTGGATCGCATCGGGCGTCCGGCGGCTGGGAGGGGGAACGGCGGGCAGGCGGGCCAAGGTAGGCCGCCGCCCGAGGGCCCACCACACCTGGTCCCCCGAGCATGGAGCGACGCTCGCGTCCCCGTCGCGGACCCACCACCGTCCGCGCCGGATGGAGCCCGAACCCCGGACACGCCCCGCACCCACCATGAAGACATCGTAAACCCTCCCGGTCCGTATTCCGTCTAGATTCATGGGTTCGTTTCCGTCCATCCATCCCGCAGGCCGCGCACCACATGCATCGTTCACCGTCCCCAACGGGCGCCCGGCGTCCCGTCCTCGATCAGACGCGAGGCCGCGCACCGTACCTGGGCGCCGCAGCCCTCGTCCTCGGCACCCTCCTGGCGGTGCCGGTGGCGGCCCAGGAAGGTGACGGTGGCGCGGGTGGCCCCCACGTCACGGACCGCCCGATGCACTACGCCAGCCCCACGGACGCCTCGATCTCCATCGACGGCCGTCTGGACGAAGCGGCCTGGGCCGGGGCCCAGGTGATCGACGACTTCACCCAGGTGGACCCGGACGAGGGCGCGCCCGCCAGCGAGCGCACCGAGGCCCGGATCCTCTACGATCGGGAGGCCCTCTACATCGGTGTGCGCCTGTACGACCGGGGACAGGTCCAGAGCCGCATGGGGCGCCGGGACATGTCGCTCCTGGACTCGGACTGGTTCGGGGTGGTCATCGACTCCTACCACGGCCATCGGACCGGATTCGTCTTCGACGTGAACCCGGCGGGCGTCCAACGGGATGCCGTGAAGGCCGTCACCGGGAGCGGGGGAGAGGGCGACGACAACTCCTGGGACGCCGTGTGGGAGGTCGCCACGACGGTGGACGACGAGGGCTGGATCGCCGAGTACAGGATCCCCTTCTCCCAGATCCGCTTCTCCGAGGACCGGGAGCAGGTCTGGGGCCTCCTCCTGGAGCGGCTCATCGGGCGCCGGGGCGAATACTCCACCTCGACCTACGTGCCCAAGACCCAGCGGGGCGGCATCCCGACCTACGGGCACCTCCTGGGCGTGGAGGACATCGAGCAGGGGAACACGCTGGAGCTCCTCCCCTACGTGGTGGCCCGGAGCGAGCACATCGACCCCGGCGCCAACCCGCTGCGGGAGCCCACCGAGTACTTCGGGTCCACGGGTCTCGACCTGCGCTGGCGGACCACCTCGACCCTCACCCTCAACGCCACCATCAACCCGGACTTCGGACAGGTCGAGCTGGACCCGGCGGTGGTCAACCTGGGCGTGTACGAGGTCTTCTACGAGGAGCGCCGCCCCTTCTTCGTCGAGGGGAGCGAGATCTTCGACTTCGGCCGCAACACCTCCGGCGGCCGCATGTTCTACTCCCGGCGGATCGGCCGGGC
>DATHRY010000340.1:0-5175 GCA_035464715.1 Longimicrobiales bacterium
GACCCCCGCCCTCGAGGCGGCGGGTCTCCACGCCCGCCGCGCCCTCAGGGAGAGACTCCCGTTCCAGGTCCTCACCCCCCGGGAGGCAGCGGACCTGGAGGCGGTCTCCGCGGTGATGATCCCCACGGATGACACGCCCGGGGCCCGCGAGGCGGGGGTGGTCCACTTCATCGATCGCGCCCTGGACTCGTTCTTCGCGCCGTACCTGCCGCCGGTCCGCGGGTGGCTCGCCGCCCTGCAGGACCGGGTCCGGGAGAACCACGACGGCCTGGACGGCTTCGCGGACCTCTCCGAGGCCACCCAGGCCGACGTCCTCCGGGACATGGAGGCCCAGGGCGGGCTGTTCGGCCTCGTGCGGCTCCTGGTGATGCTGGGCATGTTCTCCCACCCGGACCACGGCGGGAACCGGGACCAGGTGGGATGGGCGCTCCTGGGGTACGAGACGGCGCCGGCGTACCTGCCCCCGTTCGGGTACTACGACGCCCGGGACGACGAGGGGGGCGCGTGATGCAGGAGGTGCGTCGCTACCGGACGGACGAGGAGGTCGACTTCGTCATCGTGGGCTCCGGCGCCGCCGGCGGCGTGCTGGCCAAGGAGCTGTCCAGCGCCGGCTTCAGCGTCGTGGTGATGGAGCAGGGCCCGTACCTGCGGCCGTACCAGTTCGGCCACGACGAGCTTCAGGACTTCTTCACCGGGGGGCTGATCGGCTCGCTGGGAGACTACCCCCATTCCTGGCGCCAGCGCCCCGAGGACGACGCCGTCCCCGCCGCCGTCCTGCCCCAGATGTTCTATGCGAAGGCCGTCGGCGGGAGCAGCCTGCACTTCGCGGCGAACTACTGGCGGCTCCGCCCCGTCGACTTCAACGAGCGGAGCGTCCTCGGTCCGATCTCCGGGACCAGCCTCGTGGACTGGCCCCTCACCTACGAGGAGCTGGAGCCCTACTACACCAAGGTGGACTGGGAGGTGGGCGTCTCCGGCGCGCCGGGCCCGGGGGATCCCGTCCGCTCCCGCCCGTACCCCACGCCGCCGATGCACACGAAGTCGGCGGGCGTGCTCATGCGCCGGGGCGCCGAGGCCCTGGGGTGGACCTCCGCCCCGGCTCCGGTGGCGATCCTGTCCCGCCCCCACAACGGCCGGGCCGCCTGCATCAACTGCGGCTACTGCTGGGGCCACGGCTGCGAGGTGGGCGCCAAGTCGTCGACCCTCGCCGCCATGATCCCCGTGGCCGAGGCCACCGGGAACTGCGAGATCCGGGACCGGTCGGTGGTCCATCGCATCGAGGTGGACGCCTCGGACCGGGTGCGGCGGGTCGTGTACCTGGACCGGGACGGCGTCGAGCAGGGGCAGCGGACCCGGGCCGTGATCCTGGCCGCCAACGGCGCCGAGACCCCCCGCCTCCTCTTCCTCTCGGAGACCTCGCGACACCCGGACGGGCTCGCGAACTCCAGTGGCAAGGTGGGGAAGAACCTCATGTTCAACACCAACTCCACCGCCCTCGGCATCTTCCCGGAGCCGCTCAACGAGTACAAGGGGATCATGGCGACCCGGGTGTGCATGGACTTCTACGACAGCGATCCCCGGCGGGGCTTCTACGGGGGAGGCGGGATCGACGCCCGCTCCACGCTGGGGCACCTCTTCTTCGCCCTGTTCGAGGGCCTCCACCCCGACGAGCCGTCCTGGGGCCCGGAGTTCAAGGCCCGCATGGCGCGCACCTACACCCGCCACGCGAGCTTCGCCGGACACGGCACCTCCCTCCCCTTGGAGCGGAACACCATCACCCTCGACCCCGAGCTGAAGGACGCCTGGGGGCGGGCGGCCATCCGCGTGACCTACGAAGACCACCCCGACGACCTCTCCCTCATGCGCTTCCTGCAGGCGCGGGGCATGGAGCTTCTGGAGGCCGCCGGAGCGGAGGAGGTGTTCGGGCCTCCCGTCGGCGTCTCCTCCCAAGCGGCCCACTTCCTGGGGACCTGCCGCATGGGCGACGATCCCGCCGAGTCGGTCGTGGACCGGTATCATCGGAGCCACGACGTCTCCAACCTCTTCATCTGCGACGGGAGCAGCCTGGTGACCTCGGGACGGGGCCAGCCCACCATGACGATCCAGGCGCTGGCCTTCCGGGCCGGGGAGCACATCGCGGAGTTCGCCCGCCGGGGCGAGATCTAGCACACCCGACGTGGCCGACGACACACCCGGGGATCCACCCCGCCGCCTCTCCCTGGACTCCCCCGAGGGGCGGCTCACCCTCCTGGCGTCCATCCTGGGCTCCGCCATGCCCTTCCTGGACGGGACGGCGGTCAACGTGGCCCTGCCGGCCATGGCCCGGGAGATGGGCACGAGCTTCTCCGGGTTCCAGTGGATCCTCAACGCCTATCTGATCACGCTGTCGGCGATGGTCCTTCCGGGCGGAGCGCTGTCGGACCGGTGGGGGCGCCGCCGCGCCTTCATGCGGGGCGTCGTCGCCTTCGCCCTGGCCTCGGTGCTGTGCGGCATCGCCCCGGACTCCGGCACCCTGATCGGGGCCCGGGCCCTCCAGGGGGTGGCGGCGGCGATCCTGATCCCCGCGAGCCTCTCCCTGGTGCAGACGTCCTTCGTGCAGGAGCACCGGGGACGGGCGCTGGGGCTGTGGTCCGGCATCACCGGGCTGTCCACACTCGTGGGCCCGCTCCTCGGGGGGTGGCTGGTGGACGTGTGGACCTGGCGGGCCATCTTCTGGCTGAACGTCCCCCTGGGCCTCCTGGCGCTCCTGGTGGCGACCCGTGCCGTCCCCTCGTCCCGCCGGGACACCCGCCCGATGGACTCGGTGGGGGCGGTCCTCGCCGCCGCCACGCTGGGAGGCATCGTCTTCGCCCTCACCCAGGGACCCGAGTGGGGATGGCGGGACCCCGCGGTGCTGGTGGCCGGCGGGCTGGGGCTGGTGGCGCTGGTGGGGTTCGTGGACGCGGAGCGGAGCCACGCCCGCCCCATGCTCCCCTTCCGCTTCTTCAAGCACAGGGGATTCGTCGGCGCCAACCTCGTGACCGTGGGGATGTACTTCACCCTCTCGGGCAACTTCTTCCTGCTCACCATCCAGCTCCAGCGGGTGCTCGGCTACTCGGCCCTGGGGGCGGGCCTGGCCCTCTCCCCCATCACGGCGATCATGCTCGTCGTCTCGCCCCTCGCCGGCCGGTGGAGCGGACAGTGGGGCCAGAAGCCCCTCCTCGTGGCCGGCCCTGCGGTGGCGGCCGTGGGCGCTCTCCTCCTGGCCCGGGTGGGGGTCGACGCCGACTACTGGACCCGGATCCTGCCCGGCGTGGTCGTCTACGGGACGGGACTCTCGCTGACGATCGCCCCCCTCACCAGCGCGGCCCTCTCCGCGGTCGAGGACATCCATTCCGGGGTGGCCGCCGGCGTGAACAACGCCGTGGCCCGTTCGGCCCAGCTGCTGGCCGTCCCCCTGCTGCCCCTCTTCGCGGGGATCTCGGGGATGGAGAACGTCGGGGGTGCCGCGTTCTCGGCGGGCTTCCAGGCCGCCGAACGGATCAACGCCGTGCTGCTGCTGGCGACGGCGGTGCTGGCGGCGGTGGTCCTGAGGCCCGGGCAGACGACTCCGCACCCGGGGCCCCACCCCTAGCCGGCCCTCCGACGGCGGGCCCGGCATCGGAGCCTGAAGGAACCCTGTAGCCCCGAGAAGCGTCTGAGGAAATATCCGCACCGCCATCCGAAGTCCATGCGCTTCGACCCATCGGGAGGCTCCCTTGCACGGGATCTCCAACGCGCTGAAGGCCCTGGAGGCCCGCCGCAGGCGGGACCGCCGGGCCCTGGTGGTGGGCGTGACCTTGTCGCTGGCCCTGCATCTCGGGGGCCTCGCCCTCCACGTCTCGGTCCCGGCTACGGCCGCCCCCTACGCGGGTCCCACCTCCGTGGAGGACTTCGGGACACGACTCGTGGTGCTGGCTCCTCCCCCCCTCGCCCGACCCGTCCTTCCCGATCCCACCCCTCCGTCGCCGGCGGCCGCCGCCCGACACGAGGGCACCTTCGCGGAGATCCTGCCGGTCCTGCCGGATCCCCGCCCCCGGACGCGCGCCGCCACCCTCCTCCGATCGACCGCTCCGGATCGCCGGCTGAGGCCCGCGGAGCTCCCCGCCGCGCCCTCCTCCGCCCTGGCCCGCACCCTCTTCGCGACGGCCTTCGAGGCCGCTCCGGCCCGGCCCTCGTCCGTGGTCTCCCGCGACGCGCGACTGGTCTCGACCTGGGGGGATCCGGCGGCCGGGGCCGCCCTCCAGCCGGGGCGCGTGGTGCTGGACGGCCGCGCCCTGCCCCTCTGCGGGGGGACCGGCGCCGCCCGCTGCGGCTTCGGCGCCCTGCCCTGGGACCTGGAGAGGGCAGACCGGTGGACCGAATACCTGGTGGGCCTCGACGACCAGCTCCGCCGGGCCGACCGGCAGGAGCGGGCCCGGGCCATCCGTGAGCGGCTCACGGGACGGGACACCCTGGACGGGCGCTAGGCGGGCGCGGGAGCCGGGGGAATCCCCCGACGCGGTTCACGGCGCCCTCCCGACGGACCCGCCCGGATCGGGCGGATAGTCTATCGGTGGACGCTCGGCACCCATCGAGCGAGGAATGGCCATTGGCTCCCACAAAGGCCTTGGATATGCTCCTGAGTCCTTAGGCGCAGGCCGATTGAACGCGGGCTCCTCGCCCGCCGTTTCGGGATCTCTTTCTACGTTACCGGGAGGATGAGATGGGGAGTGAGAGACAGGGTAGGCGCCCCGCGGGGTTCGCCCTGGTGGCGGCGCTCGTGGCCCTGGGGGCCGCGGCGTGCTACCCCGGGGGGGTGAGCGACATCAGCGAGGCCGATCTCGTGATCACGGCCTACGATACGGCATTCGCATTCGGGCCCGGCACCTTCGCCATGCCGGATTCCATCGTCCGGGCCGGGGAAGGCGACGAAGAGGACATCGACCGGACCTACGACCAGGAGATCCTGGACGCGGTGGCGGGGCAGTTCGCAGCGCTGGGGTATACCCGCGTATTCGAGGACGCGGCGACCCCACCCGACTTCGTGGTGACGGTGGGCGTGAGCTCCACCACCTTCAACTGGTGGGTACCGGGAGGCGGATGGTGGGGATGGTGGGGATGGTATCCCGGCTGGGGCGGCTGGTATCCGGGTTGGGGCCCGGGCTACGGCCCCGG